>FR878644.1:4221-20146 GCA_000434535.1 Collinsella sp. CAG:166
CCGATTCGCGGCGGCACCGACGGTGCACAGCTGTCGTTCCGCGGTCTGCCCTGCCCCAACCTTTCCACCGGCGGCTATTGCTACCACGGCGTCAACGAGTTCGTCCCGGTCAGTTCGCTCGTCAAGATGACCGACGTGCTCCAGGAGCTCGTCGCCCGCTTTGCATAAGGAACTCGAACAATCTAGGTAAGCAAAACCGCCCCGTCCTCAAAACCGAGAACGGGGCGGTTTTTGGTGCAAGGGGAGTAGTCAGCACCGCAGGTTGAGCCAACGTCAGCGAGCGACGTCCAAGGCGAACAAGTTGGCATGAAAAAGGCAGGGCATTGACCTTCTGGTCATGTCCTGCCTTTTGAATGACAAATTGTCGCCTTGGGCGGCGCGCAGCGTCGAGCCGTTACGGCGTTTGGTAAAACGCCGTAACTTAGTAGTTGGCCTCGTAGCCGTTGCCGTCGCCGGTGGGCTCTTCGTAGTAGTCCGAATCGCTCGAATCGCTTGAGTCATCGGAATCGTCAGAGCTGACCGATGAGGTTGCGGTACCGTTTGCGTAGTCGTCAGACGTGTTGTTGTTCAGGTCGCCGATCGTAGAGCTGGAACCGTCGGAAAGACCCATGGTGTTGGGACCCTTGGGATCCTTGCCGGCATCGACGCGCTCCATCATTTCCTTGAGCTCGTCCTCGTAGACAAAGACGTAGCTCACACCGTCGATCATGGTGCTGTCGTCGGCGTACGAGGGCAGGTTGGCCGAGTAGATACCGTCGACATCCATACCGCGCATGGCGTTGACCGTAGCCACGATATCCTGAACGCTCATATCGGTTACGAGCATATCGGACAGCGAATTAACCAGGCCAAAAATCTTCGTGGCATCGAAGTTATTGAGAATCTGGTTGGCAAGGGCGCCAAGCACCTGACGCTGGTGGCGCATGCGCGTGTAATCGCCGTCGGCATAGGTGTAGCGGCAGCGGGCATAGGTAAGGGCGGTGGCACCGTCCATATGCTGCTGGCCAGCGGTAATCTTAATATCCAGGTGCTCGGGGTCGTCAACATCATCGGTTGCGTTAATGTCGATACCGCCAACCGAATCAATCAGTGCCTGCATACCGTCGAAGCTGACCTCGGCATAGTGGGAAATCTGAACACCGCACAGCTCGTTGACCGCCTCGACCATGGCCTCGGCGCCGCCAACGGTATGGCAGGCGTTGATCTTCATGGTCTCGCCCTTGTACTCGACCTTGGTGTCGCGCGGAACGGAAATGAGCGTCGCCTGCTTTTGCGTGGGGTCGATGCGTGCCAGGATAATCGAGTCGGCACGATACGTATCCTCGCCCGGACGGCCGTCGGTGCCAAGAAGCAGCACGTAGAACGGATCCTTTGCCTCATCGGTGTCAACCAGAACCCGACGCAGATTGTCGGTAATGACATTAGAATCGCCGAGCTTGCCCATAATGGTGGCAAACCACAGGCCGGCAGCGGTAGTGGCACTCAGCAGCACGCCAAGCACGACAATGAGCGCGACGTGACGAATCGTGTGGCTACGACGACGTTGACGAGCGCGCTCGGAATAGCGAGCCACGTTATCGCGACTGTAGATCTTGGCCTGCGCACCAGTTGAGGGTCTTCGGGCGGTGGTATCCGCGAGGGGCTTTTTATTAAACATAGGCAACCTGTATTAGTAGATGACGGGATCGGGGACGGTAGCATGCTCGACATGCGCGCCGAGCGCCTGCAGCTTTTCGACAAACTGCTCGTAGCCGCGCTTGATGTGATGGATAGCCGAAACCTCGGTCGTCCCGTCGGCGATCAAGCCCGCTACGACGAGGGCCGCTCCGCCACGCAGATCGGGCGAGGTAACCTGTGCACCCGAGAAGCCCTTGACGCCATGAATCATGGCATGATGACTCTCGATACGAATGTCGGCACCCATGCGCACCAGCTCAGAGGCAAACATAAAGCGATTCTCGAAGATGTTCTCGGTGATAACGGAGCTGCCGTCGGCAAGGGCGGAGAGTACCATAATCTGCGCCTGCATGTCCGTCGGGAAGCCGGGGAACGGAAGCGTCTGGATGTCGACCGGCTTGATACGCTCGGCACGGTTTACATGGACGCCATCCTCGACGCGCTCGCAGTCGATACCCATGAGCTCCATCTTCTTGAGCACCATGCCCAAGTGAATGGGGCAAAAGCCCGTGACATCGACACCGCGATCGTCGGCCATCAACGCACCGGCAACGATAAAGGTACCGGCCTCGATGCGGTCGCCTACTACGCGATGGGTAACAGGATGGAGCTCTTCCACGCCTTCGATAGTCACGACGGGCGTGCCGGCGCCAACAATCTTGGCGCCCATCTCGTTGAGCATGTTGGCGAGATCGACGATCTCGGGCTCGCGGGCGGCATTGTCGATAACCGTGGTACCCTGCGCGCGCACGGATGCCATAATGAGGTTCTCGGTCGCACCGACACTGGCAAACTCGAGCGTGACGGTGGTACCGCGCAGACCTTGGGGCGCATTAGCGTTGATGTAACCGTGGGCGGTATCGAACTCAACGCCCAGGGCCTCAAGACCAAGAATGTGCATATCGATCTTGCGAGCACCCAGGTTGCAGCCGCCCGGCATGGCGATCTTGGCGCGATGGAAGCGGCCCAGCAGGGGTCCCATGACGGCGGTGGAAGCACGCATCTTAGCGACGAGCTCGTAGGGGGCCTCCCAAGAATCGACCTGAGAGGTATCAATCTCGAGCGTGTGCTCGTCGAGAACATCGATCGTAGCGCCCATGCCCTTGAGCACCTTGCCCATCACGTGGACATCGGAAATATCGGGCACGTTCTGCAGCGTCGTTTTGCCCGGCGCCAGAAGCGTTGCCGCCATGAGTTTGAGTGCGGAGTTCTTGGCGCCCGAAACGGGCACGGAGCCTCCGATGGCGTGGCCACCCTCAACGCGGATAATATCCAAGGTCTACCCTTTCAAAAAGCATGCCCGGGATGGCTGAGCCATCCCGGGCATGATGTGTTCGCAAATGGTCGAACGCTAAATCGTTTGACTATTGGGCAAGCTTGAGCTTACACCATGCGATTTCATTATAGAGGTAGGCGCGGCGTGCATCATCCTCCGACAAATTACCCAGCTTCTCTTCAAAACCTTGAATATCAGCTTTAAGCTTGTCGGCATCGACGGTCGCCAAATCGCAAGCGCGCTCGGCGAGAACGGTCACGACATCGTCCGCAACCTGGGCATAGCCGCCGGCCACGGCAAACGTGTGGTCGACAGTGCCCATGGCCTTATCGGAAACGCGAACGTAACCGCGGTCGATCGTGCAGATCTCGCTGGAGTGAGCAGGCAGAACGCCAAACTCGCCATCCGTGGACGGAATCGACACAAACGCAGCGTCGCCCTCATAGGCGCAGCTCACGGGGCACACGATGCGGATACGCATAACCTACTTCTCCCCCATCTTGCGGGCGCGCTCGCGCACGTCCTCAATCGTGGAAGCATAGCGGAAAGCCTGCTCGGGCAGGTCATCGGCCTTGCCGTCGACAATCTCGGCGAAAGAGCGGACGGTATCCTCGACGCGGACGTAGACACCGGGGTTGCCGGTGAACTTCTCGGCGACGTGGAAGGACTGCGAGAGGAACTGCTGAATCTTACGGGCACGGTTGACCGTAAGGCGCTGCTCCTCGGACAGCTCGTCCATACCCAGAATGGCGATGATGTCCTGAAGGTCGGAGTACTCCTGCAGGAGCTCCTGGACCTTGACGGCGACACGGTAGTGCTCCTCGCCGACGATCGAGGGATCGAGAGCGTCGGAGGAAGATGCGAGCGGGTCGATAGCCGGGAACAGGCCGAGCGACGAAATGCTACGCGAAAGAACCGTGGTGGCGTCGAGGTGCGTAAACGTCGTGGCAGGCGCCGGGTCGGTCAGGTCGTCTGCGGGGACGTAGACAGCCTGGACGGAGGTAATGGAGCCCGTCTTGGTCGAGGTAATGCGCTCCTGGAGGTCGCCCATCTCGGTTGCCAGCGTGGGCTGGTAACCAACGGCGGACGGCATACGGCCCAGCAGTGCGGAAACCTCGGAACCTGCCTGGGAGAAGCGGAAGATGTTGTCGATGAACAGCAGAACGTCCTGGCCACGATCACGGAAATACTCAGCGGTAGTAAGGCCGGCCAGACCGATGCGCAGACGCGCTCCGGGCGGCTCGTTCATCTGACCATAGACCAAGCAGGTCTTGTCGATAACGCCAGACTCGCTCATCTCGAGGAACAGGTCGGTGCCCTCGCGGGTACGCTCGCCGACGCCGGTGAACACCGAGGTGCCACCGTGCTCCTGGGCGAGGTTGTTGATGAGCTCCTGAATCAAAACGGTCTTGCCGACGCCGGCGCCGCCGAACAGACCCGTTTTGCCGCCACGGATGTAGGGCTCGAGCAGGTCAACGGCCTTGATGCCGGTCTCGAAGATCTCGGTCTTGGTGGTGAGCTCGTCGAAACGGGGCGCTGCATGGTGGATGGGGTAGAACTCCTCCACCTCGGGCATGGGCTTGCCGTCGACGGGCTTGCCCATGACGTTCCAAATGCGGCCGAGCGTCTTGGGACCAACGGGCATCTTCATGGGCTCACCGGTATCGGTGGCGATGAGGCCGCGCTGCAGGCCGTCGGTCGAGGACATGGCGACCGTGCGGACGACGCCGCCCGGAAGCTGGCTCTCGACCTCGAGGATCGTGCTCAGATGACCGATCGGGGTCTCGGCCTCGACCGTGAGCGCGTTGTAGATCGGGGGCACCGCGCCGTCAAACTTGACGTCGACGACAGGGCCGATGATTCGCACGATGCGACCATCACCGGCAGTCGTCTTCTTGGTGGCTTCCTCGACCGCAAGCTTTACGGTGTTATTAGCCATTACTGTTCCTCCAATGCTGAGGCTCCGCCGACGATCTCGTTAATCTCGGTCGTGATCGAAGCCTGGCGCACGCGACTATACGTGCGGGTAAGGGTCGAGATGATCGCGGTGGCGTTTTCCGTCGCGGAGTGCATGGCCTTGCGGCGTGCACCCTGCTCGGCAGCCGCCGAATCGATCAGGGCCTGGTAGATGACCGTCAGGATATAAGACGGCACAAGCTTGCCGAGAACATGCTCGGGAGAGGGCACGAACTCGAACGTGGACGAGATGCGCTTAGGGGCGTCGGTCTCGTTCTTACGCGGACCGTGGGCCATAGCGATCATCTCGGGGTCGAGCGGCAACAGATGCTCGACGCGAAGCTCCTGATCCACGCGATTCTTGGCGTGGTGGTAGACAAGCTCGACACGGTCAAGCTCACCGGCACGATACGCATCGCAGATATGAGAGGAGATCATGCGGGCCTGATTGAAATCGGGCTCAGAGGAGTTGCCCTCAAAGTGCATGACGACGTTTGCGCGGTCACGGAAATACGTGGCCGGCTTACGCCCGCACGCGATGATCTCGCACTCGATGCCGTCGTTCGCCCAAGAAGCGGCGAGCTTTTCGGCCGTGCGCTCCACCGTCGTATTGAAACCGCCGGCAAGGCCGCGGTCCGAGGCAATAACGACAATCAGGCCATGCTTGACGCTCTCATGCTTCTGCAGCATGGGATCGGTGCCCGAACAGGAGGCGTCGCCGGCGACCGTCAACATGACGTCGGTCAGCGCCTCCTTATAGGGCTCGGCCTGCTTGGAGCGATCGAGGGCACGACGGATCTTGGCCGTAGAGACCATCTCCATCGTGCGCGTGATCTGCTTGGTCGTGGTAACCGAGGAGATTCGCTTCTTAATGTCGCGAAGGTTGGCCATGGGGCTTAGTTCTCCTCTGATCCAGAAACATCCGAATGGTGCTTGGCCATGAACTGCTGCTTGAAGTCGCCGATGACGCGCAAGAGCTCAGCCTTGGTGTCATCATCGATCTTCTTGGCGCGAACCTTATCGAGCAGCGAGCCAAAGCCATTGTCCATGTACTCGATGAGCTCGGCACGGAAAGGCAGCACGTCGGCAATCTCCAGGTCATCCAGGAAGCCCTCGTTGCCAGCGAACAGCGTAACGATCTGCTCGCCAACCTCAAACGGCTTGTAGCGCGGCTGCTTCAGGAGCTCGGTCATGCGGGCACCATGGGTCAGCTGCTTCTGAGTAGCCTCGTCGAGGTCGGAGCCGAACTGCGTAAAGCCGGCGAGCTCCTGGTACGAAGCGAGGTCCAGACGGAGGTTACCGGCGACCTGCTTCATAGCCTTGGTCTGCGCGTCGCCACCGACGCGGGACACGGAAATGCCCACGTCGACTGCCGGGCGCTGACCCTGGAAGAAGAGCTCGGACTGCAGATAGATCTGACCATCGGTAATGGAAATGACGTTGGTCGGAATGTAGGCCGAGACGTCGCCGTCCTGGGTCTCGATGATCGGCAGTGCCGTCATGGAGCCGTAGCCGTTCTTCTTGGACATCTTGACGGCACGCTCGAGCAGACGAGAGTGCAGGTAGAAGATGTCGCCAGGATAGGCCTCGCGTCCGGGCGGACGATGCAGCGTCAGCGACATCTGACGGTAGGCCACGGCCTGCTTGGACAGGTCATCGTAGATGACGAGCACGTGGCCGCCGGGGTTGGTCTCGCTAGCGGGCTTGCCATCCTCGCCGTTGTACATGAAGAACTCGCCGATAGCGGCACCGGCCATAGGCGCGATGTACTGCATAGGGGCGGAATCGGCAGCGGTTGCCGAAACGATGATGGTGTAGTCGAGCGCACCGTGCTGAGCGAGGGTCTCGCGGATGTTGGCAACCGTGGAGGCCTTCTGGCCGACGGCGACATAGATGCAGACCATGCCCTTGCCGCGCTGGTTGAGGATAGCGTCGATGGCGATGGCGGTCTTACCGGTCTTACGGTCGCCAATGATGAGCTCTCGCTGACCGCGACCAATAGGCACCATGGAGTCGATGGCCAACAGGCCGGTCTGAACCGGCTCGCACACCGGGGTACGGTCGATGACGCCGGGGGCCTTGAACTCAATGGGACGACGGTGCGTGGCGACGATGTCGCCCAGGCCGTCGATGGGCTGGCCGAGCGGATTGACGACGCGGCCGAGCATGGCGCGGCTCACGGGGATATCCATAATGCGGCCAGTGGTGCGGCACTCGTCGCCTTCCTTGATGGAGTCGACGGCACCAAACAGAACGGCGCCGACCTCGTCACGGTCAAGGTTCTGGGCAAGGCCGAAGACGGTCTCACCGGTATCGGAGCTCTTGAACTCCAGAAGCTCGCCTGCCATGGCGCTCTTGAGGCCGGAGACGCGCGCGATGCCGTCGCCTACCTCGTCGACCGTTGAAACCTCATGCGTATCGACCGTCGCGGAGAGGCTCGTGAGCTGCTCCTGCAGTTTCTTGGCGATATCCTGGGCATTGAGGGTTTCGGACATTAGGCTTCACCTCCGTACGAATTAGCAGAGTTTGCGAGGGTCTCCTGCGCGATACGCAGCTGCGTCTTGACGGAAATGTCACGACGCTCGCCGCGGGCCTCGAGCACCAGGCCGCCCACGATAGACGGGTCGACCTGCTCGATAAGGAATACCTTGCGGCCGAAGTCCTGCTCGCATTTCTTAGTGATGGTTTGACGCAGCTCGTCGTCGAGCGGGATCGCCGTGGTGACGGTCACGCCCACTACATCCTCGTCTTCCTCGGCAACATACTTAAAGGCAGCTGCCACCTTGGGAAGAAGGTCGAGCTGGTCGCGCTTGGACATGGTGTCGAGCACGGCGATGATCTCGGGGCTGGCAGAAGCCAAGCGCTCGATCATCTCGAGGTCCTCGAACACATGGTTCTCGGCCTTAGCGGCTTCCAGAAGGGAGCGCGCGTAGGTCTCGAGCACCTTGTCCTGATAGCGGCTAGTCGGCATTCAGGCTACCTGCTTCCTGGATGTAGCGCTCGATGAGCTTCTTCTGCTCGGCCTCGTTCTCGAGTGCCTCGCCCACGATCTTGGTGGCGACGGCAACGGACAGGTCGGCGATGGAGTTCGCGGCACCGGCGTAGATGGACTTGCGCTCGTCCTCGACGGTCGTATGGGCCTTGGCGATGATCTCCTCGGCCTCCTTGTGAGCAGCCTCGATGATACGGGCGCGCTCGGACTCGGCGTCCTTACGGGCCTCGAGAACGATGTCGGCAGCCTGACGACGGGCGTCGGTGACGATCGAGTCGGACTCAGCGCGCTTGGCGATAGCCTCCTGCTTGGTCTTCTCGGCCTCGTCGAGGCTCTCCTCGATCTTCTTGCCGCGCTCCTCCATGGTTTTCATGATGCCCGGCAGGGCGACCTTGGCCAGCACGATCCAGATAATCAGGAAGGCGATAAGCGCCGGGATGAACTCCGCCATCTTAGGGATGAGGATGTCCGCACCGGCGGCGCCGTCCTCGGCGAACGCGGAAACCGGCATGAGCAGCGCGGCCGCGGACGCGGAGAGTGCGATCGCGCTCTTCTGGGATGAAAGATTCATACTTGACGCTCCGTGCTATTTAACGATCAGCGCGACAACGAAGCCGATCAGAGCCAGAGCCTCGCCGAAGGCGGAGCCCATGATGAAGACGGTGAACACGCGGCCCTGGACCTCAGGCTGACGGGCCATAGCACCCGTAGCACCCAGAGCAGACAGGCCGATAGCAAGACCAGCGCCGATAACACCGAGACCGTAACCGATAACTCCCACGATTCCTCCTTTGTCGTGCGTGTCTTATTTCACGCAGGATAACCTTTTTATAACTGCCGGGCTCCATGGGTACGGGCACCGGCGGTTTAACGAATTGCCTTACCTTTAAGGCGCGAACGGAAGACTACTCCTCCTCCGCGACCTCCTCTGCCTCGGAGACATACACGGCGGTAAGGACCGTGAAGACGTAAGCCTGGATGGCGCCGACCACAAGCTCGATCGCATAGATCAGGATGAGGATGGCAAGCCAGGCCAGCGAAGGCAGGGCGCCGACGGCGTGGGCCGCGGAAACCTGCTGAAGCAGCGGCTGCATGAACATGCTCGCCATGATGGCGAACGAGCCCATGACCACGTGTCCTGCGAACATGTTGCAGAACAGACGGACGGCGAGCGTGATGAGGCGCAGGAAGGTCGAGAAAAGCTCGACGACCCACACGAGCACGTTCATCGGGAAGCTCACGCCCTGCGGGGCGAGGCTCTTGATGTAGCCGATCACGCCGTGAGCCTTGCATCCGTAGTAGATGAAGTACACGAAGGCGAAGATGGCGAGCGCGGCGGTGGAGCCGATTGCACCGGTGCCGGGCTTCATTCCCGGGATCAGGCCGATCATGTTATTGATCAGGATGAACAGGAAAAGCGAGCACAGGAACGGGAAGTGCTTCTTCCAGTTCTCACCCACGACGCCCTTGCCGATATCGTTCTCGACGTACTCGATGATGTACTCGAAACCGTTGACGAAGAAGCCCTTGGGAACCAGGGTCTGCTTCTTCTTGAACACGGCCAGGACGATCAGGAGCACGATCGTGGAGACGATCAGCCAAAACGAGTACTGCGTGATGCCGCAGCTCAGATCGCCCACGACAGGGGTGGAGCTGAACTCGCTGACCAGATGATTAATCTCATCAGGCAGCTTTTCAAAAATTTCCACGACTTACCTTTCGACCTCATGAGGATCTCGCAGCGCCTTGGCGACGCGAACCGTGCAGGCGGCCATAAAGGCCACGAAGCCGATCGCCTCGCCCAGGAGGAACATGCGAAATGCCTCTCCGAACAACACAAACACAACCAAGGTAAAGACGAGCAGGGCGATTGCCGAGACCGCCAGACTCACCATACCCTTGAGCATGTCCGCATTCTGTTTATCGTCAAGAACCGGCTTGAGCGTAAAGACAAAGGGAAGGAAGGCAATTGCGCCCGCGATGGCGCCTGCAACGATAGCGAGCAGATCGGCTATCTGAAACATTGGCGTCCTCACTTTCCTTTTTTAACGCCTCACAGAACAGTTCCCGCCAAACATTGGTGACTATTGTACGAGCCAATCGCTAAAGTACAACCGAAAAAGCATCGGTTAATACGCACCTGTTCGTTTTCTTAAGACCTTCTTTATGCCGCAGGTACGGTAATACGTTTTTCTCGAACCCTGCAGGGCAAAACGTCCGTTAACAGGAGTGCGCGCGGTCGCCTTTTGTTCGACCGCGCGCACCGTTTCTTCGTATTTGCAGCCGCGGCCGTCTTAGCCCAGCGACTAGAGCGTGCCGAAGATGCGGTCGCCGGCGTCGCCGAGGCCGGGAACGATGTAGGCGGCCTCGTTGAGATGGTCGTCGATGGCGCACGTATAAATATGTACGTCGGGGTCCTTTTCGGTCAGTGACTTGAGGCCCTCGGGCGCGGCGACGATGCACAGCATGCGGATATCCTTGACACCGCGCTCGCGCAGGTAGCTGATGGCCATCTCGGCCGAACCGCCCGTGGCGAGCATGGGGTCGACGACCAGGCAGATGCGCTGGTCGATATCCTTGGGCATCTTGCAGTAATACTCGTGCGGCTCGTGGGTGACCTCGTCGCGCTCCATGCCGATGTGGCCCACGCGAGCGGAGGGCACCAGGTCGAGGATACCGTCGACCATGCCAAGGCCCGCACGCAGGATGGGCACGATGGCGAGTTTCTTGCCGGCAAGCTGTTTGAACGTGGCGGTAGTGATGGGGGTCTCGACCTCGACGTCTTCCATAGGTAGGTCGCGCATGGCCTCGTAGCCGTCAAAAAGCGCGAGTTCGCGCACGAGCTGACGGAACTGGTTGGTGCCGGTGTTTTTGTCGCGCAGGATCGACAGCTTGTGCTGGACGAGCGGATGATCGACAAGCGTCACACGGGACGCATCGTAGGTGACGGTCATGGGTTGATTGCCCCTTTCGTTGCAGCCGCAAAACGGCCTTGCTGACAAGGCGCGCAGCAATGTTGCCGCCGCACGCCATGCATAAGTTTAGCGGTTTGTTGTATCGGGCCGCCCATCGCAGCCCTACTGTGCGGTACTGAGCGAGCGCTTGACTGCATCACGCCAGCCCGCAAGGTTTTGCTCGCGACGCTCGGCGGACATATGGGGAAGGAAGGTCCTAACGATCTGGGCATTTTGCTCCAGCTCTTCAAGGTCTTCCCAATAGCCGACGGCAAGACCCGCCAAGTACGCGGCACCGATTGCCGTGGTCTCCACCGTCTCGCATTGCAGCACGGGGATATCCAGCAGGTCGGCCTGAAATTGCATGATGAACTCGTTGCGTGAGGCGCCGCCATCGACGGACAGGCGCTCAATCGAAAGTCCCACGTCCTGCTCCATGGCGCGCAGCACGTCATAACTCTGGTAGGCCATGGACTCGCAGGCCGCACGCACAATGGTCGCGCGACTCGAGGCACCGGTCAGGCCGCACACGATACCGCGGGCACGCGGGTCCCACCAGGGAGCGCCCAGGCCAGCGAAGGCGGGGACGAAGTAGCAGCCCTCGTTGTCGTTGATCGAAGCGGCGAGTTGCGCGGACTCGCTCACACTCGAGATGATGCCCATGTTGTTGCGCAGCCAGTTCATGGTTGAGCCGGCGGCAAAGATAGAACCCTCGAGCGCATAGCTGATCTTGCCGTCCGCGGCGATACCGATCGTGGAGACCAGACCGTTCTTGGATTCGACGACCTCGTCGCCGGTGTTCATGAGCATAAAGCAACCCGTGCCATAGGTGTTTTTGGTCTGGCCGGGATGGAAGCAGCAGTGGCCGAACAGCGACGCCTGCTGATCGCCCGCCACGCCCATGATGGGCGGCATGTTGGTCATGATGTCGCTCGCGACGCGGCCGTAGTCGCCCGAGCTCCAACGAACCTCGGGCATCATGGAACGTGGAACGTCAAAGAGCGCCAGCAGGTCGTCGTCCCAATCGAGCGTATGGATATTAAAGAGCGCCGTGCGGCTGGCATTGGTGTAGTCGGTGGCAAAGACCTGGCTGCCGGTAAGGTTGTAGATGAGCCAGGTGTCGATGGTGCCGAACATGAGGTCGCCCGCCGCCGCGCTCTCACGCGCACCGTCGACGTTGTCGAGGATCCACTGCACCTTGGAAGCCGAGAAATACGGATCGAGCGTGAGTCCCGTGCGGGAGCGCACCAGCTCTTCTGCGCCCCGCTCGACCAGCTCGTCGATCAGAGGTGCGGTGCGACGGCATTGCCACACGATGGCGTTATAGATGGGCTGGCCGCTCACGCGGTCCCAGACCACCGTGGTCTCGCGCTGGTTGGAGATGCCGATGGCGGCGATGCGATCGGAATGGATGCCGCTCTTAAACTGAACCTCCATCATCACGCCGATCTGGCTGGCAAGCACCTCCGTGGGATCCTGCTCCACCCAGCCGGGGCGCGGGAAGCTGGTTTTGACGCTACGACGCGCCTGGGCAACGATGCAGCCGTATTCGTCGACAATGGCCGCGAGTACCGAGGTAGTGCCGCAGTCGAGCGCCATGATGTAGGAACCGCCAAAGTTAAACGAGGCATCTTCCATGCCCAGGCTGCCCAGATTCAACGACATCGCTTACACCCTTCTATTGCATCGGGTCGGACAGGACCCGCTCGATCTCTGATGCGGGAAGTGCGCCTTGGCGCAGGATCTGGAGCCCGCCGTGCTGGAACGACACGATGGTCGAGGCGTCGCGACACGGGGTCTCACCGGCGTCGACGGCAACATCGACCCCCTCCAGGATGCGACCCTCGACGGCGGCAAAGCTTGCCGGCGAAGGCGCGCCGTGCGTGTTGGCGCTCGTGCAGGCAAGGGGACTGCCGCAGGCGCGGATGAGCGCTTGGACCACGGGAGAGGCCGAAGCGCGCAGGGCCACGGTGTCGTCGGCAGCGCGCATAAAGGTCGGCACGCAGGGGGCTGCCTTGACCACGATAGTCAGGGCTCCCGGCCAGCATCGTCGCGCGAGTACGCGGGCATCTTCCGGGATATCCACGCCATAGCGGTCGAGTGCTTCGACGCCATCGACCAGCCAAGCGACGGTTTGCGTGAGCTCACGTTGCTTGAGAGTGAAGATACGGCGATAGCCGGTGCCGAGCGCAGGAACTGCGGCGCCATTGACGGCAGCCTGCGGATCGCGCGGCCACGATGGGAATTCGCTTGTATCTTGGGGCACGGCGTCCGAGAAGGCGTTGACTGCCACGGCGACACCGTAGACGGTCTCGGTCGGAATCAAGGCCAGGCCGCCGCGGCCGAGCACCTCGGCCGTGCGCTCGACGGCAAGCCGATGCGGCTCGCGCGTTCCCTCGTATACCCGATAGACCGTCTGCATGTGTATGCCAGCCCCTTACGCTCCGGTGCAAGTTTGTTTACTGTGGGGCATTCTCGCACGAAACATTCAACCTATTTGCCCAGAGCGCATGTTGGTTTGGTGAGCGGCTCTAGTAGTCGGTGAAAGTGAGGGGGTTAATTGAAGATTTTTAGCGCGCAAGCGTAACGGTACGATCGGGAAACTCGATGCTTGCAACCAGTTTTCCGCCGAGGCTCTCTGCGTACCTGCTCAGCGTGTCGAGCCTCATCGAACCCAACTCCCCACGCTCGAGCTCGGATACACGTTTTTGAGAAACGCCCATCGACTGGGCGACCGACGCCTGTGTTAGATCTTTTAACCTGCGAATCTGAGCAAGCTTATAGGCTTCGATACGATCGCGAGTCCTCTCCTGCTCGGCGGTAATGGAGTCGCGTGTTATCCCGCGAGATTCCATATACTCATGCAGTTCCATCTCGATCGAGCCTCCTTACGTGGCGACGGTATATTTGCTCGGCCCTTGGAATGTTGATCGCATACCAACCGTTCCATTTTGCCCTTGACGATCCCGCTCGCGACTTATCACCCGCCAATAGCAATACCGCCTGGCGCTTGGGGTCAAAGGCGAAGAGGATGCGAATCACCTGCCCACCACACGACGTCACTCTCAGCTCCTTTAAATGATGAAGCTTCGAGCCCTTTACGCGGTCAACCAGCGGACGACCAAGGCTGGGACCTTCCTTCTCGAGCACCAAAAGGTCTGCATAAATCTGCTTCAGCGTAGCTTCATCCTGCTCATCAAGCCAAGGTTCAATGTAATCAAGCACGATACGGTACCGATGCAGCTGATTTGACATACCTTTCTCCTTCTATAGTAGAAGTTTTACGGTATATTGCAAGGACAAACTTGCGCAAATGTCTATTTATTCAGCTTAAATACGCTGTTTGGGCTCGGTGACGATGGCTCGAACGATGCGGGGACGATCGGTGAGGTCGTGGACGATACGCACGTCCGAAAGGCCTGCTTGACGACAGAGCTCGGCCGCGGCGTCGAGCGCGCCCTCGTAGAGCTCGCAGGCAAACAGGCCGCCGGCACGCAGCATGTAGGGCGCCGCGTTGAGCAGGCGGCGGAAGATATCGAGACCGTCGGCACCGCCCTCGAGCGCCAGATCGGGCTCAAAGTCCTTGACCTCATGCGGCAGCGAGCGCATGACATCGGTGGGGATGTAGGGCGGGTTGGAGACGAGTACGTCAAAGGTGCCCCACTCTTCGCGGGGAATGGAGCTCACCAGGTTTGTGAGGCTGAAGGCGACCTCGTCGGACGTGAGGCCAAGCGCATCGCGGTTTTTGGTAGCAAGGTCGATGGCGCGCGGCTCGATATCGGTAGCAGTGCAGGTAACGTGCCCGCGGCGCTCCCAGGCAAGGGAGAGCGAAATGCAGCCCGTGCCGCAGCCGACCTCGAGAACGCGAGCAGTGCGGGGCTCGGCTGGGGCAGATACGTTGGCCTCGGCGGCATCTTGCGCGGGAGTCGCCTGTTGGTCGTTGTCCTCAATGGCGATGCCGTATTCGTCGAGCTCGGGCTCGGGGGTTTCCATGGCCTCTGCTTCTGCCGCTTCGGCTTCTGCTGCCTGCGCGGCGGCTTCCTCGGCCTCGCGGTCGGCCAGTTCCTCGGCATAGGCGCGGCTACCGAGCACGTCGCTACCCAGCGCAGCCTCATCGGCGGCCGTCAGGTTGGCGGCACGGCGCTCGGCGGCCGCGCGTTCGTCAGCCAGCGCCGCCTCGGCTTTGCGGGCCTGCTCGACCTCATCGTTCCAAGGCAGCTCCACACGCTGGCGGGCAGCGGCCTCGGGGCTCAGCACCTCGGCATCCAGATAGTTCAGAACTTCTTCGACGAGCATCTCGGTCTCGGGGCGCGGGATGAGCACACCGGGGGCGCACGCGACGTCGATCATGCGAAACTGCGTGCTACCGGTGATGTACTGCAGCGGCTCGCCCTTCGCGCGACGGACGACCGCCGCGTGCATGGTCTCGAGCTGCGCTGCGTCGAGCGTCTCGTCCATGCGCATATATAAGTCGATACGCGCCAAACCCGTGGCAGCGCAGAGCAGCCACTCGGCAGAAAGACGGGGGTGCTCCTCGCCGCGCTCGGCCAGGTACTCCTTGGTCCACTCGAGACAACGCTTGATGGTCCAGATCTCGTTTGCCATGGGGCCCTCCCCTCTTAAGCGCCGGACGGCGCGCGAATGTCGGAGCAGATTGTAAGCGAGGCTAGCGCTTGGCAAGGGGCGATTGAAGGCGATTATCGAGAATCAGCCCAGAATTTTGCACCGGGCTCGCTCAAAGTGTTCATTCGCCGACGTCCAGATTTGCATTCGTCAAGCTTTTGGCAAGGTTGCCCAAAAACTGACCAATATCTAACCAAGAACATGCCAAATCACTTGACGCGCGACTCATCAAAAAATGCACTGCGACTTCTTGGACGATTTTTTGAGCAATATTTTCAATAGCAGATGAATGCTATTAATTACTTTGAGCAGGTAGACAGCTCAAATGCCATCACAACTGATTGAATAACATCTCAAAGCAATGTGCCCAACCTAGTCATTTAAGAACGTCCCCAATGACTACATCTAAGGCGCTGCAGGTTGAGCATAAGTCAGACACTATGACCC
>FR878645.1:0-2712 GCA_000434535.1 Collinsella sp. CAG:166
AGGCCATCGCCCACGTCGACGCCGTTCTCGCGATCGAGTTCCATGAGCGCCAGGCGCATCTCGGGCGACTCGATGCGCTCGAGCACGTCACGCGTCACGCAGTCGGGGCGGCAGTTGCAGCCCTGCTCGGCGGCCTTCTTTTTGCAGCCCTCCGAGCACGTCATATCGACCAGGTTGACCTTAAAGACTTTGCCGTTCTCCAGGCGCAGCACCAGCTGCTCACGCGGCGTGTCATATTCCTGGATACGCGCCTTGCCGAGCGGCGTATCGATGAGCGTCTTCTTTTTGGGCGCACGGCTCTTAAAGTCCTTGTACGCCTCGAACTCATAGCGCAGGCAGCACATCAGGCGGCCGCACACGCCGCTGATCTTGGACGAGTTGAGCGGCAGGTCCTGCTCTTTTGCCATGCGAATCGAGACGGGCTCAAACTGTCCGCCAAAGCGCGTGCAGCAGAGCTCCTGTCCGCATTGGGCATAGCCGCCCACCAGGCGGGTCTCATCGCGCACGCCGATCTGACGCATGTCGACGCGAATGTGCAGCGTCGAGGACAGGTCCTTGACGAGCTGACGAAAATCGACGCGCTCCTCGGCCGCAAAGTAGAACACGGCCTTCTCGCCGCCAAACAGGTACTCGACGCCGACCGGCTTCATCTCGAGGTCGAGCTCTTTGACCAGACGGCGGAAATCGACCATCGCCTCGTCGCCCTGGATGGCCAGGTCGTCGGCAAGCTGCAGGTCGATGTCGCTCGCCACGCGCAGCACGGGCTTGAGCGGCTGGCCGATCTCATCTTGCGGCACCTCGAAGGGATCGGCCGTGACCAGGCCGATCTCGGTTCCGCGCTCGGTGGAGCAAATGGCATAATCGGCCTCGAGGATATCCAGATCCTGCGGGTCAAACCACAGGTCGCGCGAGGCGTAGGTAAACTTAACGGGTACGACTAACGGCATTTCAGTGCCTTCCTGATATCGAACAGCATGACCTCGATGGCCAGCTGGGGAGTAACGTTTCTGGCGATGTTGCGCTCAGCCGTGGCAACCGCCTCGAGCGCCTGGGTGGCACCCGCAACATTCGTCGCCGCGGCAAGCCGCCCGATCGTGTCGCGCACGTCCTCGTTCACAACGCCTGCCGCCTCATCCTGAAGCGTCAGCAGCACGTCGCGCATGAGCGTCCGCGCGCTCGCCAGCGCTTCCATGATACCCGAACGCTCGCGCGCGTTGAGTTCGCGCTTGTTGCGGTCCTCAAGCTGCTTCAATGCTCCACGCGACAGGTAGTCGGCGTTTTGCTCGAGCACCTTTTCCTGCGTGGACTTGACCTCGGCGAGCGGAGCCTTAACGGCGACGATGAGCGACTTGGCGCGACTGAGCACGTCGGCCTCGTCGGCGGCAATGAGTGAGTCGATGGCACGGACCATCTGACGGCGGGCGTCCTGGCGCTCGGCACTCTTAAGGAACTCGATGCCGCGCGTGGGGCTCCCCGCCACGGCGACCGCCATGCGACAGCGTGAGAGATCCTGGCCCGTCGCGCGACTCACGGCCTGCGCGGCCGCGGCGGGCGACACCAGCCGAAACGGCACGCACTGACAGCGGCTCACGATGGTGGGCAGCATCACGTCTGCCGAGGTGCCCAGCAAGATGAACATGACGCCCTCGGGCGGCTCCTCGAGTGTTTTGAGCAGTGCGTTGGCGGTGTTAGCACGCAGCTGCTCGGCACGGTCGATGATGTAGACCTTGGCCCTGGCACGGATGGGCGCCAGCGGCACGTCATCGAGCAGCTCGCGGGTCTGGGCAATGAGGTAGCCCGTGGCGCTCTCGGGCGTGTAATAGTGCACGTCGGGATGCGTATGCCGAGCAACGCGTACGCAGCTGTCGCATGCGCCGCAGCCGTCCTGCTCGCACAGGAAGGCTTGGGCGAGCGCCCATGCGGCATCGAGCTTGCCGGCGCCGGGAGCGCCCAAAAACAGGTAGGCGTGCGATGCGCGGCCGTTGGCGACGGCGTTGGTCAAAAAGTCGCGCACGCGCTGTTGGGTGTCGAGCTTGGCCAGCAGGCTTGCCTGAGCGGGGGCCATGTTACTCGGCCTCCTGGGCAAGCGCGGCGGCGACGGCGTCTTGCGGAATGTCGAGACCGTACGCGCGAACCTGCTCGACCGTCTGCGCGAAGACCTCCTCTATGGTCGCGGTGGCGTCGATGAGCTTTACGCGATTTGGTTCCTCGGCGACAATGGCGCTAAACCCCTCGTAAACACGCTCCTGGAATGCCATGCCTTTTGCCTCCATGCGATCTGCCGCGCCACGGGCTGCCATGCGCAGCGCTGCCTGCCCGGGCGTGATGTGGTAGACGAGCGTGAGCGCCGGGTGCGTCCCCGCGACGGCCAGGTTGTTGGCATCGCGCACCATCTGGCGATCGAGGCCGTCGGCAAACGCCTGGTAGCAAGTCGTGGAATCGTAGAAGCGATCGCACAGGACCACCTTACCGGCCGCGAGGGCGGGCGCGATGACCTCGTGCACCAACTGAGCGCGCGCCGCCTCGTAGAGCAGCAACTCGCAGGTGTCGCCCATCGCCGTATTGGCGGGGTCGAGCAGCAGAGCGCGGATCTTTTCGCTGATGGCGGTGCCGCCCGGCTCGCGCAGGCTCACAACCTGGTAGCCAGCGAACTCAAGCGCGCGGGCAAGCAGGCGCGCCTGCGTAGACTTGCCGGCACCGTCGACGCCCTCG
>FR878645.1:2717-3137 GCA_000434535.1 Collinsella sp. CAG:166
TTGCCGGCACCGTCGACGCCCTCGAGCGTGATAAAGCTATGTTGAGCGGGCTCAAAAGCCATGGGCGCAGCCCCTTCCTACAAGGCGCGTAAATGCAGATATATCAACCAAGCCATGATACCCCAGTGCTCGGCGCGTCCCCAATGGCTAAAGGTGTCTTTCCAAAGTTGCGGTGAAATAGGGACTGATTGAAGCTCTGAGACCGCCAATCAGTCCCTATTTCACCGCAACTTATGATGGGGACTTTTGAGCGCTGGGTATAATCGTCGTATTGATTTGAAATGTGGCGAAAGGAGTGGCAATGTCTCGGTATTGCGCCTCGTGCGGCAAACTTCTTGCAGATGATGCCAAGTTCTGCACCTCATGCGGTGCACCCGTTGAGCAGACAACCGCAAGCAATGGCCAACCCGCGTTTGAGCA
>FR878646.1:0-12525 GCA_000434535.1 Collinsella sp. CAG:166
CGCCCGAGCAGCACGTACGCTGCTCGGGCGCCTCTTTATTTCGGCAGATGCCATAAGATGCCACGACGGCCCCGGCTGCAGGACCGATAGAGCAACGGGTGCCGGCATGCAAAAGGGCGCTGACCTTCGTCAACGCCCTCGGCAATTACCTATAGCGACAATCGGCACAGCAGCAGTGCCACGCATCCCCTACTTGTGAGAGTTACTCAGCTTGTTGATGAGCGCCTCAAGGCGTTCGCCGTCCTCGGCCGTCTGCGCAATGACTAAGATCGTGTCGTTGCCGGCAAGCGAGCCGAGCACGTCGGGCAGCTCCGCAGCATCGACAGCTGCGGCAATACCAGAAGCCGTACCGGGCTGCGCCTTGATCATAACCAGATTATCGGTGCGCAGTACGCCGGTAACCAACTCGGAAACCATGCGCTGCAGATGCAGGTCCTCGGCAAGGACATAAATGCCCTCGGGGAGCTTACGCAGTCCCATGTCCGCGATATCACGCGAAACGGTCGCCTGCGTGCAATCGAAACCCATGGCGCGAAGCTCGTCTACCAAAACGCGCTGCGTGCGTACGTCCTTATTGCGAACAATATCTCTGATGGCATCCTGGCGCCCATTGCGTTTTTTGGCCATACAAAACCTCACTCCAAAAGATAGTGGAGACAATCACTTAGTGATTGAATAGTTTAGCGCTATTTGAAGGTTTTAGTGAATAAGAACGCATTTCGAAACAATTCCATGCAATTTATTTCGAAAATCACGCTACTAGACAGTCCTGACGCCCGAACGATTGAAAAAAGGCCGCCAGATGCGTATACAACGCACACCGCATAGGCTTGGCACTAGCTATCGAACCATAGAGCAGACCTAAGCCCCGATGATTGCCTTTAAGAGCCGCAACCATCTGACGGGTACGCTGCGCTTCGAGCATATCATGCAAACGGGCCGAACGCTCTATTGAAGACACCCCATGGGGGCTCAGACACAAATTTTCGATGCAGGCAACCAGGCCGGCGTAGTAATACCGCTGGCAGACCAGCTTCAACTGATCGCCACCGCCCGCGACGGCAAGCGAGTCGGCAAGCCTGTCGAGCGCCCCGATATCATCAGAAAGCCTGGCAAACATCGTGGGGTCAAACGTCTCCGTAATCGACGGCGCCACTGCATGAAAACGGGCACGGCCACATCCCGAAACGCGCTTTGCCTGCGAAAGCGCAAACGTCAAAAAAGACACCGTGCGAAACGCATCGCCATGCGCAAGGCACGCCTCAAAGAGGGCGCGATCATACAGCACGCCAGAGGTCTGTCGGATTAAACCACAGGAAACCAATTGGGTCAGGCAAGCCGCCCGGTCCTCATCTTCAGAAACGGATGTCGCGTCCAAAACTCGGGAATGACGTTCGCGGTGAACATCGTAGCGATCGAGCGAAACAGAGGGAAACACGATGTCAGCAGAAGCGTCGCAGGAGCTTTCGACCATCTGCGAAAGGGACTGCGGTGCAAACCACTCATTGGCATTCATCGCAATGATCTGGGAGCCGCGCGAAGCCGCAAAGCCGGCACGCAGGCAGGCGCCAGGCGCTGGGTCCTCAACATCAATCAAATCAATATGGATGTCCCTGTCGGCGGCAACTTCGAGCGAATGGTGCACACCAGCTACCACGCCGCGGCAAACGACGACAATTTGCAAATCGTAGAGGTCTTGGTTCTGGATGCTCTCGAGAGCGCGCATCGTATAACTGGGCGAACCCTCAACAATCAGGATCACCGAAAGTCGCGGATGCGAACCACGTCGAACCAAGTTTTCCGTCCTCTCGACAGCTAGTAACAAACTGTCGTTCATGGTACACCCCGTCAATTAATGCGGGCGGTCGCCCGCCGCGATGCACGTCAAGAACAGATGTTGCACACGCCCCGCCCACAGGCGCCGCACACAAAGATCACCGTCAGACAGCCACTTCCCTAATCGAGCACCACAAGCTCGGTGGGGTCGTAGTCCACACCCATAAAAGTAAGACCGCATGCGGGCGCCGTAGGACCAGCAGCGGAGCGATCGCAGGCATCAATTACCTCGCGCATCCACTCGGGATCGCGGCGATGCATGCCGATCTCAACAAGGGTGCCCACAATGGTTCGCACCATCGAATGCAAAAACGCATTGCCCTCGATGGTAAACGTGAGGATGTCCTCGCCAAAGGCGACCTCATGGCCAAACTCGGCACGCATTACGCAGCGGTGCGTAGGTTTGCCCACGGCAGAGGCGACCTTGCAAAAGCTCTTAAAGTCCTGCTCGCCCAAAAGCATAGGGCAGGCGGCCGCCATCGCATCGACGTCGAGGGGATAGCGATGCCACCACACGGCACCGCGGGACAGCACGGGGCGCGCATCTCGATCGGCAATACGGTACGTATACGTACGGGAACGCGCGTCAAAACGTGCAGAAAAGCCTTTACGGGCCTTGTAGACCTCGTTGATGGCGATATCTTTGGGCAGCAGGGCATCCATAGCCCGCAGCCACCTACGGCGCGTAAACGCGAGCTCAGCGTCCGTTACGGGCACGCTGATGTACTGAGCCACGGCATGCACTCCGGCATCGGTACGACCCGCGCACGTCAGATCGATCGGACGGCGAAGCAGCGTCTCGATGGCTCGACGCAGCTCACCCGCAACCGTCGTCTGTCCCGGCTGCTCGGCAAATCCGCTATACGACGAGCCATCATAGGCCACGCGAAATACGAGCGTGGCGTCAAGCTCGGAAATCGAATTGAAATCAGACGGCGCAGTCATGGGCGCTCCCAACAAACAAGTAACGGTATCGCGACAAAAAAAAGAGGGGTACGCGAACGTACCCCTCGAATATAGCCTATGCAGACGGAATGTCTACTCAGCGGTCTCCTCAGCAGGAGCCTCCTCGACGGCCTCGACCTTCTTAGGAGCAGCGGCCTTCTTGGGGGCCGGAGCAGCCTTCTTGGCCTTAGGCGTGCAAGGCTCGGTGACGAGCTCCATGATAACGATGGGAGCGTTGTCGCCCTTGCGGTTACCGAGCTTCATGATGCGGGTGTAACCGCCGTTGCGGTCCTGCCACATGCCCTGGGCAGCCTTGTCGAAGATCTCGGCAACGAGCTGCTTATCGCCGAGCTTGGCGATAGCCAGACGACGAGAGTGCAGGTCGCCCTTCTTGGCCCAGGTGATGATCGGATCGACGACCGAACGCAGCGCCTTAGCACGGGTCTCGGTGGTCTTGATGCGGTCGTTCTCGAAGAGGGCCTTAGCAAGGCTCTTCTTCATGGCCTTGGTGTGGCTCGCATCGGTGCCGAGCTTCAGGCCCTTCTTAACGTTGTGACGCATGGTCTAGTTTCTCCTCAAATATGCGAAGCATTAAGCCTTCAGGCTCAGGCCCATGGACTCAAGCTTGTCCTTCACTTCCTCGATCGACTTAACACCGAAGTTACGGATGTTGAGCAGATCGTTCTCCGAGAACTCAACGAGCTGACGGACCGAGTGAATGCTGGCGCGCTTAAGGCAGTTGTAGGAACGGACGGAAAGGTCCAGATCCTCGATCTGCTTGTCCAGCTCGGCGTTGTCGTTGGTGACCTCGGGAGCGAAGATCGAAGCCTCCTCCTCGACCTCGGGGGTCTCGGCAAGGTTCATAAAGGCGGCCATATGCTGGTTGATGATATTGGCAGCCTGGACCACGGCGTCGCGCGGGGCGATGGAGCCGTTGGTCTCGATCTCGAGGACAAGGCGGTCGTAGTCGGTGTGCTGACCGACACGGCAAGCCTCAACGAGCTTGGCGCAACGGGAAACCGGCGAGTACAGCGAGTCGACGTGGATCACACCGATGGGATCGTTGTCGCGCTTGTTGGCCTCGCCAGAAACATAGCCGCGGCCATAGCCGATGCGCATGCTCATGGTGAGATGGCCACCCTCGGTGAGCGTAGCGATGTGCTGCTCGGGGTTGACCAGCTCAAACTCGGACGGAATAAAGAAGTCCGCACCGGTGACCTCGCAGGGGCCGTCAACCGAGATGGTGGCGGTCGCCTCGTCGGTCGTGCCGAGAGCCCTGAAGACAAGACCCTTGACATTCAGGACGATGTCGGTGACATCCTCGACCATGTTAGGGATGGTCATGAACTCGTGCTGCGCACCATCGATCTGAATAGCCTCGACGGCGGCACCCTCGAGCGAGGACAGAAGAACGCGACGAAGGGAGTTACCCAGCGTATCGCCGTAGCCACGCTCGAGCGGCTCGACGGAGACACGAGCAGACGTCTCGTTGATCTCTTCGACCTGAACCTGAGGCCTAATGAATTCTGACATGTATTACCTCCAGCCTCAGCAGCCCGGATGGACTACTTAGAGTAGAGCTCGACGATGAGCTGCTCGTTGATATCACCGCTGATCTGCTCACGCGTCGGCAGAGCGAGCACGTTACCAGACAGCTTCTCGATATCGACCTCGAGCCAGCCAGGGACCTCAAAGCGCTCGGAGGAAATCAGGGCCTCCTTGATGGGGAGGAGGTCACGGAACTTCTCGCCGACAGCGACGACATCGCCGGCCTTGACGCGGTAGGACGGGATGTCCACGCGCTTGCCGTTCACAGTGAAGTGACCATGACGGACGGACTGACGAGCCTCTTTGCGGGTGCGGGCGAAGCCAAGACGGAAGACGACGTTGTCGAGGCGAGACTCAAGGATGATCATGAGGTTCTCACCGGTGACGCCGTTCATCTTGCGGGCCTTGTTGAAGTAGCCGTGGAACTGCTTCTCCAGAACGCCATAGATGAACTTGACCTTCTGCTTCTCGCGCAGCTGCATGCCGTACTCAGATTCCTTGCGACGGCGCTTGGGCTGACGGATAGATTCCTTCTTGCTGCTGTAACCGAGCTCAGCGGGATCGATCCCGAGCTGACGGCAGCGCTTAAGAACAGGAGTCCTGTCGATTGCCATATTGATACGATCCTTTCAGTTACACGCGGCGACGCTTCTTGGGGCGGCAGCCGTTGTGCGGAATGGGGGTCTTGTCCTGGATGCTCGAGACCTCGAGGCCAGCAGCCTGGAGGGAGCGGATGGCGGTCTCACGACCGGAGCCGGGGCCCTTGACGAAGACGGAAACCTTCTTCATACCGTGCTCCATGGCCTGCTTGGCAGCAGCCTCGGCAGCCATCTGGGCAGCGAACGGCGTGGACTTACGGGAGCCCTTGAAGCCCACCTGGCCAGCCGACTTCCAGGAAATGACGTTGCCCTGGGGATCGGTGATCGAAACGATCGTGTTGTTGAACGTAGAACGAATGTGAGCCTGGCCCACGGAAATGTTCTTACGGTCCGCGCGCTTCAGACGGGCAGCGCGAACGTTCTTCTTAGCAGTAGCCATCTATCTAGCGCTCCTTATTTCTTCTTCTTAGCACCGATCTGACGCTTCGGGCCCTTGCGGGTACGAGCGTTAGTGTGGGTGCGCTGGCCGCGGACCGGGAGGCCCTTGCGGTGACGAAGGCCGCGGTTGCAGCCGATGTCCATAAGGCGCTTGACGTTCTGGTTGCGCTCACGGCGGAGGTCGCCCTCAACCATGATCTGGTTCTTATCGATATAATCGCGGATGGCGTTAACCTCATCCTCGGTGAGGTCCTTAACGCGCGTATCCACGTTAACGTTGCACTCGACGCAGATCTTCGTCGCAGTGGTGCGGCCGATGCCGTAAATGTAGGTCAGACCGATCTCAACGCGCTTCTCACGCGGGAGGTCGACACCATTAATACGGGCCAACGTAGTCTCCTCTCTTAACCCTGACGCTGCTTATGACGGGGGTTCTCGCAAATGACGAGGACCTTGCCATGGCGCCTAATGATTTTGCACTTATCGCACATCTTCTTGACCGAAGGACGTACCTTCATCGTTCTTCCTTTCGGTAGCGCTCAAACTACTTCCCTACTATCTACTCGCCCAGCCGCAGGCGTTTAAAACTATGGCTGGTCTTCACACACAATCCGACCGTAGGTTGAGCTAAGCCTGCAGCCGGAAATGGAGTGCGTGTATGCGTGCCGCTATTTATAGCGATAGGTGATGCGGCCGCGGGTCAGGTCGTACGGGGAAAGCTCCACGACAACCCTGTCACCGGGGAGAATGCGGATGTAATTCATTCGGATCTTGCCAGAAATGTTGCACAGAACCGAATGACCGTTCTCGAGCTCAACCTTAAACATGGCGTTGGGCAGCGGCTCTTTTACCGTACCCTCGAGCTCAATTGCGTCTTCCTTCTTCACAAGCAATCATCTTTCTCTAGAAAACGACAGCGATTGAGTATTCTACAACACGTATGCACGCATCGTAATAACTTCGTAATGGCTCCACAACTAAGTGGAACTTGTTACATTTGAAATGTAAAACAAAGCCGTTCCCTGATGCCCAAGATCGCCTTGAAATGAGAAGGCATAGACCTTGGGGTCATGCCTTCGAAATTGAAACGCGAGGTTGGGCATCAGGGGGCGGCGACTTTTACATTTCTCCGCCTTGGAGCGAACACCAAGCACCTTGCGCATCCGTGGTGAGAATCACCGGACCGTCATTAGTGATGGCGACGGTGTTCTCGTAGTGCGCGGCGGGCAGGTGGTCGTTGGTCGTGACGATCCAACCGTCGGAACCCGTGCTCACATGGTTGGAACCCATCGTAACCATCGGCTCAATGGCAATGACCATGCCGGCCTGGAGGCGAACGCCCCTCCCCTTCTTTCCATAGTTAGGAACGTTGGGGTCCTCGTGCATCACGCGGCCAATGCCATGGCCCACATAATCACGAAGCACGCCGTAACCGTGAGACTCGGCGAGGGACTGAACGGCATAACCGACGTCCCCGATATGGTTACCGGGAACAGCCTGCTCGATGGCAGCCTTAAGGCAATCGCGCGTGACCTCGCACAAAGCCTTGGCTTCGGGCGTGGGGGTGCCGACGAAAAACGTCCAAGCGTTATCGCCGACCCAACCGTCAACGACAGCTCCCGTATCAATGGAGATGATATCGCCATCGCGCAGGATCATGTCGGGGTTGGGAATACCGTGAACCACGGCATCGTTGATCGATGCGCAGATGGTTCCCGGGAACCCGCCGTAGCCCTTAAAGGCCGGGGTGCCGCCATGCATGCGGATAATCTGCTCCGCGAGCTGATCGAGCTCAAAAGTCGAAACGCCGGGGCGCACCATGGCTCCAACGTGGCGGAGCGCCATCTTAGATAGCGCTCCTGCCTTCTTCATCTGCTCGATTTGCGTTGCAGACTTAATCTTGATCATAGACCGAGAGCCTCTTTGACATCCCCGTACACGGTCTCACGAGCCTGGTCACCGTTGACCGACTTGAGCAGACCCTGGCCACGATAGTAGTCGACGAGCGGGCTCGTGGACTTCTCGTAGACGTCGAGACGGTTCTTGATGGTCTCGGGCTTGTCGTCGTCGCGCTGATACATCTCGCCGCCACACTTGGGGCAGGTAGCATCGGCAGCGGTGCCGGTGTAACCGCAGGCGCGGCAGGTGCGACGCGAAGACAGACGATCGATAATGACCTCGGGAGCCACATCGACCAGAAGGGCACAGTCGATCTCGCGACCCATGGCGGAGAGCTCGGAATCGAGCGTCACGGCCTGGGCGGTGTTGCGCGGGAAGCCGTCGAGGATGAAGCCCTGCTGGGCATCATCGGCAGCAAGGCGCTCCTTGACAAGGTCGATCACGAGCTGGTCGGGAACGAGCTCGCCAGCGTCCATGTACTTCTTAGCCTGAATACCAAGCTCGGTGCCACCCTTGACGGCAGCACGCAGCAGGTCGCCCGTGGAAATGTGGGCGACGCAAAACTCGGCGACGAGCTCCTGTGCGACGGTGCCCTTACCGGCACCCGGAGCTCCGAGCAATACGAGGTTCATGAGCAATCCTCCTCTAGCCTATTTAAAGAATCCATCGTAATCATACATCTTGATCTGGCCTTCGAGCTTATCGACCGTGTCGAGCACGACGCCGACCATGATGAGGATGGACGTGCCGCCAAATGCCTGGATCAGCTGGTTACCCGTAAAGGAGAAGATGATCGAAGGCACGATGGCGATGAGCGCCAAAAAGACAGCGCTGGGAAGCGTGATCTTGTTGAGCGCGTTCTTGATGTAGGCCGCGGTAGCCCTACCCGGACGCACGCCCGGAATAAAGCCGCCCTGCTTCTTAAGGTTGTCGGCCGTGTCATCGGGGTTGAACACCATAGAGGTGTAGAAGTACGCGAAAAACACGATGAGGACAACGTTAAGCACCCAGTTGAGCCAGCCGCGCGAAAGCGCAGAGGCAACTGCCTGGATCCAGCCGATGCCGGGGAAGAACACGGCAATCTGAGCCGGGAAGTACAGCAGCGCCGAAGCGAAGATGATCGGCACGACACCCGCGGTGTTGACCTTGATGGGCAGGTAGGTGGTCTGACCACCCATCATGCGACGGCCCACGACGCGTTTGGCGTAGGAGACCGGGATGCGGCGCTGGCCGCGCTCAAGGAAAACAATCAGCGGGATAACCAGCAAGATGATGGCGCAGATGATCACCATGGTGATGATGCCACCGGCATTGCCCTCGGTGCTGGAGAAGATGGCCTGCGGCAGACCGGCCATGATGTTCGCGAAGATGATCAGCGACATGCCATTGCCGATACCGCGCTGGGTGATGAGCTCACCAATCCACATGATCAGCATGGCGCCCGCGGTGAGCGTACCGACGATCATGAGGTCGAAGATGATCTCGGGGGCGCCGGCGCCATTAAAGCTGATGCCGAAGCTCTTAAAGAGGAAGAGGTAACCCACGGAGTTGAGGATTGCCAGAGCCAGGGTGAGGTAACGCGAATACTGCGTAATCTTGGTCTGACCGACCTCGCCCTCGCGGGCAAGCTCATGCAGGGAAGGCACGACGGCCTGGAGCATCTGGAGGATGATTGAGCTGGTGATGTAAGGCATGATGCCCAGCGAAAACACCGAAACGTAACTCAACGCGCCGCCAGAGAAAAGATTCAGGAGGGCCATAGCACCTGCGGCGACCGAATTGTTATCGGTCGAGAAAAGGCCCAGCATCCCCTGGAAGGGAATGCCGGGCACAGGAACGTGCGCACCAATGCGGTACACGACGAGCATAGCTATGGTAAAAAGAATCTTTTCGCGCAATTCTTTGATGCGGAAAGCATTCTTAAGACCATTTAGCACGGCAGCTCGACCTTTCCGCCGGCGGCCTCGATCTTGGCCTGCGCAGAAGCGCTGACCTTGTCGACCTTGACCGTGAACTTCTTGGTGAGCTCACCATTGCCGAGCACCTTGACGGGCTCGAACTCGCTCTTGGTGATGCGAGCGGCCTTAAGAGCGGCACCGTCGATCACAGCGCCGTCCTCGAACTTACGCTCGAGACGCTCAACGTTAACAGCGGTGTACTCGATACGACGGGGGTTACGGAAGCCCGGAAGCTTGGGCAGGCGCATAGCCAGCGGAGTCTGGCCACCCTCGAAGCCGGCACCCTTGGTGCCGCCAGAGCGGGAACCCTGGCCCTTCTGGCCGCGGCCAGAAGTGGTGCCGTGACCCGAAGAATTGCCACGGCCGACGCGCTTGCGGTTCTTGGTGGAACCGGGCGCGGGAGTAAGATCGTGAAGCTGCATTTGCTACTCCTCTACAATCTCGACAAGGTGCTTGACCTTGAAGATCATGCCGCGGACGGACTCGTTGTCAGCAATCTCGCGAACCTCGCGGATCCTGTGGAGACCGAGGGCACGGACAGTACGGACCTGGTCCTGCTTGCAACCGTTGGTGCTGCGGACCTGCTTGATCTTGATGGTGTCAGCCAT
The DNA here is from genome assembly GCA_000434535.1 of Collinsella sp. CAG:166. Lineage (GTDB taxonomy): Bacteria > Actinomycetota > Coriobacteriia > Coriobacteriales > Coriobacteriaceae > Collinsella. The sequence goes on from FR878646.1 coordinate 9,832, forward strand.
GCTTAGTTCTCCTTACCGACGAACATCTCGGAGACCGTCAGGCCACGGCGAGCCGCGACGTCCTCAGGGCTGGAGAGCTCCTTGAGGCCCTCGACGGCAGCCTTGATGATGTTGAGGCCGTTGTCGGTACCGAGGGACTTGGACAGGACGTTCTTGATGCCAGCAAGCTCAAAGAGGGGACGCACAGCGCCGCCGGCGATAACGCCGGTACCCTCGACAGCGGGCTTGATGATGATGCGGCCGGCACCAAAGTGACCGAGAACCTCGTGCGGAATGGTGCCCTGATCGGTCACCGGCACGTGGAACATGTTCTTCTTGGCATCGAGAGACGCCTTGGAGATGGCCATGGGCACCTCAGCGGACTTGCCCATGCCAACGCCGACGTTGCCCTTGCCGTCGCCAACGACGACGAGAGCGACGAGGCTCATGCGACGACCGCCCTTGACGGTCTTCGACACGCGGTTGATGTAAACGACGCGCTCCTCGAACTCGGAGGCCTCGCGCTGCTGCTTCTGATTACGAGCCATGTGCTACATACCTCCTAGAACTCGAGACCGGCGGCACGAGCACCGTCGGCGAGGGCCTTGACGCGGCCATGGTAGATACGGCCACCGCGATCGAAGGCGACCTTGGTGATGCCGGCCTCGATGGCGCGCTTGCCAACGAGCTGACCGACCTTCTCCGCAGCCTCCTTGTTCGAGGTGTGGGTGCCCTTGAACTCGGCCTCGAGGGTCGAGGCAGAGACGAGCGTCAGGCTGGAGCCCTTGCTGTCGTCGATAATCTGGGCATAGATGTTGGCGTTAGTACGGGTCACGCGAAGACGCGGACGCTCGGAGGTACCCGAGACCTTGCCGCGAACACGACGCTGACGACGCTTGAGGCCTTCCAGCTTCGCCTTATGCTTGTTCATACGTAAACTCCTAAAAAGGTTGATCTTGCCAGCACCTGACGGGGTGCTGGTCTTATGCGAGTGAGTCGGTTACGACTACTTGGCGGCCTTACCCAGCTTGCGGCGGATGTGCTCGCCAACGTAGTGGATACCCTTGCCCTTGTAAGGCTCGGGAGGACGATGGCCGCGAATCTCAGCGGCGATCTGACCGACCTGCTGCTTGTTGATACCCTTGACGTTCACGTGGGTGTTGTCGGGAACCTCGAAGGTGATGCCCTCGGGAGCCTCGACGATCACGGGGTGCGAGAAGCCCAGGGAGAACTCGAGGTTCTTGCCCTTCTGCTGCACGCGGTAACCGACGCCGGCGAGCTCGAGCTTCTTCTCGAAGCCCTCGGAAACGCCAACAACCATGTTGTGGATGAGGGCGCGGGTGAGGCCGTGGCGGGCACGGGTCTCACGCTCGTCGTCGGGACGGGAAACGGTGAGGACGTTGTCCTCGACGTTGATAGCGAGCTTCTCAAAGACATCGAGCTCGAGCTGGCCCTTGGGGCCCTTGACGACAACGTTGTTGCCGTTGACTGCCACTTCGACTCCGGCGGGAATCTGGACAGGCTTATTACCGATACGAGACACGGTGATCTCCTTTCCTTCTACCTACCGAGCGAATTACCAGACGTAAGCGATGATCTCGCCGCCGACGTTGTGCTTGCGAGCATCGCGGTCGGTCATGACGCCATGGCTGGTGGAAATAATGGCGGTACCAAGGCCACCGCGGACGCGGGGCATGTCGGCAACGCCGGTGTACTTACGCAGGCCCGGCTTGGAAATGCGGCGGATGCCGTTGATGACCTTAGCCTTCTTGGGACCATACTTAAGCGTGATGTGCAGAGTCTTCTGGGGAACGGTGTCCTCGACATCGTAGCCCTCGATGTAGCCCTCCTCGTGCAGAACACGAGCGATCTCGACGAGCTTCTTGCTGCTCGGCATGGAGACCGTGGCCTTGTTCACAGAGTTAGCGTTACGGATGCGCGTAAGCATATCTGCGATCGGGTCTGTAAGGTTCATACAGATTCTCCTTCGTTCTTGATGAACACGTGCTCTTGGTTCTTCGCCGCCCTTAACGGCAAAGCCTTTTTAGCGCGTTTTCCCTGTTCCAAACTGATGCTTGAAACGCTGGTAGTGACTTACCAGCTGGCCTTCTTAACGCCGGGAAGCTCGCCCTTGAGTGCAAGCTCGCGGAAGCAGACACGGCACAGGCCGAACTTGCGGTACACAGAGTGCGGACGGCCGCAGCGCTGGCAGCGCGTGTACTCACGAGTAGAGAACTTCTGCTTGCGATTGCACTTGACGATCATCGATGTCTTAGCCACTTATATCCTCCTCACATAGAGTATTGTTCGCCCCAAACGCCGCCCCCTTGTGGGAACGGCGCTTATAGGGCAGGTGAACCTATTTCTTGAACGGGAAACCGAAGGCGTCCAGAAGGGCCTTGGCCTCCTCATCGGTGTTGGCGGTGGTCACGAAAGTAATGTCCATACCACGCTGGTGATCGACGGAGTCGAAGTCGATCTCGGGGAAGATGAGCTGCTCGGTGACGCCCATGGAGAAGTTACCACGGCCGTCGAAGCTCTTGGCGGAGATGCCGCGGAAGTCGCGGATACGGGGGATCGCGACGGAGGTCAGACGATCGAAGAACTCCCACATACGGTCGCCACGCAGGGTAACCTTGCAGCCGATCGGCATACCGGCGCGCAGGCGGAAGGTAGCGATGGACTTGCGGGCACGGGTGATCATCGGCTGCTGGC
>FR878646.1:12543-45642 GCA_000434535.1 Collinsella sp. CAG:166
GGCTGCTGGCCGGTGATGGCGCGCAGGTCGCGCACGGCACCGTCGATGGCCTTGGAATCGGTAGCGGCCTCGCCGACACCCATGTTCACGACGATCTTCTCAAACTTGGGGATCATCATGACGTTCTCGTACTGGAACTTGTCCTGAAGCTGCTGCTTGACCTCGTTGTTGTACTTGGTCTTCAGACGCGGCACATACTTCTCTTCTGCCATTGTTCACTCCTTCTTGGGGTTTTAAGCACGGGGCGTGGCCACGATGGGTTGTCCTCGTGCCTCCTGGCTGCATCCGCGCCGCTCATGGCATTTCGCGGTTTGGACTCGACGCAGCAGGAGCCGACAAAACAATCGGTACTATACGCGCATCGGGAGCGTATTTCCAGAAAAACCTCGTCTGCCTGCACAACTCCACAACTCCCCCGCACAAATGGGTCCCAAAAAGCAGTTGCGGTGAAATAGGGACTGTTGGGCGGCCTAACAGGCTTAAACAATCCGTATTTCACCGCAACTTATTGGTGGGGATGCGATTAGCGCTTGCGGGGGACGAGCTTGGTGCGGCGCAGGTGGATCATCTCGGCGGCAATGGAGATAGCGATCTCCTCGGGATCCTCGGCCTCGATGGCAACGCCGATCGGCAGGTGCAGCTCGTCGATCTGGTCCTGCGTAAAGCCCTCCTGCTCCAGGCGGGCGCGCACAAAGGCCGTCTTGCGACGCGAGCCCAGACAGCCCAGGTAGGCGGGCTTGACGCGCATGGCCTGAATCACCACGTCGATATCGGACTTGTGGCCTGCTGTGGCCACGACCACCAAGTCGCGCGGGCCGATGGGGCACTGCTTGCTCAGGTTCTTGTAGTCGACCAGACGACGGTCGTAGACACCGGGCACCCATTCGGGCGTCAACGTGCCGGGGCGATCGTCGCAGGCCACGACGGCAAAGCCCGCCGCCGTGAGCACGCGCGCCGTCGCGGCGCCCACGTGTCCGCAGCCAAAGATGTAGGTCAGGCCCTCGGGGCAGAGCGTCTCGATGTGCGCGGGAGGAATATCGGAGGCGGCGTTGGTGTAGGTGACGTTGCTCCCCTCTTCCACCAGCGAAAGCCCGGGGCAACCCACAATGGTGCGGCGCGACTCCTCACCATGGTATTCAGCAGCGTCGCTTTCGAGCGCGTTTGCGATAAACGGTTCAAAGTCGATAACGAAGTCGCCGATGCGTCGATACGCCAAGACGTCGGCAACCGACTGGAACAACGGCACCTGCGATTCATCCAGATGCAGATAGCACAGGCAGATGGCTCCGCCGCAGATCATGCCGGTATCGGAGTTCTCGCCGCCCATGGTGTAGCGGACCAGACGCGATTGACCTGCGGCCAGCAGCTCGCGTGCCTCGTCCAGCGCAAAGAGCTCGATCTTGCCGCCGCCGATGGTACCCGCTTGGCTGCCATCGGCAAAGACGGCCATCCAGGCGCCCACGCCGCGCGGCGATGACCCTGCCGTGCCGGCAACTACCACCAGCTCGCACGTCCTACCGGCCTTCAGAGCGCCAAGCGCAGCATTCACCACATCGAGCTTTTCCATTGCAATTTCCTATCCCTGGAATACACCGGTGAGCATGGCGAGCGCCTCGAGCACGCCGCCGCCGACCGACGTCGCCTTGTCCGAAATGTAGTTGATATAGCTGGCATCGCCGCGCGGATCGACATCGGCGCATTTAAAGCCCTCAGTCACCTGCACGCCGTTCGCCAAAAGCCCGCGCAGACAGCCATCGATCTGCGTGCACATGGGCGTATCGCCCGCGTAGCCAATCACGTCTCCGGCGCTCACGATGTCGCCGATTGCGCGATCGGACCGAAACACGCCAGCGGCGGGGCTGTGGATAACGCGCTCCCTGCCATAGCCGGCGATAATGCCCGGCACGCCCGTATTGGGCTGGGGCGAACCTTGGGTAATGACACGGCCCAGGAAATGCCCGCGCATGGTTTCGACCACGGCGTCGCAGTCAACCGGCGCGGTAAAGCCCGGCCCCACGGCGATGACGGCAGGCGCCATGTCGCGCGTGGTGCCCAAGTTACGCTTGGCCAGAATCGCGTCGACCACAGCCGCGGGCTTAAGCTCATCGAGCATCTTGGCCTGAGGGTCCACCACGACGGCAACATCCCCCGCCTGGGTAATCTCGAGCGCCTCAGCCGGCGTCTGTGCCAAGCGAGCGCGAATGCCCTCGACCTCGACCTCGCCCAGGCGAATGGCCTCGCAAAAACTGATTGTGCGACGGATGCACGTGGGAACCGCGATATCGGCCATGACGACCGACACGCCGGCGCGCACCAAACGGGCAGCGACGCCCGTGGCGATATCGCCGGCGCCGCGAACATAAACGAGCATTCCCGGGGCACCTCCCTGTGCTACGGTTTGAGCAGAGCAAAAGCGGTTCGACCGCTACTCTGATGATTATTTATTATCACAGTATTATACGGCGGTGAACAGATGGAAACGACGAGCGGAAACCTTGCCTCCGCGCTCAAGATCGAGCCGGGGATTACCGCGATCATCGGCAGCGGCGGCAAGTCGACCTTGCTGAAGGCGCTGGGTCTCGAGCTCATGCGCGCTGGCGGCAGGGTGCTTCTCTGTACCACCACGCACATGTTTCCCGTCGCCGGCGTGCCGTGGGACGGGTCGAGCCGTCGTCTGGACGCCGCACCCTGGAAACCGGGCGCTCTGCATGTTCCCGGCTGCACCTGCGAGGCATGCGCAGGCATAAGCCGCGGAAGTATCTGCCAGGCGGGTGTTTTGGACCCGGAGACGGGCAAGCTCTCCTCCCCCGCCGAGCCGCCCAACGAGCTGGCGCAGCGCTTTGACTACGTCCTGGCCGAGGCGGACGGCAGCAAGCGGCTCCCGCTCAAGGCGCACGCCCCGTGGGAGCCGGTAATTCCCTCTGGCACGGCCAACATCGTCTGGATCGTCGGCGCCTCGGGATTCGGCAAGCCCGTCGCCGAGGTTGTCCACCGCCCCGAGCTCTTCTGCGAGCGCTGCGGCTGCGAGCCCACCGATACCGCCACGCCCGAGCGCGTCGCCCAGGTGCTCAATGCCGAGATGCGGGCGATGGAACTCAGCACCGCACGCGTCATGCTCAACCAAGTCGACACGCTCAGCGACCCCACGATGGCCGACCGCTTCGAGGCAGCCCTCGGCCGTCCCATCATCACCACCAGCCTCAAGTAGCCGGCCCCATCTCCTCAGTTGCGGTGAAATACGGACTGTTTGGCCGCCCGACGGCCGCAAACAGTCCGTATTTCACCGCAACTGCGGAGGGGACACGGTATCTTTGCTGCTAGCGAGGGACGTAGCGGCCGGGTTGGGCTCCGGTGGGCTCGCCGTCGCGTGCCACCAGCACGCCGTTCACAAACACAGCCTTGGCGCGGCCGTGAGCCTCAAAGCCCTCGAGCGGCGTGTAGTCCACAGCCTGATGCTGTGTCGCCGCGCGAATGGTCCAGCGCGCCTGGGGATCCCACACGCACACGTCGGCATCGGCGCCCTCGGCAAGACATCCCTTGCGCGGATACATGCCAAAGACGCGCGCCGGGTTCTCGCTCATCAAGCGGCACAGATCCTCGGGACCCAGCTGCCCCTCAAAGCTCGTGGCAATCGCGACGGGACGATGCTCCACACCGGGCCCGCCGTTGGGAATCGCGCGAAAGTCGTCGCGCCCGCGGTCCTTTTGCCCGTGCAGGTTAAAGCTGCAGTGGTCGGTCGCAATCGTATCGATCTCGCCGACCACAAGCGCCTCGCGCAGCGCGGCACGGTCACCGGCATGGCGCAACGGCGGACTCATCACATACTTGGCACCCGCAAAGCCGTCCTCGCCCTGCTCCAAGTAGCAAGTATCGTCGAGCATCAAATACTGAGGGCAGGTCTCGACATAGATATTCTTCTGCCCGCGCGCCTTGGCGGCACGAATGGCCTCGAGCCCCAGCTTGGTCGAAAGGTGCACCACGTTGACCGGTGCGTCGCCGGCCAGGTGCGCCAGATATAGCAGACGGCTCACTGCCTCGGCCTCGCACACATCCGGACGGCTGAGCGCATGGCCCTCGGGCCCGTGGATACCCTGCTCAAACACGCGCTTCTGCAGCTCATTCACCAGCGTGCCGTTCTCGCAATGCACGCACAGAATACCGCCCAGGTGCTTGAGCTCCTCGAGCACCTCGAGCGTCTCGGCATCGTCCAAGCGCAGGTGGTCGTAGGCAAAGTAGGTCTTAAACGACGATACGCCCGCCTCGCGCATGGCCGAAAGATCGGCGCGGTTGCGCTCGTTCCACTCGGCGAGTGCCATATGAAAAGCGTAGTTGGCCGTGCAGGTTCCGTCGGCGCGGCGATGCCACTCGGCCAAGGCATCGGGCATGGTCACGCCGCGATCGGCCGTCGCGTAGTCCACAATGGTCGTCGTGCCGCCGCAGGCAGCCGCGCGCGTGCCGGTCTCAAAGCTATCGGCTGTCCAATCCATGCCGGTCCAGCACTGCATGTGCGTGTGGCCGTCGATAAAGCCGGGGAACACCCAACAGTCGGTAGCGTCCTGGACGGTATCGCCCTCGCCCGGCTCGATTGCCGCGGCAATCCGCACAATCTTGTCGCCATCCATGGCAAGATCGGCGCGGCGAAGCCCCTGGGGTGTCACAAGCGCGCCGTTTTTGATGATGATCATGTTGCTCCTTATTGGTTAATACAGTTGGCCACGCGATCAAAATACGAGCAGGCCGCGATATGCTCCGTTATGCGTCGCTGTCCCTCTGCGGTATCGACATCCCACAGCTCATAGGCGCGCGCTTCGACCAGCGCAACGTCGACGCGACCTTTGAGGATCGAACCGCCGCCGTCCTTGCCCTCAAGACACATAAGTGCATCGAACAGTTCCGCCGGAAAGAGCACCGGGCTCGAAGGCTCACCGTTGCACGCAAGACGCACCGGATGTTTGCGGCCACACTCGTCAAACGCACGAACCATAGCCTCAAAAGAACCCGAACTCACGAGCGGCTGGTCGCCCGGCAAAAAGAGGCAACCTTTCCAGTTGCGTTCGACTCCCCACGAAAGGCCCGCACGGACGCTTTCGCTGCGCAGCTCGCCATCGTGCAGCACGCACGGGCAATGCTTGTCCTCGCAAATCTGGGCGACCTCGGGCCAACGCGTCGAAACCACGACGTCAAAGCCCCGGGGAACCGAATCGATGGTCCGGGCAATCAGCGGCTCGCCATAGATATCGGCAAGCATCTTGTTAGAGCCAAACCGCTTGCCCTCGCCCGAAGCCATAATGACGCATCCAAGTTTCATGGTGATACCTCCCCTGAAACCATCGTACCCATAACTCGCGCCGCGGGCATCTACATCGAAAGCGCTTATCCCGCACGCCCGCGATGCAAAAAAGGGGCACCCCGCCGGTTGGCAGAGCGCCCCCTTTACATGGCTTACCTCAACCCGGCTTTAGGCCTGGAACCAACGGGCGGTGTTGCGCTCGTCGAGGGCCTTGAGGGTAGCGGCGGGATCGGCAACCTTCTGCAGGAACATCATGGCTGCGATGGCATACGGCTTGTAGCTGGCCTCCTTGTACATGCCCACGCGGTGCATGTCGAAGACGTCGGCGTTAACCTCGCCGTGCTCGCAGGAGACACCGGAGATGTCGGCGGGCAGCGGGTGCATAAAGATGGTGTCCTGGCCGTTGGCAGTCTTCTCCATGAGCTCGGTCGTGGAGCACCAGTCCTGATGGGTAGCGTTCTGGGCGAGCAGCTCCTTCTCGAGCGCTGCGATGCCGGCGTCGTCGCCCTCGGCGTACAGGTTGGTACGCTTCTCCATGGCGGCAAACGGAGCCCAGCTCTTGGGGATCACGATGTCGGCGCCCTCGAAGGCCTCGGCCATGGTGTTGACCTGCTTAAAGGTGGTGCCGGACTCGGCGGCATAGCCCTTGGCGCGCTCGACGACCTCGGGCATGAGGTCGTAGCCCTCGGGGTGGGCCAGGGTGACGTCCATGCCAAAGCGGGGCAGCAGGCTGATCAGCGACTGCGGGCAGGACAGCGGCTTGCCGTAAGAGGGCGAATAGGCCCAGGTGACGGCAACCTTCTTGCCCTTGAGGTTCTCGAGGCCACCAAACTCGTTGATGAGGTAGAGCATGTCGGCAGAGGACTGCGTGGGGTGGTCGGAATCGGACTGCAGGGAGATGAGCGTGGGACGGTGATCCAGAACGCCGTCCTCGTAGGCCTGCTGCACGGACTCGGAGACCTCGGCCATGTAGGCGTCGCCCTTGCCGATGTACATGTCATCGCGGATGCCGATGACGTCGGCCATGAAGGAGATCATGGTAGCGGTCTCGCGGACGGTCTCGCCGTGGGCGATCTGGGACTTCTTCTCGTCCAGGTCCTGCAGCTCAAGGCCGAGCAGGTTGGCGGCCTTAGAGAAGGAGAAGCGCGTACGGGTGGAGTTGTCGCGGAACAGGGAGACGGCCAGGCCCGAGTTGAAGATCTTGGACGAAACGTTGTTCTCGCGCAGCTCGCGCAGGGCGTCGGCGACGATGTAGAGAGCCTTGAGCTCATCGGTGGTCTTATCCCAGGTGTGCAGGAAGTCGCTGCCGTACATACCCTTAAAATCGAGGCCGTTCAGCTGCTCGACGAGCTCGGTAAACTTGGCGTCCATGGAAATGTCCTTTCTAAAGATGAAACGATCGCAATGAGTAGATGTGCTCCGGCATGCGCGTGTGGCTAGAACATGCAGAGCACCATGACGAGGACCCGCTACCGTTGAGGAAGCATGGGAGATAACGACCGCGGGCCCCAAGTCAACAGGGGGTGCCGGGGACACGAGCGGCCCCCGGCTCAACAAAATCGAGGAATGGGACTAATCGATCTTGTTGTTGGTCAGACCGGCGCGGAACACGGTGGCGTCGCCATCGGCCTGGCTCGGATCGTAGAGGTTCAGGGCAGCCACGTACATGGCGGCAGCGGTGACCAGGTCGTCCTTGTAGGTGACCTCGTTGGGAGCGTGAGCCTGAGACTCGGCACCCGGGCCAAAGCCCACGCAGGGGATGCCATAGCGGCCCTGGATGGAGACGCAGTTCGTGGAGAAGGTCCACTTGTCGCACAGCGGGCGACCGGTGCGCTTGTCCATGCTGGGCTCGCAGCCGATGCGCTCGTCACCGAACATGGCCTTGTGGGCGTCAACGAGGGCCTTGACGTGCGGAGCGGTCTCCTTGTTGATCCACGTGGGGAAGTAAGCCTCGGTCTCGTAGACTTCGCCGGTCCAGGACGGACGGTCGTACATGTACATGGAGACCTTCACGTCGTCGCCGTACTTCTTGGCGGCCGGCAGGTTACGGATCTCGTCCAGGCAGGACTCCCAGGTCTCACCGGCGGTCATGCGACGGTCGATAGAGATGGCGCAGGAGTCAGCGACAGCGCAGCGGCTGGGGCTGGTGTAGAAGATCTGGCTAACGGTGCAGGTGCCGCGGCCCAGGAAGCGGGCGTCCTCGAAGTGCTCGGGGTTGTACTTGGGGTCGAGCATCTTGACGAGGCCCTTGATGTCGGTCGACTCGTCGCAGCCGTTGTTGTTGAGAGCGCGGACGTCGGCGATGATGTCGGCCATCTTGTAGATGGCGTTGTCGCCGCGATCGGGAGCGGAGCCGTGGCAGGAGGTGCCGTGAACGTCGACGCGAATCTCCATGCGGCCGCGGTGACCGCGATAGATGCCGCCGTCGGTGGGCTCGGTGGAAATGACGAACTCGGGCTTAATGCCGTCCTTGTTGTAGATGTACTGCCAGCACATGCCGTCGCAGTCCTCTTCCTGGACGGTGCCGACGACCATGATCTTGTAGCCCTCGGGGATGAGGCCCATGTCCTTCATCATCTTGGCAGCGTAGGTAGCGGAAGCCATGCCGCCCTCCTGGTCGGAGCCGCCGCGGCCGTAGATGATCTCGTCGGTCTCGTAGCCCTCATAGGGATCGGCATCCCAGTTCTCGATGTTGCCGATGCCGACGGTGTCGATGTGGGAGTCGATGGCGATGATCTTGTCGCCCTCGCCCATAAAGCCCATGACGTTGCCCAGGCCGTCGACCTTGACCTCGTCATAGCCAAGGCTCTCCATCTCGGCCTTGATGCAGGCGACAACCTCACCCTCCTCGCAGGACTCAGAGGGATGGCTAATCATTGCGCGAAGAAAACGCGACATATCAGCACGGTGGGACTCAGCAGCAGCCTTGATAGCGTCGAAATCGAGTTCTTTAGCCATTGTTCATAACCTTTCAAACGAAGGAATCTACCTATGAGGTGGCGGAGCGATACCTATTTACTCCGCCCTAACGATTAGCAAGTGGGATATTCGCCTTCCCAAACAATGCGGCGATACTGGTCGGGATCGGTGTCGCCCTCGGTGGAGAAGCAGAGCACAGAGCTCGTCTTGTCCAGGCCGATGAGTTCCTTGAGCTCGGTGTACTCGGGATCGAGCATGAGAGTCTCGACCAGGCCGGTGGTCACAGCGCCGGACTCGCCGGAGATGACGCGCGGGTCGCCCTTCTCGGGAGCGCCCAGGGTGCGCATGCCGCGAGCGGTGACCCAGTCGGGGCAGGACACGAAGGCGGTGGCGTGGTTGCGCAGGATATCCCAGCCCAGAATGTTGGGCTCGCCGCAGCACAGACCGGCCATGATGGAGGGCATGTCGCCGTCCACGATGCGCGGGTCGCCGTCGCCGGCGGCAGCACCCTTGTACAGGCAGGCGGCAGGCGCGCACTCAGCCACGACGAAGGTGGGCGGGTTATCGGGATACAGGTTGGTGAAGTAGCCCACCACGGCACCGGCGAGCGAACCCACGCCAGCCTGGACAAACACGTGCGTCGGGCGGTTGATGGCCATCTCGCGCAGCTGCTCGGCAGCCTCGGAAGCCATGGTGCCGTAACCCTCCATGATCCAGGACGGAATCTTCTCGTAGCCCTCCCAGGCGGTGTCCTGAACGATGACACCGCGCTCGCAGGCGTCGGCCTCGGCGGCGGCCATGCGCACGCACTCGTCGTAGTTGACCTCTTCGATGGTCACCGTGGCGCCCTCGGCGGCGATGTTATCGAAGCGGGGCTTGGTGGAACCCTTGGGCATGTGCACGACGGCCTTCTGGCCCAGCTTGTTGGCAGCCCATGCCACGCCGCGGCCATGGTTGCCGTCGGTGGCGGTAAAGAAGGTAGCCTGGCCAAAGTCCTTGGCAAGCTGATCGGAGGTCAGGTAATCGAAGGTGCAGTCGGCAACGTCCTTGCCGGTCTCGTCGGCAATATAGTTGGCCATGGCAAACGAGCCGCCCAGGACCTTAAAGGCGTTGAGGCCAAAGCGATAGCTCTCATCCTTAACGCACAGGTTGGACAGGCCCAGGCGCGCAGCCTGACCGTCCAGACGGGCAAGCGGAGTGACGGTATATTGAGGGAACGACTGGTGGAAGGCACGGGCCTTCTTCACGTGGTCGAGGCTCATGATTCCCAAGTGCTTGTCATCGCTCTTGGGCATCGTGTTGCCCGCCCACTGGATCTTATCGGCCATACGGTGAACTCCTTAAGTCCTCTCTTGCCGGCCCCCGCATACGCGTTTCAGCCCGATCCCATTCACACGGCTGAACTTTTATGTGGATGCCAAACAAAAAGTTTGTTAGTAATGTTCTATCACACTTTTTGATTGGCATACCTAACGAATTGTTTGTTGCCGTAATCGGTACTTTTTCGCCGCCGAACGGTCATGAATTGCCTTGTTGATGGATTTGTTTGCGGTCAAGTGTGGTTTATGGCAAAGTGTGCCCAAACTAATTTTTAGGAAGGCACCCATGACCCCCGCACAGATTGAGTTTTACAAGCGCCTAGCACACGGCCTGGCGCTCCAATTTGGCCCCAACTGCGAAGTCGTCGTCCACGATCTGGAAACCGAGGACGTGGACCACTCCATCGTAGTGATCGAAAACGGCCACGTCAGCGGGCGCAAACTGGGTGACGGCCCCAGCCATATCGTGTTTGAGTCCATGCACGAGGGCACCACCGATGTACACGACCGCGAGCCATACCTCACCAAAACCACCGATGGCAAGCTGCTCAAATCGTCGACGATCTTTATCCGCAACGACGAAGGCAAGCCCGTCGGCATTTTGGGCATTAACTTTGACATTACGCTCATGAAGGCTTTTGAGCGTTCGCTCGACGCCTTTACCGGCACCGGCGGCACGGGCTATACCGAGCCCGAGCCCATTACCAAGAACATCGGCGACCTGCTCGAGGACCTGCTGCACGAGTGCGAGCAGTTTGTGGGCAAGCCCGCGGCACTCATGACCAAAGACGAGCGTATTCGTGCCATTGGCTACCTCGACCGTCGCGGCGCCTTCCTCATTTCCAAGTCGAGCGAGCGCGCCTGCGAGTTCTTTGGCATCTCCAAGTACAGTTTTTATAGCTACCTCAATGAGGCCAAGGCGGCGGCCGGCGACAAGTAGGCGCTCGCCTGGATTGCCCCTCCCCTTTTGGGCGCGAGTTCTGGAAAGCACGAATCCAAGACCGAGCCGCTTGGGAAGTTCCATATAATCGATGTCATTAGTATTTCGAAAGGATGGAACAGAATGGCGTTGAGCAAGGCATCATGCACCGGTCGCGGATTGATTCCGGCAATTGGTGGACATGTGCACCGCATGTTCGATGAGGGTGAAGACGACCTGTTTTCGCTGAGCCTTGACGACGTGATGGATGATCGCCCGTGGACCGCCGACGAACTCATGGGCGGCGGCGCTCGCCCGTCAAGCCCCAATCCCGCACTTGCGCCTAAGACCGCATCTGCGCCGACTCCTGCGCAGTCGCCTGTTTCGACGCCCGCGCCTACGCCCGCACCCACTCCGGCACCCATGCCCGCTCCCCGCCCCGCAAGCGACCCGTCCGAGACGGCGGCATTTCTCGCTGCAGCGACGCAGGGCAAATCGGCCGACAGCACCGTTATGTACAGCGCCCAGCAGTTGCCTGTTCCTGCGGCACGCAAGCCTCCGGTCGCAAGGCTCGATGAGCCCGTTGCCCATCAGGTTGCCTACGATTCCTGGGCTGCAACCGATCTGGATGAGACCTCTACCGGCATGCCGGCGCTCGACGTTCCAGTTAACCCGCTTTTTGCCGCTAACACGAGCGCCGCGGACTATGAGGGCGGTGCGGCATATTCCGATTATTCCGATGGCTATGCTGGCAACGCTCGCATCGAGACCGAGGATTATGGCACCGCATCGAGCGATTATCTCAACGATCCATACGCCGCCACGCCTGCACCGGAATATGACCCGGAGGCCGCGTCCGCGCCGGCGTATACCAAAAGCACGGGCGAAGAGCGCTTCGCCGATTATTACGCCAAGGAAAAGGCGCTGCGTTTCTCGGAATTTCCGCAGGCAGTCAAGGTTGCCTTTATCGCCATTATCATTGCCCTGCTCGGCGTCATTGCGTTTGAGGGATTCCAGCTGTTCCGCGGCCCCACCCAAGCGGAGTCGGAGACCCAGCAAAAAGAGGACGATAACCAGTACCTGGACATCAACACCCTCAAGGGCGACCCCAACGACGGAGACGACGAATAACAAATGCCAAAAATTGAGGGTCGTAGACCAAATCAACCCCGTGCGCCCATTGCCGCACGGGGTTGATTTTTGTCCGCGCGCGCTGATAGACTCCATCGTGCCCGCAAGGAGCGGGCGCGTTTTATCCAGAGTCGGGGTAGAGAGTTGGCTCCACAATCCCGACGCCAACCGGCCAATAGGCACGGTGGCCCTGCCAACATCGATGAAAGGAGTCCGTATGGACAATTTCTCCGTGCGCAGCGAGCGCAATTTCCACAACCTGGTCGCACAGCCAAAACGCATGCATCTTCTGGACAAGCCGAACGGCTACGCCTCGGCCATGGTCAAGAGCAGCCTCTCCCACCAGATGCGCTTTACCGTGCAGGTGCTTGAGAAAGAGCTCTGCGCCGCCGGCGCCCCGCACATATTACAGATTAAGCTGCTTGGAGATGACTCGCGCGAGCCATCCAGCTGGAAGCTCTTTGCCGACGGCACGTGCATCGCAAGCGGCTCGGGCGACTTTGCCCGCGAGTGCTTCTACGAGGGAGCTGAGGTGTTTCTGGACCTGTGTCGCGACGCCGTACGCGCGGCCGAGCTGTACCAGTGGAGCCAGAGGGAGTATGAGCTGTTGAGTGCGGCCCGCGGGATTGCGGGGGCGTAGGAACAGAAGCCTCATGACGGTGGCCTCGGCTGGAATGACATATCGCTCGATAAATGATCTCAACAACGTAGCCGATGCGCTGCGTTTCGCCTCAAAGGCATTGAGCGATCGGACGGCGTCCAGCATTTCTTTGATATCCCCAATTGATTGTTCCGAGAAAGTCTCTTCATGACCTCATAATCGCCTTTACGAGAAACTTGGACGAGACAGGCGCCCATATGCCGTCTCTAAACTGACGAGCCGTTCGCGGAAAGAGCATTCGGCTAGCGTGGGCCAAAGATATACTGGTGTCGCCGCAACAATTATGGAAGATCGGTGCCGCCAATGACCTCCTTGAAATTCCCTAGGCGCTTTGCGCTTAGCCTGCTCATCCCGCTGTCCGCCGCCGTATTGCTGGCTTTGCCTTCAACCGCCCTAGCCGCGTCTGACCCGAACCCGCCCAGCATATCCAACGTGACGATATCCGCGACGACGGTCACGGCCGGCTCCACGCTGCATGTCGGCTACAGCGTCGACGACCCCGACGGGGTTCGATCCGTCACGCCCGTAGTCGAGGTCGTCGTCGATAGCGATGACGGAGGCCAGGGCAACAGCTCCCGTCTCGCCTTCCAGTCGACCGGCGACACGACCGCGGGCTTCGATATTCACACCTCCCCGAGTGACCAGCTCCGCAAGTACCGCATCATCGGCCTCGGCGTGACCGATGCGCTCGGCTGGGTTACTGACGTCTACGACGCGGCGTATGCCGAGGAGAAAGGGCTCGACTGTCCGACCTTCACCACCGACCCCCTAGAGTATGAGGTAACCGAGGGGCCCGCGGACCAGAACCCGCCGACCGTGTCCTCCGTGTCGCTCTCGAGCAGGGAGGTCGCGACCGGCTCCGACTTCCACATCTCTTGGACCGTCTCGGACGCCGACGGCGTTCGCTCCGTTTCCCCCATACTGCAGCGGGGCTGGGAGGATACGGATGACGGCTGTTCCGTTTCGTCGGCCTACTATCACGGAGGCTCGTCTATCGACGGATTCGACCTCACGTTCGACAGCAATAGGATTGGAAGGCACAGGCTAATCGGCCTTTCGGTCACCGATGACCTAGGGTTCGAGACCGATGTGTACGAGAGCTCCTACGCCAGGGCCAACGGCATCTCGGGCGCGACTTTCTCGGTCGCTGACCCGAGCGAGCTGTGCTTCGAGGTGACCGGCAACGCGATCGACCGGAACCCGCCCACGGTCTCGAACGTTTCCATCTCCGCGAAGAGGGTCCCTGTCGGCGGGGTCCTCCGTATCTATTGCAATGTAAGCGATGCGGACGGTGTGAAGTCTGTCTCCCCGATCCTCGGCGACCCCGGCTATGTCGAGGACCCGAACTCGGTAAAGGCCCGTAAAACGTTGAGCTGCAGCTACGATGCGGCAAGAGGCTATATCGAAATCGAGTTCCCCACGTCGCTCTCGATGGGCTCGTTTGAGATCCATGCCCTCGCGGTCCTCGACAAGACGGGTCATGAGACCTTCGTCTACAGCTCCGCCTACGCCGAGCGTAACGGCAAGGCAGGCGTTCAGACCTTTGATGTCGACGACGCGGGGGACGTCACCTTCGACGTGACCGCGCCGCTGTATGCAGCCACCAAGGGCAACGGGCAGGCATATGCAATGGGCGGCGGGGTCGGTCTGACCTTCCGCTTCAGCGGTCCTCTCGAAGAGTTCACACGTCTCCTCGTGGACGGAAATGAGGTCTCCGCTGGGAACTACACCGCAACCAAGGGCAGCACGATTATCAAGCTCAGGCCGGCCTACCTAGACACGCTTGCCGCCGGCGGACACACCGCCACGGCCATCTGGAAGGACGGGACGGCAACCGATGCATCCTTCACCGTGGAGGGGAAGGGCCAAGGGGGGCAGACGAGCGGAAAGACCGACGTAGATTCGCCCGGCGGCAACAAAAGTGATCCTGCCACTCCTGAAAAGGACGCCGACGAGGCATCTACAAAAAGGTCGGGACGCACGACAGCCGATGAACCAAAGCTCGCCGCAACCGGCGACTCCGCCTGGATGGCCAGCATCGCATTAGCCATGGCGGCCACGGCCTGCTTCACGGCAGCGAGAAAGCTTCGTTCCAAAGTGACATGGCGGGAATAATATTTCAAAAGCGGCTGGGGAAGGACAGCTGGATAGCCGCCCTTCTCTTAAAATCAACCGCAACGATATTATGAGCGACATGCGGCTTAGAAGAGCTGATGAGAAGCTGCTGAATGCCTGGTGCGCAGAAGTAGCGCTTGGGGCGCACGCAAACGCGGGCTTTCGAGCGCACATACTGGCTTGCTCTCTCGCACAAGCTCGTCCGAAAACCCAAGGTTTGCAGGTCACCGCTCCTGCAGCAGCAGCGGGCGACGTCATCCTGCGAAATTACGCCATTCTCAATGCAGTTTTTACGCCGTTTTCATTGTAGGTTTTACGCTCGGCATCCTTGGCGCGGCGCTTGCTCAACCACCGGACCAGCGAATTGCCCGGATTCTGGGACGTGCTTTCCGCTCCAGGCCTCTACCGGAAAATGCGTCCCACTCTGAGGCCGAAATCTGGGACGCGCTTTCCGCCAAAGGGAAAGCGCGACCCATTCCGAGCATCACATCAGAGCGTGCTTGGTTATCTCCGCTCACACATCTCGGCAAACGAGATCAGCTTGACGTCTCCCCTACTCTCCGCGGCATCCCGACATCCCTGCGTAAAGCCACGCTTCGAGAAGATCACGTAGCTTTTATGCTGCCGTCTAAAGAGCTCGCTTCGGTGCACGAGCTTTTGCAGCACGTCTTCGCCCACCGGTTCATTGCGCCATTTGCACTCCGCAAACAGCGCAGCGCCCTCGCCATCGTCAACAATCAAGTCGATTTCTTCCTGCGTATGCGTGCGATTATCCGTCCCCCACCAGCGCCCGACACTCGCCGGAACCACATCGAGCTGGCCCGCGCGCGCGAGTTCGTACACGTATTGCCTGCATATAATCTCAAAGACCGTACCCATGTAATCCGATACGTGCGGCTCAATGCGCTCATACGCCATCTCGGCCATATCGTTTTGAATCAGCCCGATGTTCTGCGGCACAAACTTGTACCAGAACCTAAACATCTGGTCGCTCAGCAGATACACGGCTCGCTTATTGCTCGTCTCGTTTAGGGGCAGCTCGCGCTCGACAATCCCAAGCGACGCCAGCTTATCCACATAGCTCTTTACGTTGCTCGCAGGGATTCTCGTAGAGCTCGCAATCTCCGAGATCTTCGAGCGCCCCTGAGCAATTGCTTGCACGATCGCGTCATATTGCTCGGGATTGCGGCACTCTTGCAACAGCAGGTTACTCGGCTCCTCAAAGAGATAGCCCGTAGGAGCAAGAAAAAGACGTTTGATGTTGTCCTTGAGCGGTGCGGCAGGATCGACTTTCTCGATATATGCAGGAATGCCGCCCGTCATGCCATAGCAAACCGCAGCGTCTTCGCGACTCATGCTCTTCCACAGGCCGAGGGTCGTCGTAAAATCGAGCGGCATGATCTTAAACTGGGCCGTACGCCTACCGTATAGTGGGCTCTCGTAGCCCAACACCTGTTCCTCCATAAACGAAAGAGACGAGCCGCATAGGATCAGCATTAGCTTGGTCTCTTTGTACAAGTGATCGATCTTGTCTTGCAGCAACGAGCTGATCTCGGGATTCGATTGGGCGAGATAGGGATACTCGTCGATCACGACAATCAAACGTTCCGTGCGAGCCATGGTAGCCAATGCATCGAACGCCTCGTCAAGACTACGAAACGACACGCCTGCAGCACCAACCGAACCCGCAAGTATCGCCTGGCTAAAGCCGTGCAGGTTTGCCTCCGCATTGGTGCGACGAGCTTGAAAGTAAATAGCCTTCTTGCCTTGGATGAACTCTGTTATAAGGCGCGTTTTACCCACACGACGGCGACCGTAAATCACAGGCATTTCAAAGGAGCCCGTGCCATACAGTCGATTGAGCTCGGACATTTCCACTGTTCTTCCGATAAACATAGGGCCATCCTTCCTTTACATTATAGCTAGCTATATTATACCTTCCTATAATATAGCTAGCTATAACGTGATTCGACTAGCGGCGCACGCAAAAGGGGCGGTACACCACCGCACGTGGACCGTTCAGGAAAATGTATCCCGTTCTGGAGCCAAAAACTGGGCCGTAGTTTCCGCCAAACATGCCATCCGGAAAGCGCATCCCATTCTGAGCGGCAAATCCGGGACGCAGTTTCCACTCCAAACAAAAGGCCCCGGCTCGCGATGGAGTCGGGGCCAAAGGCGCAGCATATGAAGTTGATGTTGAGTGCGAACAGCCCATCAGCAATGCCGTCTGCGCCCTACCCTACCCACGGTGACGGGCGCGGCTGTACGGCGTATCCGCCATGGGCAGATCTGGACGCAGCTTGCCGTCAAATGCGTGATAGGCGTTCTGTACGGCGGGCGCCGTGGGGATCGTTGCGATCTCGCCGATGCCCTTGCCGCCGTATGCTACGGGCAGCAGCTCGTCCTTCTCCACGTAGATGGCGTGGATATCCGGAATCTCGGGCGCACGGAACAGCCCGAGCGTACCGTACCTTGCCTGGGGCACGCAGTCCTTGAGCGGCCAGTCCTCGGTAAGCGCATAGCCCATGCCCATGAGCACGCCGCCTTCGATCTGACCCTGGATGGAGATGGGGTTGACCACCTTGCCGGAATCGTGCGCGGCATAGACCTCGCTCACGCGGCCGTTGTCATCCAGAATAACCACATGCGTGGCAAAGCCGTAGCAGATATGGCTCTTGGGGTTGGGAACATCCGCACCCAGCTTGTCGGTCGGCTCCAGGTACACGTAGCCAAACTCGCATCCCTCGAGCGCCTTGATGGCGGCCGCGGGATCCTGAGGATGCATACCCTGGCCGGCGACGAGCTCCTGCGTGTGCAGCTGATAGGCGCGACCGTCGTCGTACTCGATCTTGACGCCGTCGCCATGCGCATTCACGGGAGCGGCGGGCGCAGACTTGCCGGCCTCGACGTCAAGCATGGCATCGCGCAGCAGGAAGGCGGCACCGCGCACGGCCTCGCCGGTCACGACCGTCTGACGCGAACCAGACGTGGTGCCGGAGTCGGGAGCGTTCTCGGTGGAGCACTCGCCGTTGGCAATGCAGCGAAGCGGCAGACCGCAGGCCTCGGCAACGTCCTGCAAAAAGACGGTGTTGCAGCCCTGGCCGATGTCGGACGTGGCGGCATAGACCACAGCCACGCCGTTCTCGACGCGAATCTTGCAGCGGCCGGCATCGGGCAGGCCAACGCCCACGCCGGCGTTCTTCATGGCGCAGGCGATACCGGCGTGTCCGGGATGCGCATAGTAGGCATCCTTGACCTCGAGCAGCGTCTCCTTCAGCGCCGTGGAGCAGTCGGCAATCTGGCCGTTGGGCAAAACCTCGCCCGGCTCGATGGCGTTGCGGTAGCGAATCTCCCACGGATCCAGGCCGACCTTCTCTGCCAGCAGGTCAATCAAGCTCTCGAGCGCAAACTCGGACTGGCAAACGCCAAAGCCGCGGTACGCGCCGGCGGGCGGGTTGTTGGTGTAGTAGCCAAAGCCGCGAATGTCGGTGTTCTGGTACTTGTAGGGGCCGACGGCATGCGTGCAGGCGCGCTCGAGCACCGGGCCACACAGCGACGCGTAGGCGCCGGTATCAAAGTTGATCTCGCAATCCAGGCCGGTAAAGTTGCCTTCGGCGTCGCAGCCCAGTGTAAAGGTGCCGTCCATGGCATGACGCTTGGGATGAAAAGCAAGCGATTCGGCACGCGTGAGCTTGCACTTCACAGGATGCTGGAGCTTATAGGCAGCAAGCGCGGCCAGGTGCTGGATCGAAACGTCCTCCTTACCGCCAAAGCCGCCGCCCACGAGCATGGTCTCGACGACCACGCGCTCGGGCTCGTTGTCCCAGCCAAACATATGGGCGCACTCTTTGCGCGTGTCGTAGGCGCCCTGGTCGGTCGACTGCACCTTGACGCCGTTCTTGTACGGGAAGGCAACGGCGCACTCGGGCTCCAAGAAGGCATGCTCGGTAAAGGGCGTGGTAAAGCGCTGCGTCACGGTGAACGCGCTTTCGGCCAGCGCCTTGGCGGCGTCGCCGCGCGTCACGTGGCGGCTCTGACACACGTTGTCCTTGAGCTCCACCGTGTTGCCAAAGGCAAAGAAGCTGTCATGCAGGCGCGGGGCGTCGGCGGCCCTGGCCTCGGCGATGTTGCGCACGGGCTCCAGAGGCTCGTAATCGATCTTGACGAGCTTCTTGGCCTTCTCGAGCGTCGCTTCATCCTCGGCGACCACCAGCACGATGGCGTCACCCACGCAGCGGGTGATATCGCCCTGGGCGATCATGACGTCCCAGTCCTGGATAAGGTGGCCGACCTGGTTGACCGGCACGTCCTCGGCGCGCAGGATGCCCACCACGCCGGGCAGGGCCTCGGCCTTGGAAGTATCGATGGAGAGCACACGGGCGCGCGGGTACTTGGAGCGCACGGCGCTGGCATAGGTCAGACCCGGCTGATCGAGCTCGTCGATGTCGTCGGGATACTTGCCCTCGCCGAGCACCTTCTTGCGCACGTCGATGCGGAAGGCGCGCTTGCCCACGCCGTAGTCGTCGCCGCGCTCCAAATCCTCGTCGATCTGCTTTTCGCCACGGAGCACCGCAGCTGCCAGCGAAATGCCCTCGATAATCTTTTTGTAGCCGGTGCAGCGGCAGACATTGCCACGGATGGCGTACTTGATCTGCTCCTCGGTGGGCTCGGGGTCCTCGGCGATCAGCGCTGCACCCGCCATGACCATGCCGGGGATGCAAAAACCGCACTGCACGGCGCCCACGGCGCCAAAGGCGTACACAAAGGCCTCGCGCACGTCCTCGGGCAGGCCCTCGACGGTCACGATGTTACGGCCGGCGGCAAGAGCAGTGGTCAGTACGCACGCCTTGACGGCCGCACCGTCCACATGGATGGTGCAGGTGCCGCAGGCGCCCTCGGAGCAGCCGTCCTTGGCGGAGTGAATGTGCAGGTCGTCGCGCAGATAGCGCAGCAGTGGTTTATTCTCCGTCGTCGTGTGCTCGACACCGTTAACGGTAAAAGTGAATTCCTGTGCCATGGTGATTCCCTTCTACACGCCGGCGGCGATGCCGGTGCGGTCGTGGATGGCGCCATGCGGGCAGACGACGGCGCACATGCCGCACGACAGGCAGTCCACGCCGTCGATATGGGCGCAGTTGTCCTCGATGCGGATAGCGCCGGCAGGGCACTTTTTGGCGCACATACCGCAACCGATACAGCTCGTGTCGCAGACCTTGCGCGCAATGGCACCCTTATCGGTGTTGTTGCAGCGCACCAGAATGTTCTGGTAGCCGGGGACGAAGGCAATCACGCGCTGCGGGCACGCCACGTCGCACAGGCCACAGCCCGTGCACTTGGAGCGGTCCACGCGGGCGATGCCATCGACCAGCGCAATGGCGCCGTGGGGGCAGGCCGTGACGCAGGCGCCACAGCCAATGCAGCCTTCGCTGCAGCGGGCATCGCCGCCTGCGGAGGCGCAACCGCTTCCGCAGGCAACGTAGGCCACGTTATGTTGAATGGATTTGGCCATAAGAGACTCGCCTATTTCTTAAGAAGGTACGAATAGTTGTCGCGCACGGCCCTGATGGTCAGGCGGACGGCCTCGGGAAGACCGGTGTTGACGGCATCGACCGAGACGGTGCGGACCGTGCCGGCGACGCGGACCTTAAAGTGGTCCTCGTCCACAGCCAGGAAGCCCTCGTTCTCGGAGTTCTCCATGTCCTGCTCGCTCCAGAACAGGGTGAGCTTGTCCTTGTAGGGACGACCCTCCTGGTAGGGGCAGAACACGGCGCAGTTACCGCACTCGTTGCACATGCCGTCGACGTGGACGACCTGATGCTTGGCCAGGCCCGGCACCTTAATTGCCACGTTGGCGCGGTTGGGGCACACATCGCAGCAGACCTCGCACACCGAGCCGCAGCCCAGGCAGCGGGTCTTGGTGCAGTTGCGCTTGTCGCGGCACAGCGACCCCTTGCGCTCGTAGCAGGCGTCCTCGCGATCGGCCTGAGCATTCTGGTCGGCGTACTTGTTAAAGTCCACGCCGGCAATGGCACGGGCGACTTCGGCGGCATCGGCAATAGCCTCGACCACGGTGGCAGGACCGCGACGGCAGTCGCCCGCAGCCCAGACGCCCTCAACGCCGGTGGAGGTGGCGGCAAGACGGCCGCGACGGTCGTGCTCGACGCCCGCGGCATCGTACAGGCTGGCATCGATGCCCTCGCCCACGGCGCAGATCACCGTGGTGGCGGAAAGCTCGACGGTCTCGCCCGTGGCGACGGGACTGCGACGGCCGCTTGCATCCGGCTCGCCGAGCTCCATAACGTCGCAGGTCAGCACGGAGCCGTTGAGCGCCTTGGGCGCCAGCAGCTCGCAGAACTCAACGCCGTCGGCAAGAGCAAGATCGAGCTCTTCCTCGTCGGCGGGCATCTGCTTCTTGGTGCGGCGATACACCAGGCGCACGTTCTTCACGCCGGCCAGGCGCTTGGCCACGCGGGCCGCGTCCATGGCGGTGTTGCCGGCGCCAATGACCACGACGTCCTCGCCCAGTTCGAGTTTCTCGCCCTTCTTGGCGGCCTCGAGGAACTCCAGCACATCGAGCTCGGCACCCTCGCCCAAGCCCGCAGAGCCGGGCATCCAGGCACCGGTGGCCACGACCACGTCAGTAAAGCCTTGAGCCTTGAGTTCGTCGATGGAATCAACGCGAGCGTTGAGCTGCACCTTGGCGCCAAAGGCCAGGCAGAGCTCGGCATCGTGGGAGATATCGTCGCTGGCGATACGGAACTCGGGGATCACGTGACGGACCACGCCGCCGAGAGAGTCGCGGGCCTCGAAGATGGTGACGGGCACGCCGGCACGCGTCAGGAAGAACGCCGTCGCCAGGCCGGCCGGGCCGCCGCCGATAACGGCAACGTTGCGCTCGCCGTCGTTTGCGATGGCCTGGGCGCGCAGCTTGGGCAACACGGCGGTCATGGCCTCGCGGGCGGCCTTGAGCTTGCTGGCGCGAATCTGGGCGCCCTCGGGCTCGTAAAATGCACGCTCGCAGGCACGGCCGCAGGGATGCGGGCAGATGGTGCCGGTAATGAACGGCAGGGCATTGCGCTCGATGATGATGTTGAGCGCGTCCTCGTAGCGGCCCTCGTCAACAGCCGCCAAGTAGGCGGGAATGTCCTGCTGAATGGGGCAGCTCGTACGGCACGGCGTGGTAAAGCAGTCGGAAAGCGGGCTCTTGCCGGCGACCTTGCGGTCGGGCAGCGGGCGCAGCGGCTTCTTGTAGAGCGGGTTGGTGAGCGAATCGGTCTGAATCGCAGTCACGGCCTCGAGAGAGACGCCCGCGAACGGCTTACCATCCAGGTCGGTAAACTCGCCTGCCATCTGGCTAAAGCGCTCGTAGCCACCGGGCTTGAGCACGTCGGTCGCCAAGGTAACGGGCCAAATGCCGGCATCGTACAGAGCACGGATGTTGTAGACCGTGGCGCCGCCGGAGTAGCTGATGCGCAGCTTGCCATCAAACTGCTCGGTAATGCGGCGGGCAGCCTCGATGGTCAGCGAGAACAGCGAACGGCCGGACATGTACATCTCGGTGGAGGGCAGCTCGTTCCTCGTCACGTCGACGGGGAACGTGTTGGTCAGCTTGACGCCAAACTCCAGGCCGCGCTCGGCGCACAGGGCAATCAGGCGCTCGAACATAGGCACGGCATCGGCCCACTGCAGATCCTCGCGGAAGTGCGTGTCATCGAAGACGATGTAGTCAAAGCCCAGCTCGTTCAGACGCTGACGGGCAAACTCATAGCCCAGCAGCGTGGGGTTGCACTTGATGTAGGTGTTGAGGCCCTTCTCGGTGATCAGATAGGTCGCGATGCGCTCGATCTCGGCCGGCGGGCAGCCGTGCAGGGTAGACTCGGTGATGGAGTTGGAGACGCGTGCCGGGATGGACTCGACAAATGCGGCGTCAACATGCTCAAACTTGTCCAGGTTGGCGAGCGCCCACGTACGGCACTCGTTCCAGACGTCGGAGCCGCTGGCGTCCTTCATACCCTCGATGTAGGCGTCGACCTTGGGGCTCTTGATGCCCTCCAGGTCATAACCCACGGACATGTTGAAGACAAAACCGTCCGGGCTTCCCAGGCCGTACTCGCGAGCGATGAGGTGGCAGGCGAACCATGCCTTCACGTACTCGGCAAAGGCCTGCGGAACCTCGAGCTCGGTCGACCACTCACAGTTGTAGCACTCGTCCTGCGCCACGATGCAGGGCTTGTTCACACACTTGGAGAGCTCCTCGCCGTCCATAACCTGGACGGTCTTGAGCTCAAAGAAGCGGGAACCGGCCACGTAGGATGCCACGATGTTTTGGGCAAGCTGCGTATTGGGGCCGGCGGCCGGGCCAAACGGAGTCTCGATGCGCTCGTCAAAAATGGGAAGCGCGCCCTCCTGGTTGGTCGTGACCATCTTGCGCACGCCAAAGATGGCGTCCTGGGTCTTGTGCTCCTCGATGATCCAGTTCATCAGCTGCGAAAACGGGATCGGCCTCATGATGTCGCTCATAATGAGCTCCTCTCTGTAACGCCCGGCGAGACCGCGCGGCGGGCGCAAATACGGTGTAGCGCTAGCACAGCGCCGGCGACCCCGCGGAGGCCGCCTATACGCGCGTCAGATGCGGCGAAACATCCGGCGCGCGTGAATCTACTTGTGAATTAGTAGGTGCGATCGTTGAGCGTGCTCCAGAGCTTCTTGGACTCAGCCATGGTCCACGCGTTGATCTTTTCCTCATCGATACCGACGAACTCGCGATCCTTGTACAGGACGCGGCCGTTGATGATGGTGGTACGGCAGTTTTTGCCCATCATGCCAAAGAGCATGTGGCCGTCGATGTTCTCCTCGCTCAGCGGCGTAAAGGGCTTGTAGTCCATAACGATGACGTCGGCGGCAGCGCCGGCCTCGAGCACGCCGAGCTTGCGATCGAAGTACTTGCTGGCCATCTTGGCGTTGTTCTCGAACAGCATGGTCATGGCCTCGCACCAGCCCACGTTGGGCATGGCGGCGTTGTGGCGCTGAATGATCAGGAAGACCTTGAGGCTCTCGAGCATATCGTGGGTGTAGGCGTCGGTGCCCATGCACACGGGGATGCCGCGGCGGAAGAACTCGAGCACGGGGGCGCAGCCCACGGCGTTGCCCATATTGGATTCGGGGTTGTTGACCAGCCAGGTGCCGGACTCCTTGACGATATCCATCTCGGCGGGCGTCACGTGGATGCAGTGGCCGAGCATGGTGTCGGGACCGAGCAGGTTGTGCTGCAGCAGGCGCTCGACGGGGCTGATACCGCCGCGGTTGAGGCGGGAGTCCCACACGTCGTTCATGCCCTCGCACACGTGGATGTGGAAACCGGTCAGGCCGTTGTTGGCCTCGGCCATCTTGTCCATGGTCTCGTCCGACAGCGTAAAGGTGGCGTGACCGCCAAACATGGCGGCGATCATGTGGTTGTCGTTATCGCGACGCTCCTTGGCGGCCCACTGGGCAAACTCGGCGTTCTCGGCAATGGCCTGGTCGCATTTTTCCTGGCCGCGGCGATCGGAGACCTCGTAGCACAGGCACGAACGCATGCCCAGCTCCTGAGCTGCATCCTTAATGGTAAAGAGGCTTCCCGGGATCTCGCAGAAGCTCGCGTGGTGATCGAAGATCGTGGTGACGCCGTCGCGGATGGAGTCCAGGATCGTGGCATAGGCGCTGGCCTTGGTGCCGTCGAGCGTCAGGTTGTCGTCGATCTTCCACCACTGCTGCTCAAGATTCTCCAGGAAGTTGGTGGGGTTGCAGCCCTTAATGGCAAGGCCGCGGGCCAGACCCGAGTAGATGTGGGTGTGGCAGTTGATGAGTCCGGGCATGATGAGGTTGCCCCGGGCGTCGACGTACTCGGCATCCGGGTACTTGGCCTTGAGCTCGCACTCGGGGCCCACTTCGACGATCGTACCTCCGTCAATGGCGACCGCACCGTTTGGAATGAACGGGGTCTGAGCGTTGCGGGTAAAGACGGAACCGTTAGCGACCAGAAGCATGGATGCTCCCTTCAACATCAGGGGCGGGGTTTGACACCTCTGACATGGCGGAGTGCGAAGCGCCGGCCTACACCGGAAACGGGCCCTCTCCCGTCAACGCTTCACCAAAGGGACAAACCCTTTGAAGTGCGGCTTGACGCCGCATGACGTCGGCGGACGAGGCGATGCGTCCGCCGACGAATAGCACCGAATTGGTTACTTCTTGCTCTCGGGCAAGACCAGATCCACGGCAGCGTCCTTGGCAGCATCGATGTGCTGAGCCACGACCGGCGTCTGCGGAAGGATCAGGTTAAGGACAATGGCCATGATGGCGGTGGGGGTTACGGCATTGGAGCCGATGACGGTGGACACCCAGGCGGGCATACCCTCGCCGGCAAGGCAACCGCTGGCCATCCAGATACCCAGGCCAAAGACGACGGAGGTGCCGACGATGGTGGTAGTGCGCTGCGTAAGGCCCTCGCGGGTGAACATGCGCACGCCGTTCATGGTGATGGTGCCAAAGACGCCGACGGTCGCGCCGCCGATGACGGGCTGCGGGATAGCGGAAAGGACGGCAGAGAGCTGCGGGAACAGACCGGCGATGGCAAAGACGGCCGCGATGATCACAAAGACCCACTTGTTGACGACCTTGTTGGAGCAGATGATGCCCACGTTCTGGCCAAGGGCGCTGGTGGGAAGACCGCCCAGCAGGCCGCCGACCATAGAGGTGAGGCCCTGGGACACGATAGCGCCGGAGAGCTCGCACTCGGTGGGCATACGGTCGATGGAACCAAGGCAGGCAGCGGAGACGTCGCCGATAACCTGGATGGCGACCATGGGGAACACGACGGCGAGGGTAATGCAGACCTCGGGATCAAACTCGAGCGCGTAGGGCATGAGCTTGGGAAGGGCGAAGACCTGGGCGGTGGCGACGCTGGAGAAGTCAATCATGCCAAAGGGGATGGAGACGATCATGCCGACGATCATGCCAAAGAACACGGATCCCAGCTTGAGCGTGCCCTTGCCAAAGTTGGCGAGCGCAAAGACCACAGCGAAGGTGATAAGAGCGACGCACCAGGCCTGCGGGGTGCCCCACAGCGACGTACCCATACCGCCGGCCATATACTTGACGGCCGTGGGATACAGCGAAACACCGATGGAGAAGATGACCGTACCGGTCACGACGGGCGGGAACAGCCACTTGATCTTGCTGTAAGCCAGACCAAAGAGGACCGCGACGGCGCCGCCGACGATCTCGCCGCCCAGCAGCGCACCAAAGCTAAAGCCCGAGGCACCCATGGCCTGCAGGGCCGGGAGGAACGCGAACGAAACGCCCATGACGATGGGCAGGCCGCCGCCGATGCGACGGAAGGGAGCGAAGGCCTGAAGGGCCGTATCGATCGCCGAAAGAATGAGCGCGACCTGGATGATGTCGGTGCTCTGCTGGCTATTAAAGCCGTAGACGCCGGCCATGATGACCGCCGGGGTAATGATGCCGGCAAACGATGCCAGTACGTGCTGAAGGGCACACGGGATCATTTCCTTAACGGGAGGCATGCCTTCGCGAGTGAACAGGGCTTCAGTGCCGTTCGTAACCGTCTCCTGGGTCATTTGACCACCAATCCTCGAAGTAGTTGTTTTCGCATCTAACGCTCTATTGTGACGCAGTGCGGGGTTGAGGTTGTGCCTTCATTGCATATCGTATTAAAGATGATTCTCATTCTCAATAATAATTTTTTGTTATCAGACTATTCTTCAGCTGAAATAACGCATTTCCGCAGGTCAGGAAAGTGTCTGGTCAAAATAACATCTAACTTTTCTTTTGGTCGACCGTTTACCGCTAAATTCCTACCGTTCGTCTGCATTACGCAATGTACCTGCGGATATACGAGATGATGGGCAGCGTGTTACCATGAGAAAAAATTGTTATGAACATTTCCGATTTCACCCAAAGGAGTTGCCCGTGAACGAGACCGTACGTCGCTTTTTGCCGATGGTCGATTTTCTGGAGCAGATACTCGGCAAAAACAGCGAGATCGTGCTGCACGATTTCTCGGATCCCGACCACGCCATCGTCGATATTCGCAACGGCATCGTGAGCGGCCGCAAGGTCGGCGGTCCCGCCACCGATCTGGCACTCAAGATCATGCACGACGCCAAGTATCGCGACCTGCCGTTTATTACGGGCTACGAGGGGCGCGGTGCCGGCGGCAAGACGCTGGAGTCCGCGACGTACTTTATCCGCGAGAATGACGAGATCGTCGGTATGCTCTGCGTCAACACCGACCTCTCGACCGTGCGCTCCATCAACACCATGGCGCAGCAGCTCATGGCGTGCTTCGACGCGGCGCCGACGCGCACGGAGCCCGCCCCTATCGAGGTCGAAAGCCTTTCGGAGTCCACACAGGAGCTCATCGACCGCAGCATTGCCGAGTTGCTGAGCGCGCGCGGGCTGGATGTAGCGTCGCTTGGTCAGAGCGACCGCGTGGACGTCATTCGCCACCTCAACGGCAACGGGGTGTTCATGCTCAAGGGCGCCGTGGCCTGTGCCGCCACCGCGCTGGGCATCTCGGAGCCCAGCGTCTACCGCTACCTGCAAAAAGTTCGCAAGGAGGGCTAACGAGCAAAATGGAGCGCGGCTCCACAAGCGATCCGTCACTTGACAAAAGACCCTGCAGCTCGCACGCGCTGCAGGGTCTTTTTGCATGTCATGTTTAGTTGTGGCCAACGCCTTAGAGAGCGGCGACGACTTCGATCTCGACCAGACCGCCAGCCGGAAGGGCGGCAACCTGGAAGGCACTGCGCGCGGGGAACGGGGCCTCGAACTTGGAGGCGTAGATCTCGTTCACGGCGGCGAAGTCGGCGATGTCGGCCAGGTAGACCGTGGTCTTGACGACATCGGCAAACGTGGCGCCGGCAGCGGTCAGCAGGGCCTCGACGTTGGCGAGGGACTGCTTGGCCTGGGCCTCGACGCCCTCGGGCATCTTGCCGGTCGCGGAATCGATGCCCAGCTGGCCGGACAGGAACACCATGTTGCCGGTCTGGATACCGGGGGAATACGGGCCGATGGCTGCGGGTGCGTTATCGGAAGACACGACGGTCTTGCTCATGTTTTTCTCCTTACGATCAATTGAGAGAGCGTGAGCGCGGTGTTCACACCGGGAGGCACAGTTCGGTCTGAACACCGCGCTTGATTGGGATAGTACTCAAGGTTTCCGCGCGATGCAAGATAATTATCACGCTGCGAGAATATTTTATCGCCCAACGGCGCCCGTTGGCAGCTGAACGGTTCTCCACGGGGTCAGCCAGCCCAAGCTGCTGAAGACTTTATCCCGCTTGGAGCACGGGCATCGCCTGCCGCAACGGCGCCACTATACTTTTGATTATCTGAGCATTTTGAAAGGCAGGATATGACCGCAACCGCCAGTCGAACCACCAATCGCAAACCCGAGCTCTTGGCCCCCGCCGGAGGCCCGGAGCCCTTTGCCGCCGCGCTCGCTGCCGGGGCAGACGCCATCTACTGCGGCATGGGCAGCTTCAACGCCCGCCGCAAGGCCACCAACTTTACCGACGAGGCCTTTGAGCAGGCCTGCCGCGCCGCACATCTAGCCGGGTCGCGCGTCTACGTCACGGTCAACATCGTCATCAAGCAGTCCGAGATGGGCGATGCACTGCAACTCATCCATCGCTGCTCCACGCTGGGCGCCGATGCCTTCATTATCCAGGACTGGGGTCTGTTCTTTGAGGTCAAGCGCACCATGCCCGGCATCGAGACA
The DNA here is from genome assembly GCA_000434535.1 of Collinsella sp. CAG:166. GTDB lineage: Bacteria > Actinomycetota > Coriobacteriia > Coriobacteriales > Coriobacteriaceae > Collinsella. The sequence continues at coordinate 40,678 of FR878646.1, forward strand.
CATATCTCGACCCAAGCAAACATCCACGACGACCGCGGAACCCTTTGGTGCCGTGAGCAGGGCGCCGACCGCGTGACCCTCTCGCGCGAGCTCTCCATCGACGAGATCGCCGCCATCCACGACGCCGCGCCCGATGTCGACCTGGAGGTCTTTAGCCACGGCGCCATCTGCTTTTGCTACTCGGGCCTGTGCCTGCTGTCGAGCTTTGCCATGGCAGGCCGCTCGGCCAACCGCGGCATGTGCGCTCAGCCCTGTCGCCTGCCTTACGAGCTGATCGACGAGAACGGCCGCTCGCTCTCCCCTGCCGGTCGCGAGCGCGCGCTGTGCCCGCGCGACACCAACACGTCGCAGCTTGTTCGCCGTCTGTATGACGCCGGCGCCGCATCGCTCAAGCTTGAGGGCCGCATGAAGGCCCCCGATTACGTGTATTCCATCGTCGACGTGTATCGTCATCAGATTGATGACATGCTTGCCGATGTTTCGACCTCTAAGGATGAGGACGCCGCTCGCCAGCGCCAACTCAAGCGCTGTTTTAACCGCGACTTTACGCACGCCTATCAAGACGGCACCTCGGGCGACGAGATGATGAGCTACGAGCGCTCCAACAACCGCGGCCAGATTGTGGGCACGGTGCTGGGCAGCCGTCTGGCCAACCGCGATGTACGCGGACTCAAGCCCGACGACCGCCGTCGCCGCGCCGCCATCGCCCGCATTGAGCTGTTTGAGCCCGTGGGCAAGGGCGACCTGCTGGAGCTTCGCCACGATAACGAGTTTGACCAGTTCCTGACCACCATTGCCGCCGATGATGCCGACGCGGGCGACATCATCGAGTGTCGCGTGCCCCGTAGCATGCCCGAGGGCTGCCGCGTGCGCGTGATTCGAAGCCAGCGCGCCATTGACGCCGCCGGCGCCGCGCTCAAGCGCGATGTGCTGCGCCGCCGCGCCGTAGACGTGTCCGTTGTGGCGCGTCTGGGCGAGCCGTTTGCCGTTACGCTCACCTGTTGCGACGATCCTTCGCTTACGGCCACGGCCACGGGCTTTACCGTCGAGGCTGCCAAGACCCGCGCCGTCGAGGCATCCGATCTGGTTGAGCACGTCGGGCGCATGGGCTCCTCTCCCTTTGAGGCCGCAAGCTTTGACGTTTCGCTCGACGCCGGCTGCGGTATGGGCTTTTCCGCCGTGCACAAGGTGCGCGCCGCCGCTTGTAAGGCGCTGGAAGAGGCCATTCTGGCACCGTACGAGGAGCGCGCGAAAACGCTCGAGCTGCCGGCGATTGTAACCAGTGATTCCCGCCCCGCGCTCGAGCACTACCGCGATGAGCCGCAGATCTGCGCCACCGTCACCTCGCTCGAGGCCGCCGAGGCCGCTCGCGCCGAGGGTGTAACGCGCATCTACATGACCACCGATGCACTCGATGCGACCGAGCTCTCCCCCGCCGATGCATTTGAGCAGGGCATCGTACCCGTGCTCGACGAGGTCTGCCGCGCCGTTGACCACGTACGCGTCGACCCGTGGGTTGTTGCCGGCGCCACGGTCGCTATTGGCAACATCTCTGAGCTTGCCCTGGCCGCCCAGGTTGGCGCCACGGCCGAGATTCGCTCTTGCCTGCCGGTGCACAACACGCCCTGCATGGAGGCGCTTGCCGAGCGCGGAGCCGGTGCGCTTTGGCTCTCGCCCGAGATCACACTCGACGAGATTGTCTCGCTCGGCGCCGCCGCGCCCGCGGCTCTGGGCATCACCGTCTTTGGCCGCCCGCGCGTTATGACGAGCGAGCACTGCATCCTGCAGGTTGCCAACGGCTGTATCCACGATTGTGCCAACTGCCGCCTGCGTGCCCGCAAGCTCTCGCTCAAGAATATCGACGGCAAGATCATGCCGGTGCGTACCGACATCCACGGCCGCTCACGCCTGTACGACGCCTACCCCATCGACCTCACGCCGCAGGTACCGCAGTTGTTCGACGCCGGCGTCCGTCATCTTATGGTCGACGGAACCCTGCTCGAGGCCGATGAGATTGGCCGTGCCGTCGCTCGCGTCCGTCGCGCCGTCGAGGCGGCTCAAGCCGGCCGTAAGCCCGCCGCCCGCCTGCGCGGCGCCACCTCGGGCTGCATGTTTGTGGGAATTAGCTAACCGAAAGGCTTACACGTGAACGAAGAACCTCAAGTCCTCTACTGCGACGCCTGGCTTATGGCCATCGACAAGCCCGCCGGCATGATTGTCCACGGCGACGGCACCGGCGAGCGCACGCTCACCGACTACGCCAGCGACCTGCTGCTGGCGATGGGCGACGGCTTTGCCGCGACCGACATGCAGCCGCTCAATCGCCTGGACCGTGACACCACCGGCGTGGTGCTGTTCTCGCTCGACAAGCAGACGCAGCCCGCCTTTGACCAGATGATTATCGACCACGCGTTCGAAAAGCACTATCTGGCGCTCGCCGAGGGCAAGATCGACTGGAACGAGAAGCTCATCGACAAGCCCATCGCCCGCGACCGCCACGATAGCCGCAAGATGCGCGTTGGCGCCAGCGGCAAGCCGTCTCAGACGCGCGTGAAGGTGCTCAAGCGCCTTAAGAGCCGCCGAGGCCTTCCCGCGCGTTCGTATATCGATGTCGAGTTGCTCACCGGCCGTAAGCACCAAATCCGTGTGCATCTGGCGAGCGAGCATCATCCCCTGGTTGGCGACGACCTGTACGGAACGCCGCGCCCCTGCGGCCTGATGCTCCACGCCCACAGCGTGTCCTTCACGCATCCCGTAACCGGCGAGCACATCCACATAGAAGCCCCCTGCCCCTGGGAGCCCTAAAACCTGCCGAAAAGGGACAGGTTTATTTTGGCAGGTTTTATCTGGACAAACGTCAAAACCACCACATAGGTTCCTACCCCTTCGCGGTGGTTTTGGCGCTTGCCCGTCCCCTGCTGTTAGACCGTGATGACGTTGTCCATTGCCCGGTACTTGGCGGGGACATCGCCGGCGGTAATAATCGTTGCGTCGCGGAAGTCCGCGAACTTGACGGGCGCCACCATGCCAAATTTGCTGGCGTCCGAGATTACGAAGCGCTTGGCCGTATGGCGCATCGAGATGCGCTTTACTTGCGCCTCCTCGATATCTGGCGCCGTGAAGCCCTGCTCGGCAGCAATGCCGTTAGAACCCCAAAAGCCACAGTTGAAGTTGTAGTGGTCTAGGGTTGCCAAGGCATCGGGGCCAACGAGCGCCTCGGTCTCGGGCTTGAGCTCGCCACCCAACACCACAGTGCGCATGCCGCGCAGGGCGAGATGCTGAGCATGGAGCACGGAGTCGGTCACGTAGGTGACACCTTCAAGGTGTGGAAGATGCTCGATGAGCTTGAGCGTCGTCGAGCCCGAGTCGATGTATACAAAGCTTTCGGGCTCCACAAGCGCCGCCGCACGGGCGCAGATGCGCTCCTTGTCGTCGTTATGGAGGTCGCTGCGCTCATTAAGCGTTAGGTCACGCGTCACGTGCGCGCGCTCAAGACTCGTCGCTCCGCCGTGGACCTTGGCGATGCGGTGCGCTCGGTCGAGCGTCTGCAGGTCGCGCCGAATGGTAGACGCCGTCACGCCCAGGGTATCGGCAAGCTCTGGCACAGTAACCGAGCCAGCCTGCTGCACCATCGACACAATCGCATTGAGCCTATCTTCCGCTAGCATCGTTTACTCCTCCTCGGGGTACACGACTCCCCAGTCGGCGCGAAGCTTGGTCATAAGCTCCATAACATCAGAAGCATAATCCAGCAGCTCGCGCTTGGAGTCATCGCCGGCAACGGCCTTCTCAAGATCGGCCATCTCATAGCAAAGGGCGTAAGCCTCGGTGCCGGCGTGGACCTCCTCGCGGTGGCCGTCCGCAGTCCACACGATGGCCGCGTGATCGGCACGCGGGTACTCGTTGACCTCGATATAGCACTTGTCAAAGCTGATGACAGAGCGCTTGGGCTGCTTGGAGTGGAGCGTAAGGCTCACAACACCCAGCTGCTGCTCGGCGTTACGGCAGACAATGCCACCCGCGACGTCAACGCCAGTCTCGCAGGTGTTGCCCAGAGACACGACCTCCGCGGGTTGACTGGCCATAAACAGGCGCATGACGGACAGGGCATACACGCCAATGTCGAGCATGGCGCCGCCGGCAAGGTTGCGATTGTAGAAACGGTTGGTCAGGTCGCCGTACTCCTTATAGCTGCCAAAGTTGAGTTGGACGAGGTTCATGCGGCCAAACTCGCCGGCATCCATGCGGCGGCGCAGCTCCTGATACAAGGGCATGTGGAGCACCGTGGTGGCGTCCATGAGAACCACGTTATGCTCGTCGGCAATGGCACGTGCCTCGTCGAGCTCGGCGGAATTGAGGGTAATGGCCTTCTCGCAGAGCACGTGCTTGCCGGCTGACAGAGCGGCGCGCAGGTAGGTGATATGCGTGTTATGCGGGGTGGTGATATAGATCGCATCGATGTCCGGATCGGCATAGAGATCCTCGACCGTGTCATAGACCTTTTCGATGCCATACTGCTCGGCAAAAGTTTGAGCCTTTGATAGCGTGCGGTTGGCGACGCCCGCAAGCTTGCGGCCGGCAAGAGCGAGAGACTGGGCCATCTGGTTGGCGATAACGCCGCACCCGATCACAGCCCAACGAAGCTCGGGAGCCGTAAAGATATCATCGGGGAACGGCTTGCCCTGGACCGAAGCGAACGCTGCCTTTGCGGCTGCCGCAGCGTCAAGCGGAGCCTGTTTGGAATCTGTCATATGTGCCTCCTACGTTGTGAAAAGTCTTTCATTTCTGACAGCTCCATATTCGCACAAATGCGCGTGTATGTGCGTGCTTCTGCGTATATTACCGCTAAATGGTCAAAATTCAGCAGAAGACAGCACATATACAAGCATAGTCACGCAATCCTACGCACGTAACTACGCACAGATGCGCATCACCTGATCCCTTGGGGACGGAGGAAAACGGATC
>FR878647.1 GCA_000434535.1 Collinsella sp. CAG:166
TGGCGGCGAATGAGCCGCAATGAAGCAGGCTAGCCCCTCGTTTCCGAAACCTTTCCGCAACAAACTGTCCTCCACGGTGCAAGCTTTCGTTCGCAGCGTTCCCTGCGCTACACTTATTCGCACTGTGGCGCCGCCGCGCCTCGCCCGACCCAAGGGGGACATTCATGAAGAACACTCAGCTGCTGCTGATCAACGATATGTGCGGCTATGGCAAGGTCGCGCTTTCCGCCATGCTTCCGGTGCTGTCGCATATGGGCTACCGCATCCACAACCTGCCGACGGCGCTGGTGTCCGATACGCTCAACTATCCCAAGTTCTACATCCACGACACCACGGAGTACGTGCGTCAGAGTCTCGCCATCTGGGAGGAACTCGGCTTTGAGTTCGACGCCATCTCGACCGGCTTTATCGTGACCGAGGAAGAGACGCGTATCATTTCGGACTTCTGTCACCGCCGCGCGCAAAAGGGCACCAAGGTGTTCGTCGACCCCATCATGGGCGACAACGGCAAGCTCTACGCCGGTGTGCCCGAGTCCACGATCGGCCTCATGAGGCACCTGCTCGAGTGCGCCGACTACGCGGTTCCCAACTACACCGAGGCCTGTCTGCTCACCGATACACCTATTGCAGAGCAAATCACGCCCGACGAGGCCCGCGTCCTTGTGGACGCCATGCGCGCGCTGGGCGCCAAGTCGGTGGTCGTTACGAGCGCTGTGGTCGACGGCGCGAACGCCGTCATCGGTTACGATCACGTGGCGGGGGAGTACTTCACGATTCCCTTCGACCTGATCCCGGTCTATTTCCCAGGCACGGGCGACACGTTCTCGGCAGTGCTCGTCGGCCGTGTGATGGCGGGCTGGAGCCTGCAGCGCGCGACGGCCGATGCCATGCGTGTGGTGGCCGAGCTTATCGAGTGCAATGCCGACCAAGAGGACAAGTCCGCTG
>FR878648.1:0-1302 GCA_000434535.1 Collinsella sp. CAG:166
CGAGGTCACGCCGCCGCTCACGGGCGCGGCGTTGCCGGTGTGCGGTGCCGCCGGGGCGGTATCGCCACCGAGCGTGCCCGCCGGACGCGGTGCCGGGATCTCGCCCGTGCCGTGGCTAAAGACAAACTTGCCATCGGCCACGTCGCACAGGACGGTATCCCCCTCGCCCCACTCGCCGGCCAGAAGCTCCTCGGACAGCGGGTCCTCGATGAGCTTTTGAATAGCACGGCGCAGCGGACGCGCACCGTTGGTGAGGTCGGTGCCCTCGGCCACGATCTTGTCATAGGCCGCATCGGTGAGCTTGATGTTCATGCCGTTGGCAATCAAACGCTGACGCAGGTCGTCCACCAGCAGGTGAGCGATCTTGGTGAGATTCTCGCCCGAGAGCTTCTGGAACACCACGATGTCGTCGATACGGTTGAGCAGCTCGGGGCGGAACAGGCGCTTGAGCTCGCCCATCGCGCGGCCGCGGATCTCACTCGACGTGAGACCCTGCTCGCCGGTGGTGCCAAAGCCTACGCTCGCATCCTGCGCAATCTCGCGGGCGCCCACGTTGGACGTCATGATGATCACGGTGTTGCGGAAGTCGACTGTCTTGCCCTGGCTATCGGTGAGACGACCCTCTTCCAACACCTGCAGCAAGATGTTGAAGATATCGGGATGCGCCTTCTCGATCTCATCGAACAGCACGACCGAGTACGGGTGACGACGAACGGCCTTGGTGAGCTGACCTCCCTCGTCGTGACCGACGTAACCAGGAGGGCTACCAATGAGCTTGGAGACCTCGAACTCGCTACCGAACTCGGACATATCGAAGCTGATGAGCGCATCCTTGCTGCCAAAGAGGTACTCGGCGAGCGTCTTGGCGAGCTCGGTCTTACCCGTGCCGGTGGGACCCAGGAAGATAAAGCTGCCGCCGGGGCGACGCGGATCCTTGAGCGGCGAGCGGCTGCGGCGCACGGCCTTGGCAACTGCCTCGACAGCCTCATCCTGACCGATGATGCGCGTCTTGAGCACGCTTTCGGCCTGCAGTAGGCGACGGCTCTCGCTCTCGGTAAGCGAGGACACCGGCACGCCCGAAGTCACGGACACGATGTCGGCAATCTGGCTCACGTCGATGGTGAGCGGGCTGGCGTCGAGCTCGGCCGTCCAGGCAGCCTTGGCCTCGGCGAGTTCAATCTCGGCGGCCTTCTGCTGCTCGGTGATCTCGGCGGCCTTGTTCATGTCGTCGCTCTCGGTGGCCTCCTGCGCGGCGGCCTTGAGCTCCTCTATGCGATGCTCGGCCTCGCGCACCGGCTCGGG
>FR878648.1:1324-1661 GCA_000434535.1 Collinsella sp. CAG:166
TCGGGCGCGCGATTCGCGGCGATTCGAGCGCGGGCACCGGCCTCGTCAATGAGGTCGATGGCCTTATCGGGCAGGAAGCGATCCTGGATGTAGCGGTTGGAAAGGTTCGCGGCGGCTTCGATAGCACCCTGCGTATAGCGCACATGGTGGTGCTCCTCGTAGCGCGGCTTGAGCGCAGTCAGGATCTTGACCGTGTCCTCGACGCTCGGCTCCTCGACATCGATGGTCTGGAAACGACGCTCGAAGGCCGGGTCCTTGGTGAGGTACTTGCGGAATTCCTCGGCCGTGGTGGCGCCGATAATCTGGAAGGCACCGCGCGCGAGCACGGGCTTGAGCA
>FR878649.1 GCA_000434535.1 Collinsella sp. CAG:166
ACCGTATTTACTCACCGCCGTCGCTGGCGGCTTTGCCATGACTCTCGTACGAAACGAAACTCAGCGGCACAGTGCGGCACTCAAAAGTGCAGGTCAGAACCCTATCAGCCTACTCCCACTCGATCGTCGCGGGCGGCTTGGACGTGATGTCGTAGCACACGCGGTTGGCGCCGGGGACCTCGGCAACGATGCGGCCGGAGATGCGGGCCAGCACGTCGTAGGGCAGCTTGGCCCAGTCGGCGGTCATGGCATCGCTGGACTCGACGGCGCGCAGGATGATCGGGCGCTGATAGGTGCGCTCGTCACCCATAACGCCGACAGACTTGATGTCGGGCAGGACGGCGAAGTACTGCCAGCAGCTGTGCTCGGAGTTGCGCTCGCCAGTCTGCTCAAACAGACGCTGGTTGTAGGCGTCGAGCTCCTCGCGCACGATAGCGTCGGCGTTCTTGAGGATCTCGAGCTTCTCCTTGTCGACCGCACCGATGATGCGGATTGCCAGACCCGGGCCCGGGAAGGGCTGACGGAACACGATGTGAGCCGGCAGGCCGAGCGCCAAACCAAGTGCGCGGACCTCGTCCTTAAAGAAGTGGTCGAGCGGCTCAATGAGGTCGAAGTGCACGCCCTCGGGGAACGGAATCAGGTTGTGGTGGCTCTTGATGGTGGCCGTCTTGCCGCCCGTCTTGCGCGCGCCGGACTCGATGATGTCGGGGTAAATGGTGCCCTGAGCCAGGTACTTGACCGGCTTGCCATCGGTCTCGAGCTGCTGCGCCACGGCGAAGAACTCTTTCCAGAACTGCGTACCGATGATGCGGCGCTTCTCCTCGGGCTCGGTAACGCCAGCGAGGAGCTCGGCGTAGCGGTCCTCGGCGTGAACGTGGATGAAGTCGACGTCGAACTGCTTGGTGAAGACCTCCTCAACCTGCTCGGGCTCGCCCTTGCGCAGCAGGCCGTGGTTGATGAACACGCAGGTCATCTGCTTGCCAACGGCACGGGCGCCCAGGGCGGCCACGACGGAGGAGTCAACACCGCCGGACAGGGCCAGGATCACGCGGTCGTCGCCGACCTTCTCGCGGAAGTCCGCCGTCATGGTCTCGGCGAGGTTGTCCATGCTCCAGTTGGGCTCCAGGCCACAAATCTCAAACAGGAAGTTGCTCAGCAGCTGCTGACCGTACTCGGAGTGCTTAACCTCGGGGTGGAACTGCGTGGTGAAAATCTTGCGCTCGGCGCACTCCATGGCGGCAACCGGGCACACATCGGTGCTGGCGGTGACGGTAAAGCCCTCGGGCACCTCGGTGACAGCGTCGCGGTGGCTCATCCACACGGTCTGCTCCATAGGCGTGGAGTTAAAGAGCTTGGCATCTGCCGTGCGCGTGATGGTGGCGCGGCCGTACTCGCCCACCTCGGAGTGACCGACCTTGCCGCCGAGCGTCACTGCCGTGATCTGATGGCCGTAGCAAAAACCCAGGACGGGAAGGCCCAGGTCAAAGATGGCGGGGTCGATAGACGGAGCGTCCTCGGCATACACGGAAGCCGGGCCGCCGGAAAGGATGAGCGCAGAGGCGTTCATCTCGCGAATCTCGTCGGCCGAGATGTCGCAGGGGACAATCTCGGAATACACGTTGAGGTCGCGGACGCGGCGGGCAATGAGCTGACCGTACTGCGCACCAAAGTCGAGTACGAGGACCTTTGCGGAAGCATTTTGATCCATGGTTTCCCCCTCTTGTTGGCGGGGAGCCGGTGCCCGCCCGCGCGAATTAACGATAATAGCCTTCATAGTTTACACGTATGTGAAAGACGAACGCCCGTAATAGCCGGCCATGCACGGCAAACGCACGAGCTTTATCCCATTTTGGGCACCCGGATGCGTTTCCAAACGTTACAGATGATGTAATACGCTTGAACATTGAATGCCCTGTGCCACAATACTGACGAACGACTCCGCCCCTGCGGCGACAAAATCGATAGGAATACCAGCATGAAGCGCATCCTTCTCATCGCCACGGGCGGCACCATCGCATCGACCGAGGACGGCAACGGCCTCTCCCCCGCCCTGACCGGTGAGGAGCTCGCCCAGAGCGTGCCCGAGATCTCTGGCCTGTGCGAGCTTGACGTCGTGCAGCCCATGAACATCGACAGCACCAACATGCGTCCCAGCGACTGGATGCGCATTCGCGACGTCATCGTCGAGGGCTATGCCGACCACGACGGCTTTGTGGTCCTGCACGGCACCGACACCATGAGCTACACCGCGGCGGCACTCTCCTACCTGATTCAGGACAGCCCCAAGCCCATCGTGCTCACCGGTTCGCAAAAGCCCATGGGCAACCCCTTCACCGACGCCAAGCTCAATCTGTATCAGAGCCTGCTCTACGCGCTCGACGAGCACTCGCACGACGTGTCGATCGTGTTTGGCGGCGTGGCCATTGCCGGCACGCGCGCCCGCAAGCAGCGCACTATGAGCTTTAATGCATTCATCAGCGTCAACTATCCGCCTATTGCCTACATTCGCAATGATCGCATCGTGCGCAACGGCATTCACGGCGCGCACCAGGGCGAGAACCCCGTGCGCTTCTATGACAGCATCGATCCTCGCGTGTTTGTGCTCAAGCTCACGCCCGGCGTCAACCCCGGTATCCTCGATGCCCTTGCCGATAGTTATGATGCCGTGATCCTGGAGACATTTGGCATTGGCGGTATCCCCGAGTTTGGCGAGTCGGGCGAATCGTTCCAGGAGGCAATTTTCCGTTGGGTTGATTCGGGCCGCACGGTCGTTATGACCACACAGGTGCCCGAGGAGGGCCTTGACCTGGGTGTTTACGAAGTCGGTCGTGCATATGCCGATCATCCGGGCATTCTGCGCGGTGACGACATGACTACCGAGACGCTTGTGGCAAAGACCATGTGGGCACTCGGTCAGTCGCGCGACGCCGCCGAGATTCAGCGTCTGTTCTACAGCCAGGTCAACCACGACCGCATCCCGATGGTGTAATTCGAATAACGACGGGTATTCTCTATTCGATGCCCTCAAGAAGCTCCGAGACGGTCATGCCGAGCGCGGGTGCGATTTTAAATAGAACCTTAACCGTGATGTTTGCCGTTCCGTTTTCGATTCGGTCGAGATAGGGGCGGCTGATTCCTGCTGCTACGCAAAAATCGACCTTGGAGATGCCAAGGTCCCTGCGCGTCTGTTTGACTCGCTCGCCAAGAATCTGTTTCGCACGTTCATTCATGCAGACGAGTTTGAAATGCGGCAAAACAAAAACGTAAACTATAGTTTACGTTTTGCCGAATACACAGGAGTTTTCTATGCCGGGTTCTTCGGACTGCATGAGCCGGACCGCACATCGCATCAACAACGCGAAGCCCAAACTCGTTATCGTTGAGGCCGAAAGTCTTTCCCCAGATGAGCGCACGGCTTTTGCGCTGCTATCGAGTCGCGTCGATGCCGCGCTCATCCCCAACCCCACACAAGGTGAGCTCGCCGCTCAATGCCAGGCGCTCGGCTGCGCACTCGCTCAGACCGCAGTTATCGCGACCAGCCCATGCGGCCTACCCCTTCTTTTGGACGCCGGCACCGCGCTCGCCCTTCGTGGCGCCGGATACGAAAACGAGGCCGCCGCCGATGTGGTCTTTCAACCACGATCGAGCG
>FR878650.1:0-13338 GCA_000434535.1 Collinsella sp. CAG:166
CCGAGGCAAATCCTCGGCGCGTCATCTCAGCATCAAACGCACGCATTGCTAGCACGCCCCCTCGTTGGGCATCGACCAGGCGTGATGGTCGGTATGCAGCAATTCCTCGGCCAGCGGCGAGAGCGGCGCGCCCAAAAACTCGCGGTAGCACGCCTGGACACCGGGATTCTCGTGCGAGAAGCGAATGTCCGCCTTCGCATCCAGGCCCCACAGCACCTGGCCGCGCTCGGCTGCCAGCTCGCAGCCGTCGTGGATGGGCTGACCGCCGCCACCGACGCAGCCGCCCGGGCATGCCATAACCTCGACGAAGTCATAGCTTACACGGCCGTCGCGAATCGCGTCGAGCAGGCGGGCGGCGTTGCCCAGCCCGTGCGCCACGGCGACGCGTACCTTAGTGCCATCGATATCGGCCACGGCTTCCTTCCAGCCGTCGAGTCCGCGCACGTCGGTAAAGAAGTCCGCATCGGGGTTCTTACCCGTCACCAGGTAATATGCCGAGCGCACGGCGGCCTCCATCACGCCGCCCGTGGCGCCAAAGATCACGCCCGCGCCCGTGCCAAAGCCCAGCGGCGTATCGAGCGGCTCCTCGACCAGCGTGTCCACGCTCACGTGACTCGCGCGGATCATGCGCACCATCTCGCGCACCGTCAGCGCAACGTCCACGTCGGGCGCGCCGCCCTCGCCCACCATGCTCGGCAGCGCACACTCGGCCTTCTTGGCCGTGCACGGCATCACGGACACCACGAACAGGCGCTCGGGCTCCACGCCCAACACCTTGGCGTAGTACGTCTTGGCAATGGCGCCGAACATCTGCTGCGGCGACTTGGACGTGGACAGGCTGTCGACAAACTCCGGATAGCGCGCCTTCACAAAGCGCACCCAGCCCGGGCAGCAGCTCGTAAACATGGGCCAGCCGCGGCTATCGCCCTCACCCTTGGCAGCGGCGCCCAGGCGCTCGAGCAGCTCGGAGCCCTCCTCCATGATGGTGAGGTCGGCCGAGAAATCGGTATCGAACACGTATTCAAAGCCTACGCGACGCAGCGCGCACGCCAGACGCTCGACGGTGGCCTCCTCGCGCGGAATGCCGAGCTCCTCGCCCCAAGCGCTACGCACGGCCGGCGCAATCTGCACCAGCACGATCTTGCCGGGATCGGCGAGAGCATCGAACACGGTCTCGGTGTCGTCGCGCTCGCGCAGGGCACCCGTCGGGCAATGCGTGATGCACTGACCGCACGCGACGCAATCGGTCTTGTCGATCGGCGCACGCCCGCGGGTGCCCACGGCGGTATGCGTGGCGCGGTTGGTCAGGTCCCAAATCCCTAGGCCCTGCACGCTCTCGCACACCTTGATGCAGCGCATGCATTTGATGCACTTGTCGTTATCACGGATGATGGGGAAATCGAAGTCCCAGCCCTCGCCCGCCAAATGCCTTTGATACGGCAGATAAAAAATACCCAGGTCGTTGGCGATGGTCTGTAGGTTGCAGTTGCCGCTGCGCACGCAGCTCGTGCACTGCGAATCGTGCTGGGACAGCAGCAGCTGCACGTTGGTGCGACGGGCCTCGCGAGCCTTGGGGCTGTTGGTGTGGACCACCATGCCGTCGAGCACGTAGTTGTTGCAGGCGGCAACCAGCTGATCGCAGCCCTCGACTTCGACCACGCACACGCGGCAGCCGCCGATCTCGTTTAGATCGCGCAGGTAGCACAGGGTGGGAATCTGGATACCGACGGACTTGGCTGCGTCCAGGATCGTGGTGTGCTCGGGAACCACGACCTCGCAATTATCGATAGTGAGCTTGACCATATTGTACGCTCCGTTTTCGGTGTTGTCGCTGACGGTGGTTTTGTTGGGCTCTACCATTCCAGGTTCCTCCCTCCGCGGAACGCGCCAAAGCCAAAGTGGTCGCAACGCAGGCAGCGGCTTGCCTCCTGGCGTGCCTCCTGCTCGGTGAGACCCTGCTCGACCAGATTCCAATCGTGAATACGCTCGCCGGCCTCGCGCTCGCCCAGCTCGCAGCGACCGCACTCGTGCTTGCCCTTAAACTGGACGGTCGGCAGCTTCACGTCGAGCTTAATCTTGTGGTCGAAGCCCAGGTAGCGGTCAATATTTGCCGAAGCCACGCGGCCGGCATTGATGGCGCGGATGACGGTGGCGGGGCCGGTCTGGCAGTCGCCGCCGCTAAAGAGGCCATCGAAGTTGGGCACGGCGCCGTCCGAATTGGTGCCGATGCAGCCCCACTTGCAGGCAATGCCCATCTCCTCAAACGGCTTGGAATCGATGTCCTGGCCGATGGCGACGAACACGCGCTCGCAGGGGATGACACGCTCGGGCGTGGCGGCGGCACGCGGAGCCGGACGACCACGGCGGGGTTCACCGATAATCTGCGGCTGCACGCGCAGGCCGTTCACGCGACCGTCCTCGCCCGTCTCGATGGCAAGTGGGGCCGTGAGCTCCAGCACCTCGCAGCCCTCGGCCTGGGCGCCGGCGATCTCGGCGTCCTGGGCCGTCATATCGCAGATGCGACGGCGATAGACGATGCATACCTTTTCAGCACCGCAGCGCACGGCAGAGCGAGCCACATCCATGGCAACGTTGCCGCCGCCGATGACGCACACGCGCTGGCCGCTCAGGTCGGGCAGCTCGTCATCACCGATGGCGCGCAGCATCTTGACGGCCGACTCAACGCCGGGCGCCTCTTCGCCCGGAAGGCCGAGCTTCTTATCGCTGTGGGCACCGATGGCCAGGTAGACGGCATCGAACTCGTCGCGCAAGCTGGCAAGCTCCTCGCCGTTCACGGAATGGTCGAGCTCCACGTCGATACCGGAGCTCAAGATCCAGTCAATCTCGGGCTGCAGGCGCTCGCGTGGCAGACGATAGCTGGGGATACCGTAGCGCAGCATGCCGCCCAGGTGGTGCCGCTGCTCAAAGATCGTCACCTTGTGGCCCATCACGGCCAGGTAGTAAGCACAGGACAGGCCAGCCGGTCCGCCGCCGATCACGGCGACGCGCTTACCGGTGTTGTCCACCACATGCGGTTTATGGTCGTTGAGGTCACTGTGCTCAACGGCAAAACGCTTGAGGGCGAGGATGTTCATGGGGTCGTCGACCATGCCGCGACGGCAGTGCATCTCGCAGGGATGCTCGCACACCAGGCCGCAGACGAGCGGCAGCGGATTGTTCTTGCGGATGACCTTGACGGCATCGGCATAGCGGCCGGCCTCGACGAGCGAAATGTACCCGGGAATGTCGACGTGCGCCGGGCAGCCCGAGACGCACGGAACGCGGGCCTCGCGGTCAAAGCCGCAGGAGCGCTCGCGGATGTGATGCTCAAAGTCGTCGCGGAAGCCGCGAATGGCCGTGAGCGCCATGGCGCCGGCCTCGTAGCCGATGGCGCAGTCGCTCGAAAGGTAGATGGTGCGGGCCGTGCGCTCAATAAGGTTGAGCGTGGACTCATCGGCGCGCCCTTCGAGTACATCGGCGAGCAGGTCGCTCAGCGCGCTCAGGCCCACGCGACAGGGCGTGCACTTGCCGCAGCTCTGGGTGGAACACAGGTTGACGAGAGCTGCCGTAAACTCAACGGGACACGGGGCGAGCGAGCTCACCGCCAAGCGGCGTCCGAGCGCATCGTGCAGGTCGTCCATGACGGCCTGAGCGTGGCTGCGTTCCATTACATGCAGTCGAGCCATAAGATCCCCTCTCACATGGCAGCCCGGAGGCGAGGCCGGGCGAAGTTGCTACACGCACAACACTGACCTAAAAAGTTGTTAGGTCTCCACGCAGTTCGGCAGGCGGTATGAAATGTCACCCTCGGCGGTGAAATAGAACATTACCGCAGATAAATGCCATATTTGATAAAACGCGTTACCAAACGGCAATGCCCCGCCCACGCAATCACGTGGACGGGGCATTGCTCTAGGTATGCGGCCAGCGACCCTGTTGCTTTTACTTAAGCTCGGGCCAGTAACCCTTGTTGGCCTCGATCATGTCGTCGAGAACCTCCTTGGCGACCTTCATCGACGGCACAGTCTTGTTGAGCGTAAAGGCCTTAAGCGCCTTCTCGTACGAACCCTCGATCGTAGCCTCGACAATGAGCTTCTCGGAGTTCAGCTGCTGCATCATGAGGCCCTGCTGGAACAGCGGAATGTTGTCGCGGCTGATGACCTCGGGGCCGTTCTTGCCAATGTAGGCAGGCAGCTCGACCATAGCGTCGTAGGGCATGTTGGGGATGGCGCCCTTGTTCTCGCAAATGACCAGGAAGCGCTGCTTGGTGTCGTTCTTCAGAGCGATAGCCAGATCGGCAATCCAGTCGCCGTGGCTGCCCGCATAGAACGTGCTCTCGTCGATCTCGCCCGTCTTCTCGTAGTGATCGATACCGTCGAAGAGGTTCTTCTCACGCGTCTCCTCAACCTCGTTAGCACGGGTGCGCTCGGGGTTGGAGTGCTCGACGAACTCCTTCTGCTGCAGGTAGTAGTTCAGATACGTGTTGGGCAGGTACTCCGGGAAGCACTCCATGATCTCGTACTCGCCCTTCCAGACGTAGTACCAGCTGCCCTTGGTGTGGCGGTTCTGCTCGGGGTGCTCGTCGGTGGCCTCCTCGGGCTTCTTTGCCATGAGCGAGCCCATGCCCTTGAGGTACGAATCGGGCAGCAGAATCTCATGCTCCTTGATGTACTCGCGCAGCTGCGGGAGCACCTCCTCGCCCTTGTGGCGGATCGAGGTGAACCAACCAAAGTGGTTGAGGCCAAAGTAATCGTACTCGACATCCTTCTTGTCGATATCGAGCGCGGCGCAAACCACGTCGATGATCGCGATCGGCATGTCGCAGATGTTGATGATGCGAGCATTGGGACGCAGTACGCGGCAGCCCTCGGAGACGATGGCGGCAGGGTTGGAGTAGTTGAGAATCCAGTAGTCCTTCTTGGCGTACTTCTCAACGTCATCGATCAGCTCGACCATGGGGAAGATGGTGCGCATGCCGTAGGCAAGACCGCCGCAACCGCAAGTCTCCTGACCCACGCAGCCGTGACGCAGCGGAATCTTCTCGTCCTGCTCGCGCATGGCGTAGCCGCCCACGCGCATCTGGGCAAACACGAAGCTCGCGTCGGTAAAAGCCGTCTTCTTGTCGGTGGTCACCGTGAGCTTGATGTCCAGGCCGAGGTCCTCGTGCAAAATCCAGTCCACGAGCACGCCGATCTTGCGCTGGCGCTCCTCGTTGATGTCGTACAGACGAATCTCGTCAACATCGAGCTCGTCCTTGCGCAGGGCGATGGACTTGACGATGCCGGGGGTAAAGGTGGATCCGCCACCACACAGAGTAATGATCATTGTTTACTGCTCCTTCTCAATTGCGTTTTCGACCTTGTCGCGCATCTCAGCGACCTTCATGCCAAAGATGATCTGGATATTATTGCCGTTGCGGTTGATGCCGCTGTTGGGCACGTGGTTGATGAGGTCCTCATTGATGAGGTCCGGGTTCTTAACGTTCACGCGGAGACGCGTAAAGCAGTTCTCGAGCTCCTCGATGTTGTCCTTGCCGCCAAGACCTGCGACCAGGTCGGCAATACCTGCATCGACGCCCTCTGCGGGAGCTGAGGCAACAGCGCCCTGCTTCACCGCGACAGACGCGGCGGCCTCGCCCTCGGCAACGGACTCGGCGAGCTCGGACTCCTCCTCGCGACCAGGCGTGTGGAGGTTGAGCTTCTTAATAAGGAAGGTGAAGAGGAAGAAGTACAGAGCGGCGTTGACGATTCCAAGCACCAGCATAACCGGCCAGTTGGTCTTGTCGACACCGAGGACCAGGTTGGAAACCACGATGTTGATGATGCCGCCTGCAGTCGAAGCGGGCACGGAGAGGACCTTGAGCAGAACCAGGAAGATGCCGGAAAGAACCGAGTGAACGACAAAGAGCACGGGAGCGGCAAAGACAAAGAGGAAGTCCATGGGCTCGGTGACACAGGAGAGCACGGCGGTGATGATCAGCGGGATGATAACGGCCTTGGTCTTATCCTTGTTCCCCTTGTAAGCGGTGACGATAAAGGCGAGACCGATACCGATGTAGGGCCACAGGTTGTTGAAGGTGTAGCTGTTGAAGTAGGTGCTATCGGAGAAGGGCTGGCCCGTCATTGCCATCTCGGCGACACGGATGGGGTAGGCGCCGGCGATAACCTGATCGCCCAGCGTCAGGGTGCCACCCACATCGGAGAACTGGAACGGGGTGTAGATGAGGTGGTGCAAACCGGTGGGAACGAGCAGCTTGTTGAGCATGCCGTAGATAAACAGACCGATGTTGCCCGACTCCTTAATGATGCCGGCAACGGAGGAGATGGCGCCCTGAACCGGAGGCCAAACGATGCAGAAGCCAGCGCCCATGATCCAGGAAATGATGATCATGATCAGGAACGGGAAGCGAACGCCCGAGAACATCGAAAGGGCAATGGGGAACTGCTTGTTCGAGTACTTGTTGAACACGGCACCGGTGATGCAACCAAGAATGATGCCGCCGAACACGCCGGTATCGAGCACCTGAATGCCCATAACGGTGGCCTGGCCGGTTCCGGTAAGACCGAGCATGCCGCTCGCATCGGCAAGAGAGCCGGTGGCGTTGAGCACGATGTTGTTAGCCTGCAGGAACAGGAAGAACGACATCAGGGCGATCAACGAAGCATGGCCCTTGTTCTTCTTTGCCATGGCGCCGGCGATGCCCACGCAGAACAGAATCGAGAGGTTGTTGATGATAAACATCAGCGACTGGTAGACAACGGCGCCCACAAGCTGGAACGGACCGGAGCCCAGTACGGGGACCAAAGCGCAGATGGTCTTGTTGGTCAGAATGATGCCCACGATGAGCAGGATGCCGGCAACCGAGAGATACATCATCGGCTGAACGATCGACTTCGCGAACACCTCCAACGGCGCTTTAAAATTGAACTTCTTTTTTGCGGTCATAGCGGTACTCCCCTTCCTTTTCCGCAAATTAAGACAGATGTGCCCTGGACAAGACCGTGAGCCTTGCCTTATATCAATCGATGTGTGGGCACGTTATGCCTAGAGACCAGGTTCTCCAAGCAGGTTAACAATGTGATACGCGAGATAACTCTTCTCGGCATCGGTAACGACAACGTTATAGGTAGACGACAAGTGGGCGGCTATGGCGTCCGCGCACGAGAATGCACACGGATACGCCGTTTGATCGATTCGGAACAGCGCGTCTCCGTTGATTTGCCCTGCCGTGGGGTCAAGCGCCCGCTGTGCGAAAAACTGCAGGTGGCGGACGAAACGCTCATAGGGCAACGAGGTGTCATCGAGGGTCGTAGCATAGCGCTCGGAAACAATCGCGAGCACGTCGCGAACAAGCTGGACCGAAACAATCAAACGGTCGGAGCGTTGCGGCATGGTGGCGTTGACGATATGCAAGGTAATGAAACCCTGCTCTTCTTCGCTCATCTGGATGCCCATATACTCCTTGATAATCTGCAGCGCACGGCCCGCAAGTGCATACTCCTTGCGATAGAACTGCTGGATCTCGAGCAGCAGCGGATTCTCACAGGAGACGCCCTTGCGCTCGCGCTCCAAAGCAAGGCTGATATGGTCTGCGAGAGCAATGAGAATCTTGTCGTTGATATCAACATTGAGCTCTCGACGGAGCATCTGAACAATGTCCTCGGCAATCACGAGGTTGACGGTGGGGATGGACTCCAAAAGATGTGCCAAGCGGTCAATCGTACGCGAGTCCTGAGAAGTTCCCTCCTGCAACGCGTAGGTCTTTTCGATCGACGCCTCGTCGATGGCATCGCCGGCATGACGGCCAAAGCAGAGGCCTCGACCGATGACGATGAGCTCGGAGCCATCGTCCGAAGTGACCATTGCGACGTTGTTGTTAAAAACTCGCTTGATAACCACGGTACCCACCACAAAAATTTACTCGGAAAGCCAGATGACAGGCTCTTTAGCAGCAACAGGGCCGGAAGCATGCTCACGAAGAGTCGAGTTCTCCGAGCGCTCGCACACGATAACGAAGACCGTGGGATCGAAGCCGGCGGCGCGGACCGCGTCGAAATCGACCTCGACGAGGGGCTGGCCCGCGTCGACATGGTCACCCTGGGCAACAAGCGCGTGGAAGCCCTTGCCCTCAAGCTTAACAGTATCGATTCCGATATGCAGCATCACCTGAGCAGAGCTGTCGTCGGACATGATGCCCAGCGCGTGCTCAGTCGGAAACAGCGCCGCGACGGTGCCGGAAACAGGAGCGCACACCGTTCCCTCTTGGGGAACCACGGCAACGCCATCGCCCACGGCACGGCTGCTAAAAGCAGGGTCATTGGTATTTTCCAGATGAACAAGCTCGCCGGAAACGGGAGCGAGGATTTCGAACTCGGAAGCCGCAGTCGTCTGCTCATCCGAACCGCCCATCAGGCGAGAAAAGAAACCCATGGTGGCATGTCCCTTCATAAATATAGCCCAACCAAAATCAATCGAATGCGCCCCTTGAGACGCACGCGATCAAAGACTTTGGTTAGGCCCACGTCCAAGGGACTCGGTAACCTTCCGCATTTCTTTTCACTGAGGTTATTGTAGACAAGCCCAAAGCCGGAACAATCATTATGACCGGCGAACGGTATTTTTTCTCCGATAAACGGTATTTATGCGGCACTTAGGGACGTTCCTTTTCTGCCGGCACCCAGGGACACTCCTCGCTCTGGTGCATTGGGGTCAGGTTACTTTGCACCAATCATGAGTTGCGGTGAAATAGGGACTGAAAAGCCGCTCAAAAGGCCAAAACAGTTCGTATTCCACCGCAACTTCAAGACGTTGGTGCATATGAACCTGTCCCCCTTGCACCAAAAAGGGCTCCGAGCAAAAACATGCCCGGAGCCCTCTGGTCGCCTCGACTTAGAGCGCGACGCGTATGTTACTTGCGCTTGCCGCCGCCGTCACCGGGGCGACGGGAGCTGCCGCCGCGTTTGCCGCCACGGCTGTTGCCATAGCTGCCACGGTTATCGCGACCGCCAAACGACTACCCACGGCTATTGCGCGCATGGTTCGCATGACAGCCGTCTCTTTTATGTTTCCTTTAGCCGTCGCTGTCTAGGATGGGGGTTAGTCGATAGGAAGGGAGCACCGGGATGGACGACGCGAGCGAGCGCGCAATCGAAGAGGACATGCTCGATCAGTTCAACTACTTTGATGATGAGGACGAGGAGCTGATCGACCGTCGCGAGCCAGCGCCGCTTGATTCCTTTGATCTGGTCGATGAAGAGCCCGACGAGGACGAGGGCGAATCGGCGGAGCCCTCACAGCCTTCGCGCCTTAACTCGCTGCTTTCGAGAGCCCCCATGCACCACGGCGTTCGTGCCGGCGCGCTCCATATGAAAACTGACTGGCACCAGATCGTGACGGCAGGCGATGAGCTTGCCGTCGATGCGCCGCTCACCGATAAATCATCCATCATCTGCCGCACCGGCATGCTTATGCTGGCAAGCGGAACGGGTGCCTGGCGCGTGCGCGATACCATGAATCGTGTTGCCGCCGTACTCGGTGTCACCATCCACGTTGACTTAAGTCTTCTGTCGTTTGAGTGCACCTGCATCGAAGATGGTCACTGCTTTAATGAGGTCGTCAGCTTGCCCACAACGGGCGTCAATACCCATCGCATTTGGATGATGGAGAGTTTCTTAAAGGAAATCGAGACGTATGGGCGCCGGTTTACCGTGCACGAATACCACGAGATGCTCAAGACCGTTGAGAGTTCAAAACCCGATTACTCTCCCTGGCAACAGGGCCTTGCGGCAGCTTGTGCTTGCGGCGCCTTCGTCTTTTTGCTCGGCGGCGGCCCTATCGAGATGGCCTGCGCGTTTGTGGGCGCGGGTGTCGGCAACTTTGCCCGCTCCCATATTCTCAAGCAAGGCCTTGGTCAGTTCAGCGCGCTGACGACCGGCGTTGCGCTCGCTTGCGTTTCGTATCTGCTGGCATTGCTCGGCCTTGGCCAGGTCATACCGGGGGCAATGTCGCACCAAGAAGGCTATATCGGCGCCATGCTCTTTGTGATTCCCGGCTTTCCGCTCATTACGGCGGGCCTCGACATCGCCAAGCTCGACATGCGAAGCGGTATCGAGCGCCTTTCATATGCCGTATCGATTATTGTGATGGCGACGCTCGTAGGTTGGATGGTTGCCGAGTGTGTTGGCCTGGCGCCGGACGACTTTGCCCCACTGGGCCTTTCGCCGCTTGCCCTTACGCTCCTGCGCGTGGTGATGAGCTTCGTTGGCGTATTCGGCTTCTCGGTGATGTTCAACAGCCCGGTAAAGATGGCCGCGGCAGCTGGGTTGATCGGCGCCGTGTCCAATACCCTGCGTCTGACCCTTGTCGATGCGCCGACGATGATTCCCTTCCTGGGCCTCAGCACGGGAATGCCTCCCGAGGCAGCAGCGTTTATCGGCGCGCTGGTATCGGGTCTGCTGGCAAGCTTGGCCGAAGTCAAGCTCACCTACCCGCGCATCGCCCTCACGGTGCCTTCGATTGTCATTATGGTGCCCGGTCTGTATCTCTATCGCTCGATGTATTACATGTGCACCTTCGACACGGTCAATATGCTCGGCTGGTTTGTGCGCGCAGTGCTCATCGTAGCGTTTCTGCCCGTTGGACTGGGTGTGGCGCGTACGCTCACCGACCCTCGCTGGCGCCACACCAGCTAATTGGTACAAGGGGGACAGGTTACTTTGCACCAAATGAGTTGCGGTGAAATAGGGACTGAATTGCTGCTTAAAGGGTCAAAACAGTCCGTATTCCACCGCAACTTATGGGGTCGGGGGATTATCGGTGCCCTGCATCTTCATAAACTCAACGCTTACGAAGCGCATGCGTTTCGTGCTAGGCTGGTTCCACCACATAAGTAGTCGCAGACGCGCGTACCACGGGCGGGCGAGATGAAGTTCCAACAGCTCCATCTTGCCCGCCCGTTTTTGTTGCGTGGCGCCGCGGTACAACACAGAGAGGAATCTGCCCTTTATGCCTATCAACAAACGAGAGAGCCTGCTGTTCACCTTTATCATGTGCTTTTGCATGGTGCTCTGGATGAGCATCTACAACGTTGCCCTGCAGCACGGGGCCATCAACGGCGAGGTCGTTGCCACTGCGTGGCTCGGCTTCCCCGTTGCCTACATTTTTGCCATGTGCTGCGACTGGTTCGTCGCCAGCCCGCTCGCCAAGGGTTTCGCCTTTAAGTACTTGGTCACGCCGGGCAAGAGCTCGCCACTTGCCATGACGCTCGCCGTCAGCTCCTGCATGGTCGTTCCCATGGTCATCATCATGTCGCTGTACGGTGCCTGTGAGGGTCTGACGCACATGCCCGGCGGCATCCTTGCGAACCTGTATTCCGTGCCCGCGATCTGGATGATCAACATCCCGCATAATTTTGTGATGGCGCTGCCGTGGAACCTTTTGGTAGCCGGTCCGATTTCCCGCTTCGTCTTCCGTCGCGCCTTCCCTGTGGGGACGGTTTTCGAGGAGGAGCATGCCGAGCTCTTGGAGCAGGCTATGGCTCCTGAGTGCGAGTAGCTCGCTTAGGGATCTGCTGAGCGCGGGCGACTTGCTTGGTTGGAGCCCTAAGCGTGGATAGCTCTCTCGGCGACATCGCGGGCGTGAGCGGTGCGCATGACCGGAGGGCCCGTGCTGCTCCGTTGCCCGACGTGCTAGCGCGCAGAACAATCTGTTGGTGCATTCGGCGGCTGCTGAAGCGTTTCGGCAGCCGCTTTTTATACGGAGTTTAAATACAACAGTCTGTTGTATTACGTAGAGTGGTATATCTCTAGCGGGAAAAATGCGAGAGACGGAGCATTATGGCGTTGCTAGTAGGACTGGACGTAGGGTCGACGACGACCAAAGTTTACGCGATGCACGAGGATATGACCGAGGCGTGGTGGGGATATCGCCGCCACGGGGCGTGTCAGACAGCGAGCGTGCGCGCCATGCTCGGCGAGCTCGCCGAGCGCTTTCCCCATGAGTCACTGCGCGTTGCGGTGACCGGCTCGGGTGCGCGCGATATCGCGACCGCGCTGGGCGCCTCGTACGTTCAGGAGGTGGTCGCCAACGCGCTCGCGATCAGCAGGTTCTATCCGCAGACGCGCTGCGCCATCGAGCTGGGCGGCCAAGACGCCAAGATGATCTTCTTCCGCACCAACGATAAGGGAGACATCGAGGTTGCCGACATGCGCATGAACGGCTCGTGCGCAGGCGGTACCGGTGCATTTATCGACGAGATGGCAAAGCTCATGGGGGTCGGCACCGAATCGGGCGAGTTCGAGCAGCTCGCAAGCCGGGGAACGACCGTCCACGAGGTCTCGGGCCGCTGCGGCGTGTACGCAAAGACCGATATCCAGCCGCTGCTCAACGAGGGCATTCCTACCACCGACCTAGCGCTTTCGGCGCTTCACGCGGTCGCCCGCCAAACGATCGGCGGTCTGGCCCAGGGTATCGACATCGAGCCGCCGGTAATCTTCGAGGGCGGTACGCTCGCCTACAACCCCACGCTGGTCCGCGTGTTCCGGGAGCAACTGAATCTATCGGACGATCAGGTTATCGTCCCGCGCGATCCGCAGATCATGGTCGCGCGCGGTGCCGCCCTGTCGCTGACCGACATGTTCGCATCGTCCCAACCGATCGACCTTCCCGACGCTTTTGTCCGGCTGGATAAGCTCGAGACGGTCGCGCCCGCAAGCGGGGAGGGACGTCTTGCCCAGCCCTTTTTTGCCACACCTGCCGAGCAGGCGGATTTTACGGCACGCCATGGCAAAGAGACGCCGGCAAAGGGTCCGGATGCGTATGCGCTCGGAGAGACGGTGCGTGTGGCGCTCGGTATCGATTCGGGGAGCACGACGACCAAGTTCGCCCTGGTCGATGAGGCGGGTGAGCTTGTCGATTCGTTCTACGCGTCTAATAACGGCAGACCGCTCGACGTCGCCCAACAGGGTCTTGTCAGCTTGAAGAACCGCTGGGAGACAGCGGGAGTCACGCTTGCGATCGATGCCGTGGGCACCACGGGATACGGCGAGGAGCTTTTCGCGCGCGCGTTCCACGCCGACTACCATACGGTCGAGACGGTCGCGCACGCCCGCGCCGCGTGCGCATGCGTTCCCGATGCGACCTTCGTGCTCGACATCGGCGGACAGGATATGAAGGCCATCTGGCTCAACCACGGCGTGCTGACCGATATCGTCGTCAACGAGGCGTGCTCTGCGGGCTGCGGCTCGTTCCTCGAGGGTTTTGCCAAAAACCTCGGAATAGCCGTTGAGGATATCGCGACCGAGGCATTTTCGTCCAAAGCCCCCGCCGTTCTCGGCAGCC
>FR878650.1:13343-17685 GCA_000434535.1 Collinsella sp. CAG:166
AACCCCCCCGCCGTTCTCGGCAGCCGCTGCACGGTGTTCATGAACAGCAGCGTCGTATCCGAGCAGCGGCGCGGTAAGGGTCCGGGCGACATCATGGCCGGTCTCTGCCGTTCGATTATCGAGAACGTGTTCACCAAGGTCATTCGCGTTTCAAATCTCAACCGTCTGGGCGACAAAGTCGTCGTCCAGGGCGGCACGTTCCGAAACGACGCGGTGCTGCGCGCATTCGAGCAGTATCTGGGCAAACCCGTCACGCGTGCGCCCCACCCGGGGCTGATGGGCGCTATCGGTATCGCCCTGCTCGCGCGCGAGGAATGCCGCAAGGGCGACGCCGGCACGTCGTTTATCGGGCTCGATGCCGTGGAGCGCTTCGAGCATCGCGAGTTCGGCGGCGTTACCTGCCGTCGGTGCAACAACCGCTGCCAGCGCGCGGTCGTGGCATTTGGCGACGGCTCGCTTTACGTCACGGGCAATCGCTGCCCGCGCGGCGGCGCCATCTCATGGGATGAGCTCGTGCGCGAGGTTCCCGCGGCGGAGGAGCTGCGTCCGCAGGGTGCTTGCGAGGCACAGGCACCCGGCACGGGGCGCGACCGGACCGCGGCTGCCCCCAATCTCTTTGTCGACCGCGAGAAGCTGCTGTTCGAGTCGTACCCCACGGTTCCCGTCAGCGGGGGGCGCGATGTCACGATCGGCATTCCCCGTGTGCTCGAGTTCTGGGACACCATGCCGTTCTGGTCGACGTTCTTCAGCACGCTCGGCTTTAAGGTGCGCGTCTCGGGACGCAGCACCAAGGCGATGTACGAGCGCGGTCTGGCGCACGTCACATCCGACACCGTGTGCTTCCCGGCCAAGCTCGTCCACGGGCACATCCGCAATCTCGTCGACGCCGGCGTCGACCGCATCTTCATGCCCATCATCACGACGGTGCCCACCGAAAACACCGCCTCTACCAGCGAGTGGATGTGCGCCGTCGTAAAGGGATACCCCTACGTGATGCGCAATTCCGATAACCCGGAGGAGCGTTTCGGCGTTCCGTTCGATACGCCGCTGTTCCACTGGTACGACGAGGGCGACCGAAACCGCCAGCTCAAGGCGTGGTGCAAGGAGACCTTCGATATCGATGCCGACCTGGTTGCCAAGGCGACCGAGCAGGCGGACCGCGCGCAGGAGACGTTTGAGAACCAGCTGCAGCTGCGCGGCAGGCAGGTGCTCGAGAACGTGCACGAGGACGGCGGCTACGCGGTGGTGATCGCTTCGCGCCCGTACCACAACGACCCGCTGGTCAACCACGGGCTGCCCAAGCTCTTCTCTGAGCGCGGCATCCCCGTGCTGACGCCCGATGCGGTGCCGGGGGTCTGCAACGTCGATCTTTCCAACAGCCGCATCGACATCGTGAACAACTACCATGCGCGCATGCTGTCGTGCGCGGTCATCGTCGCATCGACGCCCGAGCTCGAGCTCGTGCAGATGGGCAGCTTCGGCTGCGGCCACGATGCGTATCTCACCGACGAGATCGCGCGCATGATGGGCGAGATGGGCTCCAAGGTTCCGATGATGATCAAGCTCGATGAGAGCGACGTCGCCGGTCCCATGGGCATTCGCGTGCGTTCGTTTATCGAGTCGGTCAACCGTCGTCGCGCGGAGGAGCGTGCCGAGGGCGCCCGGGTGCACGCGGTCCATCCGCTCGACGACCCGTATAAGGTCAAGTACACCAAGCGCGACCGGCACGACAAGATCGCGCTGGTCCCCAACACCTCCCATGCGTTCTGCAGGCTCATGACCGCGGCGATGCGCAATCAGGGCGTGCGCGCCGAGGCCCTTGATATCGGGCGCGAGGATGCCATCCGCCTGGGCAAACGCTATGTGCACAACGACATCTGCTTCCCCGCGCAAATCGTGATCGGCGAGGCGCTCGCGGCACTCGAGAGCGGTAAGTACGACCCGCACGACGTCGCCGTGGTGACTGGCAAGTATATCGGCGACTGCCGCCTGACGCACTACATGCCCCTGCTGCGCCGCGCGCTCGACGACGCGGGATACGACTATGTCCCGGTGCTCACCAACGACGACGTCGATGCCCACAATGCGCATCCGGGCTTCAAGCTCGGCCTTGGCCCGAGCATCCAGATCGCCTACGGTCTTCCCATGATCGATGCCCTCGAGGCCATGCTTAGGCGCATCCGTCCCTACGAGCTCGAGAAGGGCGCGGCGGACGCTGCGTTCGACCGCGCGCTCGATGAGGTTATCGAGGGCATGGAGCGCTCCGGGCTGAGAGGCCAGGCGACGGGCTTCAAACGCGCGCTTGCGATCATGGACGCCGTTCCGTACGACCGCTCGAACCCGCATCCGACCGTTCTCATCGTGGGCGAGTACCTGCTCAATTTCCATCTCGGCGCCAACCACGAGATCGAGCGCTACCTCGAGGACAACGGGCTCGAGGTCATCGAGGCGCGCATGACCGACGTGATCCGCAAGACCTATTTCTACAAGCATGCGCAGTCGCGCGAGTTCCACGTCGACCTGTCGCTGCCCGAAAAGGCCTGGTACGCCACGGCGGACAACCTGTTCGAGCTCGCGCACGACCGTTGCGACCGCCTGGGCGCGGCGAGCCCGCTCTACGAGCCGCCGACGCGCATGCCCGAGCTCGTGCGCGCGAGCGATAAGATCCTGCACCATACGTTCGATGCGGGCGAGGGCGTGCTGATTCCGGCGGAGATCCTCGAGCACGCCAAGCGCGGCTGCCGCAACTTCGTGATCCTGCAGCCGTTCGGGTGTCTGCCCAACCATGTCGTGGGGCGCGGGCTCATCCATGCGCTCAAGGAGCAGTATCCCACGGCGCAGTTCCTGCCGCTCGACTACGATCCCGACGTGAGCTTCGCCAACGTGGAGAACCGTCTTCAGATGCTCATCATGAACGCCAAGGCGCAGGGGTGCGGTGAGGCGCATGGCGAGACCGCGTAAGGACGCCGATGCGCCCGATGCACGCACCCGTATCATCGAGGCGTTTTGGGAGCTCATCGAGAACAACAGCATCTTCGAGCTGTCGGTTGGCGAGGTGACCCGCGCCGCCCAGTGCAATCGCGGAACGTTTTACTACTATTTTCACGATTTCGATGAACTCGTCGCCATCGCCATAGCCCAGCTGCTGCAGGATAACGAGCTCATCACCGATGTCCTCTGGCATTTTTCGAGCGAGGGCGACCTTTCGGCGTTCGACCGGCGCGACGTCCGCTGCCTGCTGCGGCGCATCGTCATCACCATGAGGGCGGGTGCCGCCGAGCAGGTCGTGCAGGGCATCCATACGATCATCATCGACCGCGTGAGAGAGATCGTCCACCCCGACGGAGAAGAGCTCAAGGCAGATTCGAGCTTTGCGGTGGGCTTTCTGGTCTCGGGCATCATGGGCTTTGTGATGGCGGTCGGCTTTGCCCGGGAGGGCGGCGAGGAGATAGACCTCGAGCAGCTGGGGGACAGCGCGTGCGCGTACCTGAGGGCGGTCGCCATGCAGACGGTGGAAACGGTCGCGCAAGTCGAGGGCGTCGATACATCCGAGCTGCTCGAACGCGTCTCCAAGGAGGCCGATGCCTATCGCGCATCGCGTGCGACGAGTCCCGACGTGGTGAAAGACGCCTAGGGTTTCTCTTGCGGGGCGCCTGTCGCGCATCGCGCGGTGAGTCCCGCGATGCGGTCATAACCTGCATTCATGTGAGCCGGGTTTATAGATATTCCTCCAGCTGTTAACATAGACAACCTGTGGGTAAAGAGACAAAAGCGCCGCCGACGGGCGGGCGTTTTGATTTCGATGAACTCATGTAAGGAAACGAGCATGTTAGATAGATTTACCGATCGAGCGCGCAAGGTCATGTCGATGGCCAAACAGGAGGCGCTCGATCTTCATTCAAATAAGGTGGGCACCGAGCACCTGCTGCTCGCGCTTGCCAAGGAGGACGAGGGCATTGCCGCCGAGGCACTGCGTTCGCTCGACATCTCCTACGATGACATCATGGATACTCTCAAAGAGGTCCAGACCACGGTTCCCGAGCCTAGCGAGGAGACCGAGGCGGCCAAGCTCGCCTTTACGCCGCTCGTCATCAGCGTGATGGAGCGCTCCTTCCGCGTGGCGCGTGAAAACAACCAGACCTACGTGTCGACCGAGCACTTGCTGATTGGCATCGTCGAAGAGGGCAACGGCATGGCCATGGACATCCTCATGCGCCTGGGTGTGTCGTCCGCCTCCATCAAAAAGGCTATCGAGAAACTCACCGCCAAGGATCAGGACAAGAAGCGTCCGCTCGCCGGCGCCGGCGCTGGTCGTCCCGGTGCGGGCCTGCCGTTCTTTAGC
>FR878651.1:0-706 GCA_000434535.1 Collinsella sp. CAG:166
AGCGTCTTTCACTTTGGAACCTTCAGCATTCGCGAAGTCAAAGAGTATATGGCCTCACAGGGCATCCCTGTGAGATTGGACTTCTAATGCTGCGGCTTGTCCAGGTACCGCATCTTGCCGCTTAAACCGTCACTCGCGTACCAAAGTACGCGTCGCTCCTCTTTCGCGGCAACCTGCGGCACCTGGACAACCCTCGCCGACCGGCGATGTTTAAATTGGGGAATTGAAATGAGAGAAATTACTACTCCAGCGGATCTTAAATACGACGCCAAGGGGCTGATTCCCTGTGTGGTTCAGCAGTATGACACTGGCGAGGTGCTTATGGTTGCCTGGATGAACGAGGGGTCGGTGGGGCTGACGCTCAAGACCGGGACCACGTGGTTTTGGAGCCGCAGCCGTCAGGAGCTCTGGAACAAGGGCGCGACGAGCGGCAACATGCAGGAGGTCAAGGAGCTCTGGGCCGACTGCGATAGCGATACGCTGCTGGTCAAGGTCGACTCGCCGGGTCCGGCCTGCCACACCGGCAACCGTACCTGCTTCTTTAAGAAACTCGCGTAGGACGGGCGCTCGACTAGGCGCTTGGCCAACCAGAAAGGATTGAACTATGGGTGTGCGCACCGCAAACGTTCAGGATGGAAATATCGGTGAGACGCTGACGGGGCTCGCCGAGGTGATTCACGGCCGTCGCGACGCATCGCCGCAGGAG
>FR878651.1:719-949 GCA_000434535.1 Collinsella sp. CAG:166
GACGCATCGCCGCAGGAGAGCTACACCGCTCGTCTGTTGACCGACGTCGAGGACGAGCTGCTCAAGAAGCTTGCCGAGGAGGCGAGCGAGGTGATCATGGCCTGCAAGGATAACGATCACGATCACATCCGCTACGAGGCCGGCGACCTGGTCTACCACCTGCTCGTGACGCTCGAGCGCTACGGCATCACCCTCGACGAGCTGGCCGGCGAACTCAACGCCCGCCGCCA
>FR878652.1:0-13216 GCA_000434535.1 Collinsella sp. CAG:166
AAAATAAACCTGTCCCTTTTTGGTAGGTTTCGGGGTGACAAGGGGTTGCACTTTAGCGTGCGACAGCGGATAATGCCGAGCATTCGACAATACGCTTATTGCTCTTTCTATAGATTGAGGAGACCCCTATGGCCATGGAATTCAAACGCAGGCTGCCGATCCCCATGGAGATCCGCGAGGAAATGCCACTTTCTGCCGAGCTTACCGCCAAAAAGCAGGCATTTGACGCCGAGGTCGCCAAAGTCTTTACCGGCGAGGACGCACGCAAGGTGCTCATCATCGGCCCGTGCTCTGCCGACCGCGAGGATTCGGTGCTTGAGTACATGAACCGACTGGCCAAGACCGCCGAGGAGGTCAAGGACAAGCTCATCATCATTCCGCGCGTCTACACCAACAAGCCGCGCACCAAGGGCACCGGCTACAAGGGCCTGCTGCACAACCCCAACCCCGAGGCTCCCGACGATCTGCTCGAGGGCGTCAAGGCCATCCGCCATATGCACCTGCGCGTTATTGAGGAAACGGGCTTCTTCACCGCCGACGAGATGCTCTATCCGTCCAACTACCAATACCTCGTCGACCTGCTGAGCTATGTTGCCGTGGGCGCACGCTCGGTCGAAAACCAGGAGCATCGCCTGGTGTCGAGCGGCATTTCGGTACCCGTTGGCATGAAGAATCCCACTGCCGGCTCTACCACCGTTATGCTCAACTCCATTTACGCCGCGCAGGCGCACCAGAGCTTCATCTTCCGCAACTGGGAGGTCGAGTGCGACGGCAATCCGCTCGCGCACGCCGTTATGCGCGGCTACATCGGTCTCGATGGGCGCACCTACCCCAACTACCACTACGAACACCTGGAACGCCTGGCCGAACGCTATACCGAGCATGCCGGCTATGCCAATCCGGCAGCGGTCATCGACTGCAACCACGACAACTCGGGCAAGCGTCCGCTGGAGCAGTATCGCATTTGCAAGGAGGTGCTCGACAGCTGCCGCCGCAACGAGTCCATCTCCAAGCTGGTCAAGGGCTTTATGATCGAGTCCTACCTGGAGGACGGCAACCAGCCGGTCGACGGCGGTGTCTTTGGCAAGTCGATCACCGACCCGTGCCTGGGCTGGGAAAAGACCGACTACCTCATCCACGAGATCGCGGAGCGGGTTTAGTTACGCGGGCCGCATTTGGACAATCTGACGTTCAACTTCAAGGGCGCGACCAGAAGGTCAGCGCCCTTTTGTTTCACGTCACCTTGCCTCAAATGCGACCCGCTCGCTGTCCGTCCTCTGCCTGCGGCGTTGTCTTGCTCCGGATGCGGCAGTTAGGGACGTTCCTTTTCTGCCGGCAGCTTGGGACACTCCTTGTAGTCATTGGGGACGTTCTTAAACGACTACATAGAACAAGAGTGGATGATCTCCCGGTTTGAGCCTGCATTCAAGCTCAAAGTGGGAGATCATCCACTCTCGTTTCGTTTGTTGATTTCGATGCCTACATTTGTAGGAACAGTTCGTGGAGGCGGGTATCGTCGTCGAGCTCGGGGTGGAAGGTTACGCCGAGCTGGTTGCCCTGACGGGCGGCGACGATACGGCCGTCGACTTTCGCTAAGGCCTTGGCATTGCCGTGCACTTCGACGATGCGGGGTGCACGGATAAATGTTAATGGCACTTCACCGTCGATGCCGGACACCTGGCCCTTGGTGCGAAAACTGCCGAGCTGTCTGCCATAAGCGTTGCGCTCAACGAGTACGTTCATGGTTGCTAGGCGCGGCGTTCCCTTATCGTCGTGTGCGGCAAGATCGCGCGCCAATAGAATCAAGCCGGCGCAGGTGCCAAGGACGGGCATGCCTTCAACAATGTGGGTGCGAAGCTCCTCGAGCATGTCTAACTCATCAAGCAGCTTCCCTTGAACGGTAGACTCGCCGCCGGGAAGTACCAGACGGTCAAAGTCCTGCTTCAAATCAGCCGCCTGCCTCAGCTCAATACAACGTGCGCCCAGCTCGGATAGTCTTGCCTCGTGCTCGGCAAAAGCACCTTGGACCGCCAGCACGGCGACCGTCTGGTCTGCATAATCGCTCATGTGCGATCCTTTCTGCTGGACTAGCGCCCGCGTTCCTCCATGATGATCTCGATTTCGTCGGCGTTGATGCCCACCATGGCCTCGCCCAGGTCCTCCGAAAGCTCGGCGATGAGCTTGGCATCGGTGAAGTTTGCCACGGCCTTGACGATGGCGGCTGCGCGCTTGGCGGGGTCGCCGCTCTTAAAGATGCCCGAGCCGACAAAGACGCCTTCGGCGCCCAGCTGCATCATCAGCGCGGCGTCGGCGGGGGTCGCTACGCCGCCGGCGGCAAAGTTCACGACGGGAAGCTTGCCCGTGGCATGGACCTCGCGCACCAGCTCGACCGGAACCTGCAGTTGCTTGGCTGCCTCAAAGAGCTCGTCGTCGCGCAGGGCAACTACGTCGCGGATCTGCTTTTGGATTTTGCGCATGTGACGCACGGCCTGAACGACGTCGCCCGTACCCGGCTCACCCTTGGTGCGAATCATCGTGGCGCCTTCGGCAACACGGCGCAGCGCCTCGCCCAGATCACGGGCGCCGCAGACAAACGGCACGTCAAACTGGGTCTTGTCGATGTGATAGACGTCATCGGCAGGGGAGAGAACCTCGGACTCGTCGATGTAATCGATCTCGATGGCCTGCAGGACCTGCGCCTCGACGATGTGACCGATGCGGCACTTGGCCATGACGGGGATGGAGACGGCCTCCTGGATGCCCTTGATCATCTTGGGGTCGCTCATGCGCGAGACGCCGCCTGCGGCACGGATGTCGGCCGGGATGCGCTCGAGAGCCATGACGGCGCAGGCGCCTGCCTCCTCGGCGATGCGTGCCTGCTCGGGCGTGGTGACGTCCATGATGACGCCGCCCTTGAGCATCTGCGCGAGTTCGCGATTGAGTTTGACGCGATCGGCCTTGCTGGTCTGTTCTGCCATGGTTGCTCCCTTGGTTGGCATGTGCATTGCTTGACGGAACATCCTATCGGGGAGCTGGGTATGGCAAAATACTCAGTTTTCGAGATAATAATAAGGTCAACTTAATACCAGATTGAACAGCTCGATAAGGTCAGGTGGTAAACTCATGCTTGACTACAATTTGGAAAAACGCGGCGAAGCATCGCTTTATGAGTATGTTTACCAGCAAATTCGAGATGATATTGTTGCTGGACGTATTGCGGCGGGGGAGCATCTGCCGTCTAAGCGCACCTTTGCCAGTCATCTGGGAATCAGCGTCATTACTATCGAGAATGCATATAGCCAGTTACTTGCCGAGGGTTATATTTGCTCAAAGCCGCGGCGTGGCTACTACGCTTGCAGGCTTCCGGATGCACCGGTTTTGGCTTCGGCTGCGGAGGGCATCGACCGAGATGCCGCCTCTGCGGGTCCCAGCGCGCATGATGTCAACGGACAGGTCGAGCGATTCGATGCACTTTCTCCTTCCGCTTTGGAGGCGGCGCGGCTTTGGCAAAGCGCACTACGGGCGACGCTGGCATCCGAAGATGAGCGCGAAATCTTTTCGCCCGCACCGGCGCAGGGCACCGCTCGGCTGCGACGCGCAATTGCTCACCATCTGCGTGGGACGAGGGGCATGAATGTCGATCCCAACAACATTGTTATCGGTGCAGGCGCCCAGCTGCTCGATACCATGTTGGTTCAGTTGCTTGGCGCTGACAAGGTGTATGCCGTTGAGGACCCGGGCTATTTGCGCCTGACGCGCATCTATCAGGCTATGGGCTGCAAAGTTCGACATATCCCGTTGGATGATGAGGGCGTGGACTTGAGCACTCTGCAGAAAAGCGGGACCGATGTCCTTCACCTGATGCCGTCCCATCAGTATCCGACTGGCCTTGTGACGAGCATTGCGCGGCGCTATGCGCTTCTGAGCTGGGCCGCCGAGCGACCAGGTCGGTATCTCATCGAAGATGACTTTGATTGTGAGTTTCGCCTTGCCGGCAAGCCGATTCCCGCGCTCGCGTCGATCGATGCCGCCCAGTCGGTTATCTACACCAACACGTTTTCGAAGAGCCTTTCATCGGCGTTGCGTTTGGCGTACATGGTGTTGCCCGATGAGCTAATGGAGCGGTTTAGGCGCAACCTTGGTTTCTACGCCTCGTCGGTGAGCTCTGTTGACCAGGTCGCTTTGGCGCGTTTGCTGGAATCGGGTGATTACGAGCGACATGTGAACCGCGTGCGCGTTCGTGCTCGCGAGGCGCGTGATGGCCTGATGGCGATTGTGCGGAAGGTATTTCCGGCAGGAGAAGTCTCGATCGAGCATGCAGACGCGGGCCTTTACTGCACCGTGGTTGCGGAGCGCGGAGCGGGCGGAAGCACTTTTGCACGGGCCCTCACGCGCTCGAGCATCTCTTTTATCGATATCGGTGACTGTTTTTGGTGTGCCGATGGCGCATCTGTCCCTGAAAACTCAAGTCAAATTCTTGTTCAGTATGACGATTTGAGTCCAAAAGCGCTAAATACCTTGGAATCGCAGCTAATGGGAGCGCTCTGCAATCTAAGTGAGTAGGCTTTTGGAACTTTGGCGACCAGGCAGTTTTGTAACAAGCTATCTACCTGCGGTTTTGAAAAGCAGGATGACCGGGCTGCTCGGGATGTTCAAAAAAGTCTACTCACTTGTCGCGCAAAGCTTCTGCATGAGAAAAAAATGGAGTTTTCAACAGAACTTCGTCCAGCTCTCGGCAAGCTTTTGGCCAGTTGGGGAGGGCTGTTGAAAACTTGGCAGTCCGTTCGGCACCATTTTTGGCGCGTTCGCGCCAATGCGTGACTGACTGGGTTGAAATTCGTGTTTTCCTGTGCCTATGAAAGATCTACTTTGTGACATATCGGCTTTTAGGTACTGGCGTTTGCCCCCTCAGGTCCGCGCTCTGTGTCCGCCGCTTCCACGACCGGAAGAAGACCGGCAGCGATATGATCTCGCCCGCAACCCGACGGCTGCGGTCGCGCTCGGTTTTCCGTTGTATACATTGGTTCAGACGAGAAACAAACGGACTTGTCCTGCCAGCATTAGGCAGCGGCTGTTTCTTGGTGAGCTTCCCAGGGAATCCGTACTGGAAACGGAGCATGGGTTTTTGATTACGTCTCCTCTACTGACGGTATTCATCATGTCGCGGCATCTGACGGATCTTCAGCTTCTTTTGGTATTGGCGGAGATGTGTGGCTTGTTTGCGGTGTGCGCTCTGCCTGCGGCACTTGAGGCGGAGCTTTCGCGTGCAATTGATTCGGGCGCGATCTCGACAACGTTCGGTTGGGTGCGCTGCCCGTCCGAGGACGGCACCGCCTCAAATTTATGGCGTCGAGACGCTTTGGTTTTGGGCGGAGACCTTGACCGTTTTTGTTCAGATGTTTGCGGGATACGTTACGGCAATAGATTTAGGACGGTGTCGCAACTCGTTCCATTGGGTGCCGCGTCGCCTTTTGAGGTCGAGGCGTATTTGCTACTTGCACTGCCGCGATCCCTGGGAGGCGAAGGTTTTTGCGACATAGAGCTTAATGTTGAAGTGATGCTAAGCACAAGTGCTCGAGCGATTGTGGGAAAGTCCCGTGTATATATCGACATACTTCTGTCTTCGCCGGACGGCAGGCGACAGGTGGCCATTGAATGTCAGGGAAAGGCCTCGCACGGACGCGCAGGGGATGGCTTGCGTGACGCTGACCGCATGACGGCCCTTCAGGCCATGGGCTACGATGTGCTTCTCCTGACACACGGACAGATATCGGATGAGGATAGATTCCGCGCGATCGTTAAGGCCGTATGCAGGATGCTCGATGCTGAATATCGTGATAAAAGCTCAGATGAGCAAAGGGCTGAGACATTACTCAGGTCTGAACTATTCGTTGACTGGACAAAATTGGGAGTAATCGACGGAAAGATGCCCGTTAGACACAAAATGGCTCGATCGTGGACGGCTGCGAATCTAAGTGAGTAGACTTTTGGCACTTTGGCGACTAGGTCGTTTTGCAACAAGGCATTTACCTGCGGCTTTATAAAGTGATATGGATGGTCTGCTCGGCAAGTTCCAAAAAGTCTACTCACTTAGTTTTTGACGAGAAGCCGATGCCGAAGGCGGTCCTATTTCAGGTAGTTAACAAGTTTGTGAGGCACGAAAAAGGCCCGAACCATGCGGTCCGGGCCTTATCGAGCTAGAAATTGTCTCTCAGGCGGCTGACTTAGCCAAAGTAGCGCTTGAGCAGGCCGGCGAAAGCCTTGCCGTGGCGAGCCTCGTCGCGAGCCATCTCATGCACGGTGTCGTGGATGGCATCGAGACCAGCGGCCTTGGCGCGCTTGGCAAGATCGGTCTTGCCGGCGGTGGCGCCGTTCTCGGCCTCAACGCGCATCTCGAGGTTCTTCTTGGTGGAGTCGGTCACGACCTCGCCCAGGAGCTCGGCGAACTTGGCGGCGTGCTCGGCCTCCTCGTGGGCAGCCTTCTCCCAGTACAGGCCAATCTCGGGGTAGCCCTCGCGATGAGCGACGCGAGCCATGGCCAGGTACATACCGACCTCAGAGCACTCGCCCTCAAAGTTGGCGCGCAGGTCGGCAACGATGTCCTCGGAGACGCCCTCCATCTTGGCGACGCCCACGACGTGCTCGGCAGCCCACTCGAGCTGGCCCTCCTCCTGCTTCAGGAAACGAGAACCGGGAACGCCGCACTGGGGGCACTTAAAATCCTCGGGCAGCTGGTCGCCGTCGAACTCTTCCACATAACCGCAAACGGGGCAAACAAACTTCATGATTCGATCCTTTCGATCGATGGCGATTGTGCGCTCGTCCGGTCCCGTAAGGGCCCTCTCCGGACGTGCGTCTTGACGTGTTCTATTATCCATAAATGCAACCGAATGTGAAGCCTATTAGGA
The DNA here is from genome assembly GCA_000434535.1 of Collinsella sp. CAG:166. GTDB lineage: Bacteria > Actinomycetota > Coriobacteriia > Coriobacteriales > Coriobacteriaceae > Collinsella. The sequence goes on from FR878652.1 coordinate 6,909, forward strand.
ATGATTTTTAATAAAACAATTTTGAGATATGAAGATGTTGATTGATTAACGATTGGCAGGCTGTCTTTGACCGCCGCTGAGTACAATCGGTCGAGCAAATGTTGACCTATCAACAAATAAAGGAGTTTCCTTTATGCATCTAGCCCGTCGTGCCTGGTGCCGAACATATCAGACGGTTTTTCGCATTGCATTGCCGATCCTGCCCTATACCGAGCCGCGCATTTTGGAGCATGCCGAGGATGTGCCCGCGGTGCTTCAAAAACGCTCGATCCAGAAGGTTCTTATCGTGACAGACCCTGGTATTGCACGTTTGGGGCTCACGGCATCACTCGAGCGTGCGCTTACGGCTCAGGGGATTGGCGCTACGGTCTATGCCGAAACGCGTGCGAACCCCACGGTCTCAAACGTGGAGGAAGCGGCGGCGCTGTATCGCGAGAACGACTGCCGGGCCATTATCGGCTTTGGTGGCGGTTCGGCCATGGACTGCGCCAAGGGTGTGGGGGCGCGCATTGCACAGCCGAACAAGCCCATCAACAAGATGCGTGGCCTGTTGCGCGTCCACCGTCTCCTGCCGCTACTTATTGCGGTTCCCACTACCGCCGGTACGGGAAGCGAAGTCACGCTCGCGGCGGTAATTACCGATAACGAGACGCACTATAAATACCCCATTAACGACTTTGTGCTCATCCCGCGTTTTGCGGTGCACGACCCCGAGTTTACGCGCGGGTTGCCGGCGTCCACCACGGGGCAGACGGGTATGGATGCCCTGACGCATGCTGTCGAGGCCTTTATCGGCCGTAGCACCACGCCCTACACGCGCAAGATGGCGCGTCAGGCGGTCCAGCTCATCCGCGACAATTTGCTCGAGGCCTATGAGCATGGCGACGACATGCGTGCGCGCCGCAATATGCTTTCGGCGGCGTATAAGGCAGGCGTTGCGTTTACCCGCTCCTATGTCGGATATGTGCATGCCATCGCGCACAGTCTGGGCGGCCGATACGGAATTCCGCACGGTTTAGCCAACGCGATCATCCTGCCGCACATGCTTCGCGCTTATGGTGACGCCGCCGCCCCCAAGCTTGCCGATCTTGCTCGCATGGCGGGCATTGCGCCGGCTACCGCGCAGGACAGTCTTGCGGCCGAGGCCTTTATCGATTGGGTCGACCGCATGAACGAGGCCCTGGGAATCCCCAAATATGTCTCAGGTATTCGCCGCTCCGATATTCCGCAAATGGCGGCGCATGCCGATGCCGAGGCCAATCCGCTGTATCCCGTTCCGCTTTTGATGGACCGCCTGGAGCTCGAGTATATGTACGAAGTTGTTGCAGGTGGTATGTTTGAGGACGAGAACTAGGAGGGTCCATGAACACCGAGGAAATTGCGCGCATCGTCGGCGATCAGCGCACCTACTTTAAGACGCACGCTACGTTTGATGTCGATGCTCGCCGCCGCGCACTGGTGCGCCTGCGCGATGCGGTTCGTGCGCACGAGGGCGATATTGCCCATGCGCTTAAGACCGATTTGGGTAAGTCGCATGACGAGGCATATATGTGCGAGATCGGCACGTCGCTTTCCGAGATTCGCCATCAGATTGCGCATATGGCCCGATGGAGCCGCCCGCGCCTGCGCCCCTGCGACCTCGCCAATGCCATTAGTGTGTGCAAAACGCAAGCCGTGCCCTATGGCGTCACGCTCATTATGGCTCCGTGGAACTACCCGTTTTTGCTAACACTCGAGCCGCTCGCCGGCGCCCTTGCCGCGGGTAACACCGTGGTCATCAAGCCGAGTGCCTATGCGCCGGCTTCGAGCGCGGTGCTCAAGCAAATCTGTGAAGAGGCATTTGATCCGTGCCTGGTGACGGTTGTCGAGGGCGGGCGCGCCGAGAATGAGGCGCTGCTCGATGAATGCTGGGACAAGATCTTCTTTACCGGTAGTGTTCCGGTTGGCAAGCTCGTCATGGAGCGCGCGAGTAAAAACCTTACGCCCGTGACGCTTGAGCTGGGCGGAAAGAGCCCCTGTGTCGTGGATGCGACGGCAAACCTGAAGGTCGCGGCGCGGCGCATCGCCTTTGGTAAATGGCTCAACGTGGGGCAGACCTGCGTGGCGCCCGACTACCTGCTGGTCGATACGCGCGTGCACGACGAGCTGCTGGGCCTCATCAAGGAGGAGGTCCGTCGCATGTTTGGCGAACATCCACTCGACAATGAGGATTACGGACATATCGTCAACGCCAAGCATTTTGCGCGTGCGCGCGGGCTGATCGATCCCGATAAGGTTGTGCTTGGAGGCACGGCGCGCGAGTCGTCGCTCAAGATCGAGCCGACGATTTTGGACGGCGTGACCCCCGATGACGCCGTGATGCAGGAGGAGATCTTCGGCCCCATCTTACCGGTGCTGGCGTTTGAGAGCCTAGACGAGGCCGAGACGTTTATTACGGATCGTCCGACGCCGCTGGCCCTGTATATCTTTAGCCAGGACCGTGCGGTTCAGCAGCGCTTTGTGCGTTACGTGCCCTTTGGTGGTGGCTGTGTTAATGACACCATTATGCATTTGGCCACGAGCCATATGGGCTTTGGCGGCATGGGTGCGAGCGGTATGGGCCAGTACCATGGCCGCGAGAGCTTCGATACGTTTAGCCACAAGAAGAGCATCGTGAACAAGGCAACGTGGCTGGACGTGCCATTCCGCTATGCTCCTTACGCAAGCTGGAAGCACAAGTTCGTGCGCATGTTTGTGCATTAGAATCAGATAAGGATGAATTTATGTCCGCACGGGCTCGTAGACTTCTCGATAAGGTCAAACGCTGGTTTATCCGGCCGTTAGAGGAGTTGCTATGTACGAGCCTTCACGTGTTCTTCTGTCATTTCATATTGCAGGATTTCAGTATGCCGACGGTGCCTTGGTCCTGGGCGATCTTGAGGTTGGCGATAAACTGACGCTGTGCGCCGAGCGCGATAATCCCCATGACCCCGAGGCGGTTGCGATCTATTACGGCAACACCAAGCTTGGCTATGTTCCGGGAAACGAGGTTGGTCCGCTGTCCTTGATGATGTATTACGGCCACGAGGACGTATTTGAGGCCCGTGTGCAACAGGTTGCCCCCGAGCGCAGCCCGTGGCATCAGGTGCGCGTTGGGCTCTATGTGGTGGATGCTCGCTAGTCGGCAATGGAGGCGGCCATGTTTGATGATGACGACGACCTGCTCGATCTGACAGACGATCCGTTTGAGTGGGATATGCTACTCGATGACGATGAGTTGGAGCAGGATCGTAAAAAGCGGCAGGACAAGAAAACCCAGGGTGACGCTTCGAAAAAGCAAGACAAGCGCCGCCGCGGGCTGTTCGGCGGGCTCTTTGGATAACCGCCGCATCGCTACGTCTGTATACTTAGCACGAGTTGAAGACGTTGCGAAATGAGGGCACAGACGATGATGTGGTTTACCGCCGACCTGCACCTGGGCGATACGAATATCTTGCACGATATGGATCGACCGTTTGGCTCGGTCGAGGAGATGAACCGCAAGGTCATCGATGCCATCAATGAGTGCGTGGCTGCGGACGACCGCCTCTATATCTTGGGAGACTTTACCTATCGTTTGCCCCTGGCGGAGGCGGTGTGCCTGCGCGAGCGCATCGAATGCCAGAACGTGACGCTCATCCGTGGTAACCATGACGGTGGCTGGGAAGATCCCGACGTACCGCAGATTTGGGAAGACGTGCGCGATTACCTGGAGATTGCTCCCGGCTATGCCAAGGGCCATCGTCTGGTTATGAGCCACTACCCCATGCTCAGCTGGAATGGCAAGGCACGTGGCGCCATCATGCTGCACGGGCATATCCACAGCAGGGGTGACCGCACCAACGCACGCAACCGCGATCGCGAGCGCCCCATTTACCGCTACGATGTGGGCCTCGACGCCAACGACTACAAGCCCGTAAGCCGAGACCAGATCCTGAATTTCTTTGGACTGTAGCTCGCAAACCGCCACGAAGGGGACAGGCACCTTTGTGGCGGTTCTGGCGCCGTTGCCATTCTGGCAGCGGTGCCTATTTTGTCCGCGCGGCGCGGTAGAGTGTAGGCGGTTGAAATTTGCGTCCATTGAGGAGCTGCTATGAACGAGATCAAGTGCCCGCATTGCGGCGAAGTTTTTAAGGTCGATGCGTCCGGCTATGCGGATATCGTCAAGCAAGTGCGCGATGCTGAGTTCTCGCGTGACCTGGATGAGCGCGTAGCGGCGGCTCGACGCGAGGGCGAGCAGGCGCTGGAGCTTGAGCGCTCGCGTTCGTCAGCCGCTTTGCAGGAGGCAGAGTCTCAGCGCAACGCTCAGCTCGTTGAGCAGAAGAACGCTGCGGCTCAGCAGCTGGCACAAGAGGTCGCCAAGCGCGATGCCGAGCTTGCCGAGTTGCGCGCCAAGCTCGAGGGCGCTGCCGCAGAGCGCGAGAGCGCAAGTCAGCGTGCGGCGGTTGAAGCCCGTGCCGATGCTCAGAAGGAGAATGCTGAGCTTCAGCGCGAGATCGACAATTTGCGTGCGCAGCTGGGACGCAAAGATGACGAAGCCAAGCTTGCCGAGTCGGCGGCGCGCAACGCTGCTCAAAACGATTTAGCTGCACGTGATGCTCAGATTGCCGAGCTGCAGGCCAGGCTTGCCGCGGCGGACAAGGCCCAGGAGATGGCGCTTGCCGCTGCCGCGGCAGAGTCGCAGCGTGAGCTCGATGCCGCTCGCAGCGAGGCCGAGCGCGTGCTTGCTGACTACCGCGCGACGGTGCAGGAGAAGTTTTCCGCCGCAAAGGCTCAGTCCGAACAAGAGGCCGAGGGCCTGCGTGCCCAGCTGCGCGAGCAGGAGCTGATGGCAAAAATGAACCTGTCGGAGGCAGTCGCCGCGGCGGAGCGAGAGCGCGATGAAGCACGTGCCAAGCTGACGAGCGAGCTGGCAGTGCGCGATTCTCGCGAGGAACAGGCCAAGGCGGCACACGAGCTCGAGCTTGCGCAGGCCAAGCGCGCGAGCGATGACCTGATTCGCTACAAGGATGAAGAGATTGAGCGCCTTAAGGACATGAAGGTCCGCCTGTCCACCAAGATGGTGGGCGAGTCGCTCGAACAGCATTGCGAGACCGAGTTCAATCGCCTGCGCATGACGGCGTTTCCCAATGCATACTTCGAGAAAGATAACGATGCATCCGAGGGCACCAAGGGCGATTTTATCTTCCGCGAGTGCGACGCGAGCGGTAACGAGGTCATCTCGATCATGTTCGAGATGAAAAACGAGAACGACGAGACCGCGACCAAGCACAAGAACGAGGATTTCTTTAAGAAGCTCGACCACGATCGCCGCCAAAAGGGCTGCGAGTACGCAGTGCTCTGCACGCTGCTCGAGCCCGAGAGCGAGCTTTACAACGCCGGTATCGTGGATGTGAGCTACCGCTACGAGAAGATGTACGTGATCCGCCCGCAATTCTTCATTCCTATGATCACGCTGCTGCGCAACGCCGCCATGGGTTCGCTGCGCTATAAGCAGGAGCTGGCGGAGTACAAACAGCAGAATATCGACGTTACGAACTTCGAAGCCAAGATGGAGAAGTTCAAGGACGGCTTCTCGCGCAACTACAACCTGGCGAGTAAGCAGTTCGAGTCGGCGATTAAGGAGATCGATGCCGCCATTAAGCAGCTCGAGAAGACCAAGGACGACCTGCGTCGCAGTACCGAGAATCTGCGTCTGGCCCACAACAAAGCCGATGAACTCACCATTCGAAAGCTCACGTGGGGCAACAAGACCATGAAGGCTGCCTTTGACGAGGCACGTGAGGCTGCGCCGGAGACAGGCGATGAACCAGCCGAGGCGGATTCGTATGAGGTCGAGGATGCCGAGTAAGGCATAGCGTATAGTGCAAAAGCGGGGCCGCTGGCGATATTGCCAACGGCCCCGCTTCGTTTCGTTCCAGTATGTTCGGCTAGTCCTCGAGCAGATCCTCGATAAAGCCGACGCGGTAGTTTTTGAAGATGACCTCGCCGCCATCCTGCGTGGCATCCAGGTCGACATCGCCCATGATGCCAAAGTCGTGGTCGCCATCCTCGTCGGCAAAAATCTGGTGCACGTGCCACACGTGATCGGTCTTCTCGTTGCTCTCATCGATGGAAAACATCGCGGCGCTGCGGGCATCTCCGTCGGTGAGGATTTCCTCGTGCTGCTCGTGGTAAGCGTCAAGTGCTTTTTGCCAGCGGATCTCGCTCATGCCCCAGTCGTCGTCGAGCTCGCCCAGGTCGCGAACGTGCTCGCGAGCGGCAAGGGTCACGCGGCGGAAGAGCGCATT
>FR878652.1:13252-13683 GCA_000434535.1 Collinsella sp. CAG:166
AGCGTGCAGCCGCGGCGGTCCGCCACGACCTCGTCGATGCCCTGCGGCGGTGCGGCGTCGAGGGCTGCCGGGTTGCCGGCGTTCTCCCACTCGTCCACCAGGCTCGAGTCCACCGAGCGCACCACAAAGCCCAGCCACGAGATAATGTCGCGCAAGCGCTCATCGCGCTTCTCAATGGGTACGGTGCGATCGAGGGAACGGTAGGCCTCGGCTAGGTAGCGCAGCAGAATGCCCTCGGAGCGGGCGATGCCGAGCTTTTGAATGTAACCCTTAAAATCGCTCGCGCTTTCCAGCATGTCGCGCAGGACGCTCTTGGGCGAGAGCTGGTAGTCGTTGGCCCAGGGTACTTCCTGGCAGTACTTGTCGAAGGCGGCATCGAGCAAGTCCTCGAGCGGCTTTTCGTAGGTGACATCCTGGATGCGCTCCAGGCG
>FR878653.1 GCA_000434535.1 Collinsella sp. CAG:166
AGGCCTCGCGGCCTCCCCCTTTTTTGCGTTTGCGTGAAACATTCCTTATACAATTAAATCAATTTAATCTTCCACCGCTGAATATAGACGTTCACCGTTCTTTGGTCGGTTCTTTGTTCTCAATGGACTAATATTTGCTTTAGCGCACTGCTGCGCTTGTCCTGTTTTACACGGGTCGTTTTATTGATTGTGACGGAAGGACTCATATGGCAGATGTTCATGAGCTGCTTGATACTTGGATTGCCAATGTCAAGGACGAGGAGCTCCTCGCTGAGCTTAACACGATGAAGGAGCAGGGTGATGAGGACGCCATCACCGACGCTTTCTTCCAGGATCTCGCCTTCGGTACTGCCGGCCTTCGCGGCACTATCGGTGCGGGCACTAACCGTATGAATATCTATACGGTCGGTCGTGCGACCCAGGGATTCGCTGACTACCTCAATGCGACCTTCGAGCATCCGACGGTCGCCATCGCTCGCGATAGCCGCAATAAAGGTGAGCTGTTCGTCAAGACGACGGCTGCCATTCTTGCAGCAAACGGCGTGACTGCCCTCGTGTATCCCAAGATTTCTCCTGTGCCGACGCTCTCCTGGGCCGTCCGCGACCTTAAGTGCTCCGGTGGCATTTGCATGACCGCTAGTCATAATCCGGCGCCTTATAACGGCTATAAGGCCTATGGCCCCGACGGCTGCCAGATCACCAGCGAGGCCGCCGATGCAATTTCTAAGGCTATCGCCGAGACCGATACGTTCACCGGCGTGAAGTCCATGGACTTCGATGAGGCTCTTGAGCAGGGTCTGGTCAAATGGATCGATGACTCGTGCCTCGAGCGTTATTACGACGCCGTTCTCGCCCGCGGCGTGACCAACCTTTCTGCCGAGGAGATCGCTGGCGCCCCGCTTAAGCTCGTCTATACTCCGCTCAACGGCACCGGCCTCATTCCCGTCACGACGGTGCTCGAGCGCGCTGGCATCACTGATGTCACGGTTGTTCCCGAGCAGAAGGAGCCTAACGGCGATTTCCCGACCTGCCCGTATCCTAACCCCGAGATTCGTCAGGCCATGCAGAAGGGCATTGACCTGTGCGAGCAGGTTCACCCCGATCTGCTGCTTGCAACCGATCCTGACGCCGATCGCGTTGGCGTTGCCGTTAAGAATGGCGATGACTATCTGCTGCTGACCGGCAATGAGATGGGCGTTCTGCTGCTTGACTATATCTGCAAGACCCGCGCTGCTCGCGGTGAGGACCTCACTAAGAAGGTTGCTGTCACTACTATCGTTTCTTCCGCCATGGTTGACGCTCTGGCCGACGAGTACGGTTTTGAGCTCCGCCGCTGCCTGACTGGCTTCAAGTACATCGGCGACATCATTACTTCTCTTTCCGATGCTGGTGAGGTCGATCGCTTTATCTTCGGTTTTGAGGAGAGCTACGGCTATCTGGCCGGTGACCACGTGCGCGACAAGGACGCCGTGAGCACTTCTCTTCTGATTTGCCAGATGGCGCAGTATTACAAGCTCCAGGGCAAGAACCTTGCGGATGCGATGCACGAGCTGTACGAGAAGTATGGCTACTATCACAACAAGACGATTTCGCTGAGCTATCCGGGCGCTGAGGGTGCGGCAAAGATGACCGGCATCATGGCTGGTCTGCGCGAGAACCCGCCCGCGGAGCTCGCCGGTTCCAAGATTGAGGCTGTCGTGGATTACAACACCTGCGTGAACGGCCTGCCGAAGGCTAACGTCATTGAGTTCGATCTTGAGGGCGGCAACAAGGGTATTGTTCGTCCTTCCGGCACTGAACCCAAGATTAAGCTGTACATCTTCGCTAAGGGCGCGGATGCCGCCGAGGCTGATGCCGCACTTGACGCGATTGAGGAGTCTGGTCGCAAGTTGTTGGCC
>FR878654.1:0-4253 GCA_000434535.1 Collinsella sp. CAG:166
CCGGCCTCCGCAGGCGACGTGCCGACAACCGAGCACCAGCGCAGCGATGTTTCCCGTGAAACCATGGCACCGTTGCCGACCGCGGCAGCGACGTCAACGAACGCACCCGTCACGCACATGCCCATCGCTCACGACGCAGCGGCGGGCGCGGATTCGGGCATTGCAATCAAGAACACGCTCTCGGCCGATGATTTTCGTCGCATGATGAACCAGATGAAGGGCGGAGCGCCGACTAAATCCACGCAAGCTGCGACCCCCGCTTCACCCATGCCAGCACCGACCGTGCCGGCCGAGCAGAATACGGATGGAGCCCCGCTCGCAGCGAACTCAAAATTCACCTTTGAGAACTTTGTCTACGGCCCCGAAAACAGCCATGCCTATCGCTCGGCACTCAAGTTTGCCGCCCTCGCGGACGAGCGCGGCACATGCACATCACTGTTCATCTACGGCAAATCGGGCCTGGGCAAGACGCACCTGCTGCTCGCCATCAAAAACGAGCTCGCCGAGAAGTCGCCCGAGATCAAGGTCAAGTATGCCAACTCCCAGGCATATCTGGACGACCTGATGACCGAGTTCGACCGTCAAAAGAAGAGCAACGCTCCCATCATGCAGGCGTACCACGGCGTGGACGTGCTCATCATCGATGACATCCAAAACATCATCGGCAAGCGCGCGAGCGTGGACTACTTTTTCCAGCTCATGGACGAGTTCATCCGCAACAACAAGAAGGTCGTCATCGCGGCAGACCGCGCCCCCAAGGACCTAAGCATGGACGAGCGTCTGACCAGCCGCTTCAACGCCGGCATGCTCTGCCTGGTTGCAGAGCCCAGCTACGAGATGAAATACAAGATCTTGCAGCGCTATTACGAGAACACCATCGTCGCCGCCCCCGAGGCAGGCGACGACTCGCTGCTGGCGGCCTATGGGGGCGACGGCGGGCACCTGACCGACGAACACTTTAAACACATGGCCGAGGTCTCGGGCACCAACATCCGCGAACTCGAGAGCTTTTGCGAGCGCTGCGCCGGCGAGGCGGGTGACCGCGAGCGCGAGGGCGGGGAGCTCACCTTTGACGATATCGACGCCATCGCCAGCCAGTACTTCGACACATCGGCCAAAAAGATCAACGTCCAGACGGTTCAGTCCGTCATCGAAGAGCAGTACGGCGTGACACACGAGGAGCTCATCGGGCCGCGTCGCAACGCCAATATCGCCAAAGCGCGCCATATCGCTATCTACCTGGCCATCGAGATGTGCGAAATGACGACCACGGCGGTGGGCGCCGAATTTGGCAACCGCAACCACTCGACCGTCAGCACGAGCTACAAAAAGGTCCAGAAGATGATCCAGGAAGACCGCACCGTCACCGAAGACCTCAAGTCACTGCGCGATAAAATTACACTGCGCTCGTAGGGAAATAGAGACACCTGTTGAAAACTTGTCGAAACCACGGGCATAAGGTGTTTAAAACCCAACCCGCGGTGATGAAAAGTTTTGCGCAGGTTTTGAACGTGGAAAACCACCCCCGTTGCACACAGGTTGCTGTCGATTCTCTTTCTGGGTCTGACCTGCGTCTTTGGGAGTAATCAACAGTTTCGTCAGTGCTATTACTATTATTAAGATATTTATATCTATAGAAAGGTCTTAAAAGATGAAGTTCACCGTCAGCCAGAGCTCGCTCACACAAGCCATCGGCGTCGTTATGAAGGGCGTCGCTTCGGCATCCACCCTTCCCATCCTGTCGGGCGTGCTCGTCAAGGCGCAAGACGGCATCTTGGAATTCCAGACCTCTAACTATACCATCTCGATCCGTCATCGCATCGCGGCACATGTCGAAGAAGAGGGCGAGATGGTTATCCCTTGTAAGATGCTCTCCAATATCACCAAGACCCTCCCCGATGCCCCGGTCACCTTTGAGCTGTCCGAGCGCCAGGTGCTGATTGGTTGCGAGAAGAGCTCTTTCCGCCTGAACACGCTCGATGCCAATGACTTCCCCGAGTTTCCGGCCTATGCCATCGAGAGCGCCGTGGAACTGCCGACCGATATCTTGTCCGAAATGGTCGGCCGCGTGTGGCGCGTCACCTCGACTGACAAGGCCCGCCCCATCCTGGGTGGCGTGCACATGAAGGTCGAGAACAACACCGTGCGCCTGGTGGCGACCGATTCCTTCCGCTTGGCCGTGTGCGATACGCAGGTCGAGACCTCAACCCTCGAGGGCTCCTTTGAACTCAACGTTCCGGCCGACGCCTTTAACGACGCGCTGAACATCATGGCCAGCCAGGCGACCATCATGATCGGGGCTACCGACACCCAGGTCGTCTTTGAGGCCGGCAACACCACCTACGTGTCGCGCCGCATCGAGGGCGTGTACCCCAACTACAAGCAGCTCATCCCCGATTCGTGCGTGACGAGCGTCAAGATCGACGTCGCCGCCTTTAACGCCGCCCTCAAGCGCGTGGCCGTTATCGCGAGCGCCAACCCCGCCGTCAAGTTCGAGATCGATGTCGAGAACGGGCAGATGGGCCTGTCCTCCATTTCCAATGACCAGGACCTTGCGCAGGAGACGATCGATGTCGAGGCCGAGGGCGAGTCGGGCACCATCGCCTTCAACTACCACTACATCTTCGGGTGCCTCAATGCCCTGTCCAAGGAGAAGGAGATCACGCTGGAGCTCAAGAGCTACTCGCAGGCGGGCATCTTCAAGTCCTACGACAAGATCAACTACCTGTACCTGGTCATGCCGGTCCGCATCTAGCAACTGCCCTATGACCATGTTCGCCCGCGATCTTTCCGTCGCGCACTACCGCAGCTTCGATAGCTATCGCCTTGCCCTGGACGAGGGCGTGACGATACTTGCGGGACCCAACGCGGCGGGAAAGACCAATCTCATAGAGGCGCTGCAGCTGCTGACGAGCGGCGCCTCGTTTAGGCATCCGACCGCAGCCGAGCTCGTCCATGACGGCGTGGGCTCGTGCAAGGTCGAGCTGAGGCTCGAGGGCGACGGCCGCGTGCTTGATATGGGATTGAGCGCGGAGGACGGTAAACGCTCGTTTAGCCGCAACGGCAAGAGATGCTCTGCCGCCGGTGTGCGCGGGGTTCTGCCGAGCGTGCTGTTTTGCCCCGACCATCTGGACATGGTTAAGCGAGGCGCCAGTGTGCGCCGCGCCGCCCTCGACGACTTTGGCATGCAACTGAGCGCACGCTATGCCGATCTTGCGAGCACCTATGGTCGCTGCGTGACCCAGCGTAACGCCTTGCTCAAGGAGGCCTGGTGCTGCCGCGAGATGCTCGGCGCGTGGAACGATTCGATTGCCCGCGCGGGCGCGGCTCTGCTCGTGCACCGGTTGGCCCTGCTCGACCGGCTGGCGGGCCATGTGCGTACTGCCTACGGGCAAGTGGCGTCCGGTGAAGCCGCCAACGTGTCCTATGCGTCCACGCTGGGGGATTTGCCCCAGGTCGATGATCGCGAAGAGCTGAAGGGCTGGGCGTACGAGCGCATGCTGGCTGCCCTTGATGAGCACGCCGACGAGGAAATTCGCCGCGGCGTGACGTTGGTGGGACCGCATCGCGACGAGATTGAGTTTGCTGTGGCGGGTCGCTCCGCCCGTTCATTTGCCAGCCAAGGTCAGCAGCGAACGTTGGTTCTGGCCTGGAAGGTGGCGGAGGTGGCCGTGGCTCGCGATGTCCTGGGCACCGCCCCACTGCTGCTTTTGGACGACGTGATGAGCGAACTCGACGGCGAACGCCGCGGTGCTTTCCTGCGGCTGATCGGCGATGATATCCAGACGGTCATAACCACGACCAACCTGGGGTACTTTACCGATGACCTGCTTGATCGAGCCAAGGTGGTGAGCATGAGTGAGACGTGCTAATTACGAGCGCGAGAGCGAAACGGTCGCCTTCAGTGGCTTTTTGAACGCAGAGCGCCAGCGCATCCTGGCGGCTGCGACCCCTGAGCGCCGTGCGCAGATGGAGGCCGCCGAGGAGTCGCGCGTGGTCTATCGCGCGTGGAACGCGGTGTGCTCGGGCACGCGCGAGGGGCGGCATGTGACGGGCCTGCGCTACCTGCCCGAGTCCAATGAGCTGCTGGTATATCTCGACTCGCCCTCGTGGACGCAGGAAATGACGTTGTTGCGCGAGATCATCCGCGCGCGCATGGAGCGCGCCGGTGCGCATGTGGATGGCCTGGTGTTCAAAACCACCGCGCCCGGTCACACGCCGCCCGCCGCCAAGGAGCGCCTTCGCCCAGCGGC
>FR878654.1:4295-9387 GCA_000434535.1 Collinsella sp. CAG:166
CCGCCGGCCCCACACGCCGACCTCAGCGATGCCGAGCGCACCGAGATTGAACGCCAAGTGGCGCCCATCGAAGACCAAAAACTGCGCGAGGCCCTCGAGAACGCCATGAGAGCCAGTGCCGAGTGGGCCAAGGGCGTGCAAAGCAAAAAAGAGCCTTAAATCGCATCTGGTGGCCTTGTAGAGCCAAATACCCTCGTTCCCGAGGGTATTTTTTTACGATAAACTAGTAAGGCTGTACACATTTTCTTGACTGAAGGAGGACGTGTGGCAAACGAAAACGATTACGATGGCGGCGAGATTAAGATTCTCGAAGGTCTCGAGGCCGTTCGTAAGCGCCCGGGCATGTATATCGGCTCGACGAGCGCCAGCGGTCTGCATCACCTGGTGTGGGAGATCGTTGACAACTCCGTCGACGAGGCCATGGCCGGTTTCTGCACCGAGATCCAGGTGACGGTCCACGCCGACAACTCCATCACGGTCGTCGACAACGGGCGCGGTATCCCCGTCGACGAGCATCCTGTTAAAAAGATCCCGACGCTCGAGGTCGTCATGACGATTTTGCACGCCGGCGGTAAGTTCGATAATTCGGCCTATAAGGTCTCGGGCGGCCTGCACGGCGTTGGCATCTCCGTCGTCAACGCACTGTCCAAGCGCGTGGTCGTTCAGGTTCGTCGCGACGGCAACACCTACGAGATGGAGTTCTCGCGCGGCAAGACCGTCAAGAAGATGGAGGTCGTGGGCACCTCGGATTCGACGGGCACCACCGTCACCTTCTGGCCCGACGACGAGATCTTCGAGACCTGCATTTACGATTTCGATACGCTGCACAACCGTCTGCAGGAGACGGCGTTCCTCAATAAGAACCTCAAAATCGTGCTGACTGACGAGCGCGAGTCTACTCCCCACGTGGAGGAGTTTTGCTACGAGGGCGGCATCATCGACTTCGTCAAGTTCCTTAACGAGGGCAAGGACGTCCCCGAGGCCTTTAAGGAGCCTATCTACATCGAGGGCAAATCGGACCCGGACGCACCTGTGGCCAAGATGGGCGAGGTTGAGGTTTCCCTGCAGTGGAATAGCGGCTACGGCGAGAACGTCATGTCGTTTGCCAACGACATCTACACCCCCGAGGGCGGCATGCACCTTGAGGGCTTCCGCACCGCGCTCACCCGCGTGATCAACGACTATGCGCGCAAGCAGAACCTGCTCAAGGAAAAAGACGCCAATCTGACCGGCGACGATGTGCGCGAGGGCCTTTCGGCCGTTATCTCGGTCAAGCTGCCCGATCCGCAGTTTGAGGGCCAGACCAAGGCCAAGCTCGGCAGCTCCTATATGCGCGCGCTGACGCTCAAGATCGTGACCGACGGCCTCGCCGATTACTTGGAGGAGCATCCCAAGCCCGCCCGCGAGATCGTCAAGAAGGCGCAACAGGCCTGCAAGGCGCGCAACGCCGCCCGCAAGGCGCGCGAAGCGACCCGCCGCAAGAGCCTGCTCGAGACGGCGTCCCTGCCCGGTAAGCTCGCCGACTGCTCGGTGCGCGATGCCGAGCTGACCGAGCTCTTCATCGTAGAGGGCGACTCGGCAGGCGGTTCGGCCAAGGACGGCCGTCGCCGAGACATCCAGGCGATTCTGCCCCTGCGCGGCAAGATTTTGAACGTCGAACGCGTTGGTGACCATCGCGCGTTCTCGAGTGACACCATCCAGTCGCTGATTACCGCGATCGGCTGCGGCGTCACGACGAGTGCCGGCGACGGCGGCGACTTCGATATCACCAAGGCGCGCTACCACAAGATCATCATCATGACCGATGCAGACGTCGACGGTGCACATATCCGAATCCTGCTGCTGACGTTCTTCTACAAGTACATGCGTCCGCTGATCGATGCCGGCTACGTCTATGTCGCCTGCCCGCCCATCTTTGGCATTAAGGTGCGCAACAAGATTCACTACGTGTATCCCAACGGCCGCCAGCCCGAAGACGAGATCCTGCGCGACACCATCCAGAGCCTGGGCCTGAACCCCGACGATAACGACGAGGACGGCAAGGCCAAGGACGGCAAGATCACCAAAAAGCGCAAGGGCTATACCGTCCAGCGCTACAAGGGTCTGGGCGAGATGGACCCCAAGCAGCTTGCCTCGACGACGATGGACCCCAAGACCCGCATCCTGCAGCGTGTGTCGATCGAGGACGCCGTGGTGGCGGACCGCGCCGTGCGCGAGCTGATGGGTTCCGAGGTCGGCTATCGCCGCGAATACATTGAAAAACACGCACATGATGCACGATTCCTTGATGCTTAAGAGGAGGTAACGTGGCAGACGATATCAACAACAACGAGGGTATGGACGAGGCCGGCGACGCTGGTATGCCCGACGATCTGAAGCGCCTGCTTGCCCGTGCTGAGCAGGACGAGGACGGCGACCCGGACGCCTATAACCCCGATGCCGATGATGATGAGGAAGAAGACGACGCCGAGCTCGAGGAGAGCTTTGGCGAAGTCGACCGTGGTGCCTCGGCCGGCGAGGATATCAACGGCGGTCAGCTCCAGATTTCGGAGTTCGGTCGCGAGATGAAGCAGTCGTTCATCGAGTATTCGATGTCGGTTATCACGGCGCGCGCCCTGCCGGACGTGCGCGACGGCTTAAAGCCGGTGCACCGCCGCATTCTGTACGCGATGAACGAGAGCGGCATCTACCCTAACCGCCCACACAAGAAGTCAGCCTGGACGGTCGGCGAAGTTATCGGTAAGTACCACCCGCATGGCGACTTCGCGGTCTATGAGGCCATGGTCCGCCTGGCGCAGTGGTTCTCCATGCGCACGCCGCTCATCGACGGTCACGGCAACTTCGGCAACATCGACGGCGACGGCGCGGCAGCCATGCGTTACACCGAGAGCCGCCTGGCCAAGCCCGCCATGGAACTGCTGCGTGACTTGCAGAAGGATACCGTCGACTGGCAGCCCAACTACGACGAATCGCTCGCCGAGCCCGTGGCGCTGCCTGCGCGCTTCCCCAACCTGCTGGTCAACGGCAGCCAGGGCATCGCCGTCGGCATGGCCACCAACATCGCCCCGCATAACCTCACCGAGGCGATCGAGGCCACCTGCTACCTGATCGACAACCCCGACGCCACCGTCGACGAGCTCATGCAGATCATGCCCGGTCCGGACTTCCCCACCGGCGCCATCATCATGGGCAGCGCCGGCATTAAGCAGAGCTACGAGACCGGCCGCGGCTCCATTACCGTGCGTGCCAAGGCACACGTGGAGTCCACCAAGACCGGTCGCAGCCGCCTGGTCTTTACCGAGATTCCCTACATGGTCAACAAAGGCACCCTGCAGGAGAAGATCGCCCAGCTCGTCAACGACAAGCGCATCGAGGGCATCTCGGATATGCGCGATGAGTCCAACCAGAAGGGCATCCGTCTGGTCATCGAGCTCAAGAAAGGCGTCATTCCGCAGGTCGTGCTCAACAACCTGTATAAGTACACCTCGCTGCAGACGACCTTTGGCGCCAACAACCTGGCGCTCGTCAACGGCGTTCCCAAATGCCTGAGCCTGCGCGAGATGCTGCAGCACTACATTGACCACCAGGTCGACGTAGTCACCCGCCGCACCCGCTTCGACCTTAAAAAGGCCCAGGCCCGCGCGCATATCCTTGAGGGCTACTTGATGGCCCTCGACCATATCGACGAGGTCATCAGCATCATCCGCTCCTCGCAGACCGACTCCGAAGCCAGCAGCCGCTTGATCGAGCGCTTTGGCTTTACGCCCGAGCAGACCACGGCCATCCTCGAGATGAAGCTGCGCCGCCTGACCGGCCTGGAGCGCGACAAGATCCAAGAAGAGTTGGACGGCCTGCGCCGCGCCATCGCCTACTACGAGGACCTGCTGGCGCATGAGGAGAAGATCCTGGGCGTCATCAAGGAAGAGATGCGCGAGATCTCCAAGAAGTTCGGCGACAAGCGCCGCACTGAGATCAGCCAGGTTGAGAAGGACCTGGATGTCGAGGACCTCATCGCCGACGAGGACATGGTCGTGACCATCACCCACACCGGCTATGTCAAGCGCATTCCGGTGGCCGCCTACCGTGCCCAGAAACGCGGTGGCAAGGGTGTGTCAGGCGTCAACCTCAAAGAGGACGATGTTATCGACGAGATGTTCATCGCGTCCACGCACGAGTACGTGCTGTTCTTCTCGAGCAAGGGCAAGGTCTATCGCCTGAAGGTGCACGAGCTGCCGGTGGGTACGCGCCAGGCGCGCGGTACCGCGATCGTCAACCTGCTGCCCTTCGAGGAGGGCGAGAAGATCGCGAGCGTCATCAGCTGCCGCGAGTTCCCTGCCGACGAGTACCTGATGTTTGCCACCAAGAGCGGCATGGTCAAGAAGACCGTGATGAGCGCTTACGATCGTAGCCGCCGTGATGGCCTGATCGCTATCAACCTGCGTGACGACGACGCACTGCTGAACGTGCGCCGCGTGCGCGAGGGCGACAAGATTATCCTGGCCACCACTGCGGGCAAGGCGATCATGTTCTCCGAGGAGCAGGTGCGCGCTACCGGCCGCGATACCAGCGGCGTTCGCGGTATCGGTATGAAGGACGGCGTGAGCGTTCTGGGCATGGAAGTCACTAACGGCAACGGTGATCTGTTCGTCATCACCGAGCGCGGCTACGGCAAGCGCACGCCGGTTGCGGACTACCCGGAGCAGAATCGCGGCGGCCAGGGCGTCTACACCATCCAAATGACCGAGCGTAAGGGTAACCTCGCGGCCATGAAGACGGTGGGCCCGCAGCACGAGCTGTTCATCGTGACGGAGGGCGCGACGGTCATTCGCGTCAAGACCGACGAGATTAGCCAGACTGGCCGCGCCACCCAGGGCGTCAAGATGATGACCGTCGACGACAACGACCGCATCTGCGCCGTAGCCCGCATGACGGCCGCCAAAGAGAAGCCCGAAGGTGAAACCACGGAAAACTGCTCTGCCCCCGAAGAAACCCCTGTCGATCTAGGCGACGGCAACGACATGCCAGAAGATCTCCTAGACGAGTAAGAGGCCCTAGCTGGTAAAAAATATCAGACCCCATATATCGGCGGTCG
>FR878654.1:9585-11362 GCA_000434535.1 Collinsella sp. CAG:166
GGGGCCGACACCCCTCAAAGATTTTCAAAAAAGTTGTTGACGCGCGCGTAACGACTCGTCTAATATATCCCTTGCGCGATGGACCTGTAGCTCAGTTGGTTAGAGCGTCCGGCTGATAACCGGGAGGTCACAAGTTCGAATCTTGTCAGGTCCACCACTTTCTTTCGCAATAAACACCCCAGCGAGAGCCGAGTCGCCGCTGGGGTGTTTATTACTGTCTCCGTGGGGGTTTAGCTCAGCTGGGAGAGCGCGGGCTTTGCAAGCCTGAGGTCAGGGGTTCGATCCCCCTAACCTCCACCATGATGGACCTGTAGCTCAGTTGGTTAGAGCGTCCGGCTGATAACCGGGAGGTCACAAGTTCGAATCTTGTCAGGTCCACCATCAAAACTGTGAAGAGCCCTGGGGCGTTGCCTCGGGGCTTTTTTCTTGTCTGCGATAAATCTCATTTTGGTTTTGTGTGCTGTGCGAAAGATTGGGTAGTATAGCTATTCAATGCGGCGACCTTGCCGCGTGTTAACCGCTACGTACCGGAGGTGTTCCATGGTTCGTGTCGACATAGAGACCATCGTCATGGCCGCCGGTCCCGTGCCATCGCTTATCGTGCTTCGCGAGCGCTGCAGCAAATCGGACTCGCCCGCGCCACTGCGTTCCCTTTCCATTCAAACTGGTTCGTTTGAAGCCGCTGCCATTAGCCGTGGCATCGATAGCGGCCGCGCCGAGCGCCCGATTACCCATGACCTGTTGCTCGATACTGTTGGCGCCCTGGGCGCCAAGCTCGAGCGCATCGAGATCGTTCGCGCCGAGCCGCCGGTGTTCTACGCGACGATCGTCGTACTGGCCGATGGTGACGAGCGCAAGATTGATGCCCGTCCCAGTGATGCCATTGCCCTTGCCGTGCGCAGCAATGCCCCCATGTTTGTTGAGGACGACATCATGAATCGCCTGGGCACCGTTTCTGCCCATGCCGAGGAAGTTGACGACGAGCGGGAGTTCGAGAAGTTCGACGAGTTCGTCCATACGCTCTCCCCCGATGACTTCTAAATGCGGGGCGGCCAGGATGCGGAGCGTTCGCTGATGGCCGGCGGTGTGTCGGCTGAGGCGGCTGCGATCGCCCGCGAGGCCCAGATGCGCTCGGAGGCTTCTGAGGCGGCTCGCATTGCCTATGTGACGCAGGCCCGCACGCTTCGCGAGCGCCGCGGCTCGTTTATCAAGATGGTTGTCATCTCCGCCCTTGTCGCGGCAATCTGTTCGCGCCTTCGTGGTACAGTTGGTGCGCTTGGGTTTTCGATCTCTACGGGCCTCGTGATCTGGGGTGTGGTCGATGCGGTCATGCTGACCAGTCAGATCAAGGTGCTCGACAAGCGCGCGATGGATATGATGCGCACCCGCGACGCTGCCGCTAAGATCGCCGCCGAGGCACAAGAACTGTAATGACGCCAGACTCGATGGGAAGGTCTAAAGATGGCACAGGATATGCAGGACGCCGGTAACGTCTCCGCCGAGCTCGACGCCATGGTGTGTGACCTGATTGGTGCGTTCTTGGACGACCTTGCCGCCGGCGAGAATCCGGGCGTAGTTGTGGCAATCGAGGACGCTGCTTCCAACCGATATCTGGCGGCGCTCGACGAGGACGGCGAAGAGGCGTGCCTGGAGGCGGCCACCAACTTTATCTCCGAGCACAAGATGGGCCTTAAGGACGAGGGCCTGGGCCGTATCGTCCGCTATGCCATCGGCTATACCGGCTGCGTCGAGATTGACGGCGGCTACCACGACGCTC
>FR878654.1:11379-14066 GCA_000434535.1 Collinsella sp. CAG:166
TACCACGACGCTCTGCTCGTGAGCTTTTTCGAGACGACGCTCGAGAGCGGCTTTTCGGCATATGTGCTGTATGAGGGCATGGGCGCCGGCGATGGTTTTATGTGGAGCGACCCTGAACCTGCAGGTGAGGAAACCCCTCTCATCTAAAATCGCTAAAATAAACGAGTTTTCGGTAAAAGGCTCAATATTCCCGCTGAGCGTTGTATCGCTGGGCGGGCCGCATACGCGTGCCGTTTGTATATGGATAGAAGATAGGGGAACTACATGCGCGTAGACAATCTGAGGAACATCGCCATCATCGCCCACGTCGACCACGGCAAGACGACGATGGTCGACAAGCTCCTGCGTGCCACGGACGCCTTCCGTGCCAACCAGCAGGTCGAGGACCGCGTCCTGGACTCTAACGACCAGGAGCGCGAGCGCGGCATCACGATTCTCGCTAAGAACATCTCTATCGAGTACAAGGACGTCAAGATCAACGTCATCGACACCCCGGGCCACGCCGACTTTGGCGGCGAGGTCGAGCGCGTGCTGCGTATGGCCGACGGCGCCCTGCTGCTGGTCGACGCTTTTGAGGGCCCCATGCCCCAGACCCGCTTCGTGCTGCGTCACGCTATCGACACCGGCCTCAAGATCATGATCGTCATCAACAAGATTGATCGCCCGGGCGCCAACCCCGAGAAGGCCTACAACGACTGCCTGGACCTCATGGCCGACCTGGGTGCCACCGACGACCAGCTTGAGTTCGCCATGGAGCACGTGGTCTACGCCAGCGCCATGAATGGCTTTGCCCGCCTTGACCCCAACGACGGCAACATGGACATGTATCCGCTGCTCGATATGATCATCGACGACATGCCCGCTCCCGAGGTTGACGAGAACGCCCCGCTGGCCATGCAGTGCGTGACCATCGACCACTCCAACTTCGTTGGTCGTATCGGCATCGGCCGCGTGTACTCCGGCACCATCCACCAGGGCGACCAGATCCTGGTTGTCAAGAACGACGGCTCCAGCGCCACCTCTACCGTCAAGCAGCTCTTTACCTTCGACTACCTGGGCCGCACCGAGTGCCAGGAAGTCGGCGCCGGTGACATCGCCGCCGTCGTGGGCATCGACCGCACCGATATTGGCGATGTCTACACCGACCCCGAGAACCCCGTCGAGCTCGAGCCCATCGAGATCGACCCGCCGACCCTGTCCATCGTCTTTGAGGCTTCGACCTCCCCGCTCGTCGGCCGCGACGGCGACATCGTGGGTGCCCGTCAGCTCAAGGAGCGCCTGTTCAACGAGGCCGAGAACAACGTGACCATGAAGATCGAGGAGCTCGAGGACAAGAGCGGCGTCGAGGTCTCGGGTCGCGGCATTCTGCACCTGTCCGTCCTGATGGAGTCCATGCGCCGCGAGGGCTTTGAGTTCCAGGTCGGCCGTCCCCGCGTTCTGTTTAAGAAGGACGAGAACGGCAACAAGATGGAGCCTGTCGAGCAGGCCGTCGTCGAGTGCCCGGACGAGTACTCGGGCAAGGTCGTTGAGGTCTTCGGTACCTCTGGCGGCATCATGACGAGCATGGATACCTCGGGCATCGTGACGCACCTTGAGTTTAAGATCCCGACCCGCGGCATCATGGGCCTTAAGAACCGCATCATGAACGTCACCCACGGCGAGGGCGTGTTCTACCACACCTTCCTGGAGTATGGTCCTTACGCCGGCGAGATCGGCAACCGCCAGAACGGCGCCATGATCTCCATGACCACCGAGAAGGCCGTTGCCTATGCTCTGGGTACGCTGCAGGAGCGCGGCCAGCTGTTTGTTGAGCCGGGCACCGAGTGCTACGAGGGCATGATCGTGGGCGAGCGCAGCAAGGCCGGCGACATGGTCGTCAACATCGCGCGTACCAAGAACCTGGGCAACCAGCGTTCCTCGACCTCCGATATCTCCGTCCAGCTGGTGCCGCCCCGCACCTTCTCGCTGGAGGAGGCGCTGGAGTACATCGCCGACGATGAGCTGGTCGAGATTACTCCCAAGAACATCCGCCTGCGTAAGCGTCTGCTCAACGCCACCGACCGCAAGAAGGCTGCCGTCCGCGCCGGCCAGGTCAACAAATAAGCGCTGGGGCTTATAACCGCCAATAAGAAAGGGCGTCGACCGCGATGGTCGGCGCCCTTTTTGGTGCAAGGGGGACAGGTTCGCCTGCACCACGGTGGGGGCGGCTATCCCCTCCGATTGGCTTTCTGGTCAAAGTTAAGTTGTCTAAACATATACATAATTCCACTGAATATAGCTGGTATGATACAAAACTGTTAACAGGTAAATATCAACTGGTATTAAATTAAAAGACCTATTGACCTGCGGTTTACATGATTGATATCTATATTATATTTTATGCATGTGGCATAGACGAACCGTCTTAGAAGGCGCTCCCCAATGGGTTCTTACAATGCGCTAGGTAGGTTCTCGTTGATGTTGGGGCTTGTGTTCGATCCGACGATTCGCCGTATTCCACACTGTGTTGTAGGAATTAGGGGACAACTATGAACGCACACCGCTCACGGTCGCTGGGTATGGCGGCCCTGATCTTCATTCTGATTAGCCTCACCGCCGCAGTTTTTCACGGCGCAGCCCCCGTGCGCGCCGAGGATGCGACGACGACACCAACGCCGGTTGCGATTGATGAGAATACGGCGCGCGTT
>FR878655.1:0-1406 GCA_000434535.1 Collinsella sp. CAG:166
CGGCTCGCTCGGCGGCGGCGAGCGCCTCGATGACGGTGCCGAGCTGATCGCCCAGAAGGACGCCGTTGTAGGTGGAGTTGAAACCGATGCGGTGATCGGTCACGCGGTCCTGGGGCTGGTTGTAGGTACGGATCTTCTCGGAACGGTTGCCGTGGCCGATCTGGCTTTGGCGCTCGGCACCGAGCTCTGCCTGCTGCTTCTCGAGTTCCATCTCGTACAGACGGGCGCGCAGCATCTGCATGCAGACCTCGCGGTTCTGGATCTGGGAACGCTGCTCCTGCGACTGCACCACGGTGTTGGTGGGCAGGTGGGTGATGCGCACGGCGGAGTAGGTGGTGTTAACGCACTGACCGCCAGGGCCGGAGGCGCAGTAGGTGTCGATGCGCAGGTCGGACTGGTTGATCTGGACGTCGATCTCCTCGGCCTCGGGAAGTACGGCGACGGTAGCCGTGGAGGTCTGAATGCGGCCCTGGGACTCGGTCTTGGGAACGCGCTGGACGCGGTGCACGCCGGACTCGAACTTCATAACGGAGTAGACGCGGTCGCCCTCGACCTTGAACTCAATGGACTTAAAGCCACCGGCCTCGCTGGGGCTGGAGTCGAGCACGGTGGTCTTCCAGCCGCGCGACTCGCAAAAGCGCTGATACATCTTGTACAGGTCGCCGGCGAAGATGGCCGCCTCGTCGCCACCGGCGGCGGAGCGGATCTCGACGATGGTGTTCTTGTCGTCGTTGGGGTCGCTCGGGATGAGCATGTACTTGATGTCTTCCTCGAGCTGGGGGAGCTTGGCCTCGTTTTCGGAGATGTCCATCTGGAGCATCTCCTTCTCATCGGCATCGGTGGTATCGTGCAGCATTTCCTTGGCAGCCTCGATGTCATCGAGCGCACCGATGTACTCGCGCGAGGCGGCGATGAGGTCGGACTGGTGCGCGTACTCCTTGTTGAGACGCGTGAACTCCTTGATATCGGAGGCGACGGCCGGGTCGGAGAGCTTCTTCTCGAGCTCCTCGTAGGCCTTGATGATCTTTTCGAGCTTGTCGCGCATGACGGACTCCTTTATATGCGTGAAGGTGAAAATCGGCAGAATTGATGGGACGCGGGGCGCCGCTGCGGGGGTAAGCCCAGCTAGAACATGTCGATCTTCAGATACATGCGCATCCCTTCGCGTATGGGGTACATAATTGCGGTCTAACCCATATATGATAGCGTGCGCAGGCAAACCTGCATATAACCCGCACGGAATGATTGGATGTAGTCGTTGGGGACGTTCCTTAATGACTAGTCGTTTAAGAACGTCCCCAACGACTAGGCATGAAAAAGGCAAGGCATTGACCTTCTGGTCATGCCTTGCCTTTTGAATGACAAATTGTCACTCTGGGTGGCGCGCAGCGTCGACCGGCCCGCCG
>FR878655.1:1423-5518 GCA_000434535.1 Collinsella sp. CAG:166
CCCGCCGTTCGTTAGAACGGCGGAACCTCTAGAGCAGGGTAACGCTAAAGGTGCGTTTGTCCGTCTCGCCCGGAGCCAAGGTGATGGTGTTGGCCTTGTGCTCAAAGACATCGTCCTCGGTGTCCATGGTGGTGTGACCGGTCCAGGGCTCGAGCGCCACAAACGGAGCGTCGTTGGCGGCAGACCACACGCCGATGTACTTAAAGCCCTCAAAGTCGATCTTGACGCCGTGACCCGACTTGCGGCCGCGCAGCGTGAGCGTGGAGCCCGGGGTATCGGTGAACATGATGGCGTCGTTATCGAAGCTGCGGTGCGTGATGGGCAGCACGTCCGAGTTATCGGGAGCCTTGTAGCTACCCTCGAACGTCATAAGACCGTCGGGCGTGATGATGGGAGCCTCGTTGGTCCAAGCCTCAGTAAACGCCAACTCGTAATCCTCGAACGCCTCGTCCTCGGCACCGGGGACGGGCACGTTAAATGCGGGGTGGCCGCCCACCGAGAACGGCAGGTCCACGTCGCCGGTGTTGGTGACGGCAAAGGTCTGCGTGAGGGTGGCGTCGCCGGTCAGGGCATAGGTCATGTTGAGCTTAAAGTGGAACGGGAACGCCTTGAGCGACTCGGGCGCATCGGTGATCTCGTACGTTACCGAGGAGCCGTCCTCCGAAACCTCGACCAGCTTGTGCTCGACAATGCGCGCGAGTCCGTGGCGCGGCATCTCGCAGGTGCCGGCCGCAGACGTTGCCGTGTTGTTGCGCAGCGAGCCCACAATAGGGAACAGGATGGGCGCGTGCTTGCCCCAAAAGGCGGGGTCGCCCTGCCACAGATACTCGTTGCCGTTGAGGGCAAGGCTCGTGAGCTGGGCGCCCATGGAATCGATGGCCGCGGTGAGGCCGCCGCGCTTGATGGTGGTGACGGTGGACATGCTACTTCCTCCAAAAGTAAACAATAGTGTCGAGGGCTATTGTGCCACTCTTGGCGGCAAGGAGAAGCGGCAGGCGCAGTTATTGAGCAATTGCGTAAAGGTCGAATCCGCCCTGCGGCGTGCTGTCGACCGTATCGGGCGCCTGCGAGTTAAAGCTCACGGGAACCATGCGCTTTGAGGCGCGGAAGCGCGTGCCATCGGTGGCGACGGGCGGTTCATCGACGGTGAGCTCGTAGTCGCCGGGCTTAAGTTCGATGCCGTCACCAGCGGAATTGACGTATTGGTACTCGTCAATCGTCTGCCCTTTGAGCGTGCGCCCCACGATGTGGATGAGCATTTGACTGTCGCCGCGCGCGGTGTCCCACGTCGCGCCGTCCTTGACCTCGACCGACACATGTACCGAGCGCGTACGACCGAGCGATTGCTCGACAGACATCTCGACCTTGGCGGCGTCTTTTCGCTGTTGTTCGACATGGCTCCAGACGTTTCCAATTACCGAGCATGCGATAACGCCGGCCATAAAGGCAATAAGGATGGGGCCGAGCGGAGAGCGACGTCCTGCATCTTCCTCGCGAGTCAGATTGGGGCGACGTGTGGGCGCGGGCGCCTGGGCGCCCTGCGAGGGCACGTCGAGAATACTGAAGGATGCCGTGCTGTCGGGATCGATGGTGTGGCGCGGCTGCGGGGTCTTTGCCGGCGAGATCGACATGTCGGCCGGCTCGCCGAGCGTGGCCGTAGCGTCGGCCTTGGCCTCGTCTGCCTCGGCCTGGGCCCAAGCTTGTTCGAAGGTCAGGGGCTCGACGGGGTCGAGGGCGGCGTCCGAGTCGGCGGCGACGTCGTTGCCGGTCTCGTCCTCGTCGCTCGACACGTCACGCGGCGTGGGCTCGTCCCACTCCTCGTCCGGAGCCTCACCCTCGCTATACCACCATTCAAAGTTATCGATATCCATACGGGGCGCCCCTTAGGCCTCGCAAATAAACACTCGCTAGCCTTATACCCCCAGACGACACCGAAGCTCACCCGCGCCGGACACGAAAACCGTCACAACATTCGACGCTTTTCCTCGAATTCGAGATTTTCATCGAATGTTGTGACGGTTTAGGCGACTGGCCGGCAGCGCAATGTGACAAAGGGACTGCCCCTTTGTCACATTCTGTTAGAGTTGCAGGGATTGAATCCCGCTTATTCATGCGACATTGGAGTGACAACCTTGACCGCCGCAACCACGCCTAAAAGTAAGTCAACCGCCGCCGCGCTCTCCCCTGCGCGCACCAAGCTCTGCCTGGCGCTGCTCGTGCTGTTGGGGTTCTCGCTCGGCTGCTCCGAGTTCGTGGTCATCGGCATCGAAAGCGACCTGGCGACGGAACTCGGCGTATCACTCGCCACTGCGGGCCAGCTCATCAGCGTGTTCGCGCTGGTCTACGCCATCGCGACGCCGGTGCTTGCGCTCAGCACGGGTCGATTCCGCCGCTACCAGCTGCTCGTGTGCTACAGCATCGTCTTTGTGCTTGGCAATTTGTTTATGGCACTGGCGCCCAACTTCCAGGTGCTCTTTATCTCGCGCATCATCCTGGGCTCCGTCTCGGGCGCACTGCTCGCCGTGGGCGTGACGTACATCCCCGAGCTTCTGTCCCCGCAGCAAACTTCGCTTGCCATCTCGGTAGTATATGGTGCGTTTTCCGTGGCGATGGTCTTTGTGACCTCGATCGGCAAGTTTGTGGCCGACACGCTCGACTGGCACGTTGCCATGTACGGCACGCTGACCTTTGCCGTTTTGATCTGCGGAACGCTCGTGGCGTTTATGCCGCGCGCTGGGCAAACCGACGAGCCCGCCACCTTTCGCGAGCAGGCGGGTCTGCTGCGCGAGCCGAGCATCATCACCGGCATGCTTATCTTTTTGTTTGGCGTGGGCTCGGTCTATGTGTTTTACGGCTACGTGACGCCTTATCTTGAGCAGGTGCTGGGCATGGGCACGGTCGAAGCCAGTACAACGCTTATGGCCTACGGCGTGTTCTGCCTGATCTCGAACATCCTGGGCGGATGGATCGATGCGCGCTTTGGCATGAAGGCGCTGCTTGTGACGTTTGTGCTGCAGGCAGCAGCATTGTTTGGGCTGTTTGCCGTGGGCGCTGCCATGCCGCTCGCACTTGTCTTTGTCTTTAGCCTGGCGATGCTCATGTACCTGTTCTCGGTCTCGTGCATCACACACTTTATGGACGTGGCGCGCAGCCGCCATCCCAAGTCGATGGTACTCGCAAGTTCGGTTGAGCCCATGGCGTTTAACGTCGGCATCTCGTTTGGCACCGCGGTGGGCGGCGCCGTGGTAAGCAGTGTTGGCATTGCGTACGTGGGCGCAGTGGGCGCCGCGTTCTCGCTTGTGGCCTGGGCGCTCACGCTGGTGACGATTAAGTTGGGTCGCTGGGAGCGCAGGCGGGCGAGAGTGTAGGCGTAGGCGTAGGCGTAGGCGTAGATGCGATACTAGAGCTCGATGATGGCAATCGAAAGGAAACCGCATATGCAACGTGTACTGTTTATCTGTCATGGGAACATCTGCCGCTCGACGATGGCCGAGTCGGTGTTTACCGAGCTCGTGCGCCGCGCTGGGCGCGAGGCGGAGTTTGCCATTGATTCCGCCGCGACATCGACCGAGGAGATCGGCAATCCGCCGCATCGTGGCACCGTTGCCAAGCTGCGTGAAGTCGGAATTCCCGTCGTTGCGCACCGCGCCCGCCAGGTGCGTCGCGCAGAGTATGGTGACTGGGACCACATTGTCTATATGGATGCCGAGAACGCGCGAGGTCTGCGTCGCATTTTTGGCAGCGACCCCGATGGCAAGATCTCGCGCCTGCTCGATTGGACCGATCGCCCCGGCGACGTGGCCGATCCCTGGTACACCGGCAACTTCGATGCCACCTACCGCGATGTGCTCGCCGGCTGCACGGCCATGCTCGAGCAGTTATAGGCAAGCGAGCACGCGGACGCACGTGCCACGCCATCGGCATAAAACGAGCGTGGATGATCTCCCACTTTGAGCGTTCAAGCGCGCTCTAAACGGGAGAAAATCCACGCTCAACTACTCGTCGACGATCTCGGCGAGCCAGACGTTCAGCGTATCGACCTCGGGGCAGCAGAACTTTGCCGTGCCGGGCTCGTTGCCGGGCACGGTGCCGCCG
>FR878656.1 GCA_000434535.1 Collinsella sp. CAG:166
TTCATGCCCTCCGGTCCGCCCCGGGAGCCATCGCTAAGTTAGCCCCCGGCATTCAGAAAATCTAAGTGCCAAAAAATAAGATTTTTTGACTCCGTGTTGTATAACCCGCCATTCGTGGGTACCATTCAACGCGTACGCAAACAAAAAGGGTTAATTCGCGTGGTATAACCGCGCGGCCCAAAAAGGAGGAGACAAGCATGTCGTCTTTGAAGCCGCTTGCAGATCGTGTTCTGGTCAAGCCCGACGAGGCCGAGCAGAAGACCGCTTCTGGTCTGTATATCGCCAGCAACGCTCAGGAGAAGCCGCAGCGCGGCACCATCGTTGCCGTGGGTGCCGGCAAGGTCAACGACAAGGGTGAGCGCATCCCCATGGACGTCAAGGTCGGTGACGTTGTCATCTACGGTAAGTTCGGTGGCAACGAGGTCAAGGTCGACGGCGAGAAGTATCTGCTGATGCGCGCCGACGACATCTACGCCGTCGTCGAGGCCTAGTCTCGTCAGAATCTCTGATTCGTCTTTGAACGCGCCCGCCGCACAGGACTCGGAAGCGGCGACGCGAGTCACATTTCTTTTGGAGGATTACCTACCATGGCAAAGAACATTACGTTCAACACCGATGCCCGCGCTAAGCTTGCCAAGGGCGTCAACACTCTGGCCGACGCCGTTACCGTCACCATGGGCCCCAAGGGCCGCTACGTTGCGCTGCAGCGCACGTTCGGTGCTCCGACCATCACCAACGACGGCGTTTCTGTCGCCAAGGAGATCGAGCTCGAGGACAACATCGAGAACATGGGCGCTCAGCTGGTGAAGGAGGTTGCCACCAAGACCAACGACACCGTGGGTGACGGCACCACCACCGCAACCCTGCTCGCTCAGGCCATCGTCAACGACGGTCTGCGCAACGTCGCCGCTGGCGCCAACCCGCTGGCCATCCGTCGCGGCATCGACAAGGCCGTCAACGCCGCCGTCGCCGAGATGAAGAAGCAGGCCAAGCCGGTCGAGACCAAGGAGCAGATCGCTTCCGTCGGTACCATCTCCGCCGGTGACCCCGAGGTCGGCGAGAAGATCGCCGAGGCCATGGAGGTCGTGGGCAAGGACGGCGTCATCACCGTCGAGGATTCCCAGACGTTCGACATCACCATCGACACCGTCGAGGGCATGCAGTTCGACAAGGGCTATGTCTCCGCTTACTTCGTCACGGATAACGACCGCATGGAGGCCGTGATGAAGGATCCGTACATCCTCATCACCGACCAGAAGATCTCCAGCGTTCAGGACATCATGCCCGTTCTCGAGGCTGTCCAGCGCGCTGGCCGTGGCCTGCTCATCATCGCTGAGGACATCGACGGCGAGGCTCTGCCTACCCTGGTCCTCAACAAGATCCGTGGCGCCCTCAACGTCTGCGCCGTCAAGGCCCCGGGCTACGGCGATCGCCGCAAGCGCATCCTCGAGGACATCGCCGTCCTCACCGGTGGTCAGGCTGCCCTGGACGAGCTGGGCGTGAAGGTCGCTGACATCACCGCCGATATGCTCGGTACCGCTAAGTCCGTCACCATCTCCAAGGACAACACCGTCGTCGTCGGCGGCGCTGGCTCCAAGGAGGCCATTGACGCCCGTATTGCTCAGATCAAGGGCGAGATGGAGAACACCACCTCTGACTTCGACCGTGAGAAGCTCCAGGAGCGCCTGGCCAAGCTCTCCGGTGGCGTTGCCGTCATCAAGGTCGGCGCTGCTACCGAGTCCGAGCTCAAGGAGATCAAGCATCGCGTCGAGGACGCCCTGCAGGCTACCCGCGCTGCTGTCGAGGAGGGCATTGTCGCTGGCGGCGGCGTCGCCTTCATGGACGCTGCTCCTGCGCTCGACGCCGTTGAGCTCGACGACCCCGAGGAGAAGATCGGTGTCGACATCGTCAAGAAGGCTCTGACTGCTCCGGTTGCTACCATCGCCAAGAACGCTGGCTTTGAGGGCGCCGTCGTGGTCGACAAGGTTGCCGAGCTGCCCGCCGGCCAGGGTCTCAACTCTGCCAACGGCGAGTGGGGCGACATGATCGAGATGGGCGTCCTCGACCCCGTCAAGGTCAGCCGCGTCACCCTGCAGAACGCTGCTTCTGTTGCCAGCCTGATTCTCATCACCGAGGCCACCGTCTCCGATGTGCCCAAGAACACTCAGCTTGAGGACGCTATCGCTGCTGCTACCGCTGGTCAGCAGGGCGGCGGTATGTACTAAGGCCGACAAGGTCTAGAACTCCCACCGGGAATCCGGGGGCGTGACGGGGTTTCTCTCCGG
>FR878657.1:0-2585 GCA_000434535.1 Collinsella sp. CAG:166
TGTTCCTCATGCTTTTGGCAGTCTTGCCGGCGCTGTTCGCCTTCGACCACAAACTTTCTAACGCCGTGCCCGCCTATAGCGAGGTGTCCGAAGAGGTCGTGGGTGCGCTCGTCCATTCGAGCTCTCTCCCGCTGCTTGTCGCTGCAATTATATTTTCAATTTGGGGCGTATCGGTCTATCTGCGCTGTTTGGACTATGTGTTGCGCCGCCGCCTTGTTGCCATCGCCACCATCTGCGCCCTGTGGATGATCGAAGTCATTCTCAAGTACAAGTCGTTCACGCCGTTCTATGCCACCGTGCTGTGGTACCTGTACTACGTGCCCATGACACTCATTCCGCTGCTCTACCAGTTGTGTGGTTTGCGCCTTGCGGGCCTGGAGCAACACCGCCTGGGTCGCCGCTACTGCGCTGCGCTGTGGATTGTGGCTATCCTGCTTATCGGATTTGTGCTCACCAACGATTTTCACCAGCAGGTCTTCCGCTTTGACCGTACAAGCGACACCTGGAGCAACGATTACACGTACGGCTGGGGTTATTTCGCCGTCTTAGTGTGGACGGCTTTTAACTTCGTGGCCTTTTTTATCCTGGTTGGCCGGTCCTCGTCCTTTCGCATCCAGCGTTTCTCGGGCACGGCGGCGCTCGTACTGCTGGGTGGCGCATTCTTTGCCATCTCGTATGCTCTGCGCGTGCCCTGGGCATGGAGGCTCAACTTCTCGCTCGTCTATTGCGTCTTGTGCGTGGTGGCGATGGAAATCTGTCTCGATTGCGGTGTCATTCCGTCGTATCACGACATCGCCGGCATCTTCGACACCTTGCCGCTCGACCTCAAAGTTCTAACGCGCGACTTGCAGGAGGCCTATGCCACGCCGGTGTCAAAGCCAATGCCGGTAGGCGTGCGCGAGGAGTTGCGGGTCCAGGAACACGGCCGCGCCCATGCCTTTGCCGCGGCGTCCGACCCCGATGTAATGTATCGCGCCTTTCCACTGCTGGGCGGATCGGCCCTGCTTGCCCAAGACGTGTCGGAGCTCAACGAGCTTAACCGCGAACTGGCACATCGTCGCATGGAGCTGCAGCGTCAAAACGAGCTGCTCGCCGCCGACTACGACCTTAAGACGCACCTGGCAGATCAAGAGGCCGAGACCTTGCTTGTCCAAGACGTGGACCAAGCGCTTGCCCGCGCGCTCGAAGGGATGTACGACCTGCTGAGCTCGCTGCCGCCGTTGACCGACGAAGCGTCTTCGCACGAGCGTTACCGCATGCTGCAGCGCGCCAAGATGCTCGTCGCCTATTGCAAGCGCAAGGGGTCGCTCGCGTTGGCACAGCACGGGGAGAGCGGTTTTGATCGTGACCGCATTCAGCTCATTGCCAACGAGCTCGCAAGCGACCTGCGCACCATCGATATCGATTGCGCCTCGATTATCGCCATACGGCGCCCGTTGCACGCCAGTACGGTAAGCGCCCTGTACGACTGCGTGTATGACTTTGCGTTTTTTGCCTACACCACCGACCATCCGGCGCTTATGTATCACTTGGGCGACCATGACCGATGCAGTGTCGAGCTGCGCGCCACACTTTTTTCCAACGATGATGAAGATCTTTCGCAGACGCCCGCTGCGCAAGAGCTCGAAAGCGCTCTGCAAGGGCGCAACGTGGCATACCGCCTTGAGGGCGAGCCCGGCCAGCTGCGCATGATCGTCTTGATGCCAAGGGCGGGTGAGTGACGATGCAGATCCCGCTCATCCTTCCCCAAATCGTTGCGCTCGATGTTGTCTTTGCCCTGGCTGCGTGTCTGCAGACGATCCACGTCCCGCTCATCGCATCGCGCCGCTCGTCCTATAACCGTAAAGTGATTTGTGCCTACGAGGCGAGCCTTGTGCTTCACCTAGTTATTTCGGCGCTCATCTTGTTCGCGTCGTCTGGCTTATATCTGGTGGCGCCGCTTGACGTTTGCGCCAGGGCAATGGGCGGAGCGCTGTGGCTCAATGCTGCAATCTTTGCCTATGGCGTGGTGCTTATGGTGCGCTATCGTCGCCCCGTCATGCTGGCCGAGCTGTCGCTTGTTGTCGCCGTTACACCACCGGTGGTTTTTGCCATGGGCTCGGCGTGGACCGTTGTCCTTATCGCAGAGGGAGCGTTCTTCCTGTTCCGTTCCATCGCGGCGCTCTTGATGGACGTCCGTAACCGCCAGGAGGATATCACCATGTTCTCGACGATCGAGACCATCAACGTGATTCCCGTGGGCATCCTGTATCTAGACCCGAGGGGCCGTCCGCTGCTCATGAACCGCTGCATGCGCAAAAACCTGGTGGAGCTTCATATGCCCACCGACCTAGGCGATATGAGCGGTACATGGAACGACCTGCGCAAACTCAGCATGCAAATGCCCGAAAGCAGTAGGAACCGTGTGCGGATTAACTTGGACCGTTTTGGTGAGGCTCGCGCGGTGATCGAGATTTCTCCCGCCGAGATTCGCCTATTTGTGCACGACGAGGTTATGGTTTCGGGACGCCTCTTTGAGCGCATTATCGGACTGGACGTGACGGAATACGCACACGCCTACGATCGCTTGGCGCAAGCCAACCACC
>FR878657.1:2596-2866 GCA_000434535.1 Collinsella sp. CAG:166
TCGCTTGGCGCAAGCCAACCACCTACTTGAGCTTGCGGGCCAAGAGCTCCAGTCCCAGATTGAAGAAGTTAAAAAGGTTGCCGACAATGCGGCCTATCTGCGTATGCGCGCCCGCGTGCACGATGTGATCGGGCAGCGCCTGTCCATTCTCCATCGCTATTTGGAGGAGGGGCGCCTGGACGACGAGTCGCTCGAGCAGATTGACCCGTTGCTGCGCTCGATCGCCGCCGATTTGCGCAGTGGCGGTGCCAGCGAGCCTGCAGAGCAGTT
>FR878658.1:0-269 GCA_000434535.1 Collinsella sp. CAG:166
AAAGTAAGCGCTACTCGCGGGTTTTGCGGTGGTGCTATTTTCCAAATGCCGCGCGGATAAAGCACTGGGCGAACAGCTTGTTGGCAACTCACGAGGGCTCGGGGTGCCAATTTGGGATGGAGTAGTGCTGTGCCACGAATAGGGCCTATCTACTACGTTTAAGCCGCAGGGGTCAACCATAGCCGGCTTTTTCGAAAATCGGCAAGCCGTCTACCTGCGGTTTTATTTTCGCATATTCTGGGATGGTCGAGGGTGCTCGGCTAAACGTA
>FR878658.1:375-1324 GCA_000434535.1 Collinsella sp. CAG:166
CTCAATGTTGCGGTGGAATACGGAGTGAATTGGCACCTTAAAGGCAAAAACACTCCGTATTTCACCGCAACTTATCGAGGGAATGGGTTTTAGATACGGCCAAGGTCGAAGGATCGGACGGCTGCTTCACCGGCGCAGATGAGGTTGGTTGTGGCTTCCTGGGGGTCGAGCGCTTGGTCAAGAGGCATGGGCCTGCGGCAGACCGGCAGGACCAAGTCGATGCCCTGACCATACACCGCATCCAAATTATCCGCACGACCGCCCACGACGGCGACTACCGGCTTGCCATAGCGATTGGCACGGCGGGCCACGCCCACCGGCGCCTTGCCGGCAGCGGATTGCTCGTCCATGTTGCCCTCGCCTGTAATGACCAGGTCGACATCGCGCACGCGCACGTCAAACCCAATCAGATCGAGCACCGTCTCCACGCCCGAACGCAACTCAGCACCGAGCGCCAGCAGCGCGGCGCCCAAGCCACCTGCCGCGCCCGCGCCAGGCACGCCGAGCACCGAGCCAAATGTCCGCACGCCCTCGGGCACGCGCAACAACCCCTGAGCCCGCACCCCGGTAATCGCCGCATCGAGCAGGCGGCCGTAGCCGACCATCCAGCTGTCGTACCTGCCCAGCGCTTCGACATCGTCTGTCGGCAGGCCCTTTTGCCCGCCAAACACTGCAAGTGCCCCACGACGCCCCACGAGCGGGTTCTCGACATCAGAGAGCACGACGATACGCGCGCTATTCAGCGCCCGAAGCGCCGGTGCCAAATCGATACTCGCCACCTGCTCAAGCCCCGCGAGACCAGGGGCGACATCGCAGCCCTGATCATCGACCACACGCGCGCCCAGCGCCTGCAGCATGCCGGCGCCACCGTCGTTGGTGGCACTGCCGCCCAGACCAATATAGATAGTCTTTGCCCCAGCACGAACCGCTCGAAGCATGAGCTCGCCCA
>FR878659.1:0-243 GCA_000434535.1 Collinsella sp. CAG:166
CCGCTGTGAAAACGTCCTCCCCCTTAGTCCTAGCGACCGCCGGCGCCGGACCAACCTGGATATCCCCGCGCGCCCAATCGCCATCGAGCGCACGCGCCACCCAGTGATAGATGGGGATCGTAAAGAAGATCAGCGCGGCAAAGGGACCGGCACCAAACAGGAACATCAGCAAAAAGAACAGTAGCCAACACACGGCCCAATACGGGAACGACTGGAACGGGCCCTTCACCGGAGTCGAGCCAA
>FR878659.1:258-2427 GCA_000434535.1 Collinsella sp. CAG:166
CGGAGTCGAGCCAACCGCGGTGCCACTCGTCGCCTGCGCCGTAGCGGCATTGGCGGCCTGCGCACTCCAGCTTGCCGCTTGTGCCGCCTTGGCCGCAGCATCACTCGCCTGCGTTGCCGCCTCGGTAGCGCGCGCCGCCGCTTCATGGGTGCGAGCACGCTCTGCCGCCTCGGCCTCGCGCTGACGGGCGCGGTCCTCGTTCTCAAACTCGATATCGTCCTCGATCTCGTCGCTCGGATTGAGCAGCTCGTCCAGGCTCACGCCATAGAGTTTGGCGAGCGAGATTAGGTTCTCGGTATCGGGCGAGCTCTCCGCGCGCTCCCATTTACTGACTGCCTGGCGCGACAGCCCCAGCTTTCGCGCCAGCCCTTCTTGGCTAAAACCCTTGCTGCGACGAAGGTCGGCGAGCCGCTGCGCAGTTTCTACATTCATGGTTCCTCCTATGTGATGCCAGCCGTGCCGCCGGACCGTTTTTTGTTCTTAAGGCGCCTTGCACAGTTAAAAATCTATCCGCCACCGCCAAAAGCATGCCACCTATTCTAGTGAGATTTTTGACAACCGGCGGTTGCGGGCACATATGAGCTGCGGAAATGTGTCCAAACAAAGCAATGACCCACGGCTCGGTTGTCCCCGTTGCGGCGTTAACGGTAGTATGGTCGTACTGTTTATTCCGCACCGCCAACGGAGGGAGTCCCGCGCCGTGAACCGCGATTTCGCCTCATCGCTCATCCAGCTCAACAATACGTTCTATCGCGAGCACTCCGCCTCCTTTTCCGATACGCGCCAGGCCCCGTGGCCCGGCTGGGTGCGCACCATGGACATTGCGCTCGAACAGCTCGACGTCGCCACGATCGAGCATCCCGTCCGCGTCTTCGATCTTGCCTGCGGCAATATGCGATTCGAAAACTTTGCCGCCGGCGGTGCACTTGCCGCCAAGGGCGTCGATGGCGCAAACCCCTCGGCAGACGCCAGCTGCCCGTTTGAGTTCTATGGTGTTGACTCGTGTCAGGATTTGGCTATCGATGCGCACGGTCACGCCCTGCGCATTCCCAACCTGCACTTCCAGGAACTCGACGTGCTCGATGCCCTTATGAAGCTCAACCCCGCCGAGACACCCGACGTGCTTTTCGACGCCCCGCTCGCCGACATCTCGGTCTGCTTTGGTTTTATGCACCACGTGCCGTCGTGCGAGTACCGCGTACGCGTGCTCGACGCCCTGGTGCGCCAGACGCGCCCGGGCGGCATCATCGCCATCAGCTTTTGGGAGTTTATGAATGACGAGCGCATGGCGCGCAAAGCCGTTCGCGCCGAGGCCCGCGCCGAGCTCACCCCGCCGTTTGAGGGTTACGATTCCGCGCAGTTTGAAGCCGGCGACCACCTCATTGGCTGGCAAAACGACCGCCACGCCTACCGCTATTGCCACCACTTTGACGATCAGCAGATCACCGACCTGGTACGCGGCGTCCGTACGTTCTACAAGAGCGGCGAGGTCCCCGTGCGTGAGCTTGAGCGCTTCCATGCCGACGGTCGCAGCGGCGAACTCAACCGCTATGTGATTCTCAAGCGCCTGTAGGCACCGACGACTCGCCGTCGAGCCGCACAGCGCCTTTCGGGCAAACTATGCCTACCCTTTTTTCAACCCATTGACGGAACGCGCAGCTAAGCGTTCCATACTTATGACCAAGGAGCCTCATGGGAGCCGTCCACGTTCGCACGCCTAAGAACTTTGTGCTCGAAGAGCGCCTGGAGCGCTACGCCGATGCGATTGAGACGAACCCTGAAATCTATGCCGGAGATTGGCGCGAGGCCTGTGCGCCAGTTGGCAGCAAGCCCTTTGAACACCTTCACCTGGACCTTGGCTGTGGCAAGGGAACGTACCTTGTAGAGCGCGCGGCCCACGAGCCAAACACCCTCTTTATCGGTATGGACCAGGAACCCATCTGTATCGCCTATGCCGCGCAGAAAATCTGCGAGCAGGAACTGACCAACGCACTCGTCCTGCCCCGAGGCGCTGCATCACTGCCACAGCTGTTTGCCGCAGGCGAGCTTGATGCTATCACCATCAACTTTCCCACGCCGCAGCCCAAGGCCAAGTACGCCAAAAAACGACTCGTCCATGTCGACCATTTGATGCTCTACCGCCCGCTCTTTGCAGCCGGCGCCACCGTC
>FR878660.1:0-2070 GCA_000434535.1 Collinsella sp. CAG:166
GCCCAACACACAGGGCAGCCGCCGCTTTTTGCAATCGATTGGCGCAAAGGGGTTAACTAGAGCTCGCAGGCAACCTTATAGCCATCGCCGATGGCGTCGCGAATGTTGCCGCACTTGTTGGCGTCGCCCAGCACGTGGGTGGCAACACCGGCAGCGGCAAGGTCGTCGGCCAGCTTGGTATTGGGACGATAGCCCATGGCAAGCACCAGCGTATCGGCACCGGTGATGGTGTGGACCTCGCCGTCCTTTTCGTAGCTGATGGTATCCTCGGTAATCTCGGTCACCTTGGCCTCGGTCAACACATGGACGCCCTTGGAGAGCATGCGCGTAATGAGCACCGCGCGACCAGCACCGCCCTCGTTGGCGGCAAGCGTCTTGGTCATCTCGATGACGGTGACATCGCGGTTGGCCGGCGACAGGTCGTTGACCAGCGGGGCCAGGTAATCGGCCGTCTCGCAGCCAACGGTACCGCCGCCCACGATGACGATCTTCTTGCCCGGGAAAGCCTTGCCGCCCAGCAGGTCGTCAGCCGTCATGACGTGCTTAAAGCCCTGCATGAAGGCCGGAGCGATAGGCTCGGCGCCATAAGCCAGGACAACCTCGTAACCCGCGTAGTCACGCTGAATGTCCTCGGCAGTAAGCTCGGTGCCAAATACGCACTTCACGCCGGCCTCGGCCAGGCGACGATACTGGTACTTGATCACGCGGGTGAGTTCCTGCTTTGTCGGCGGAACGGCCGCGATGCGCATCTCGCCGCCCGGCTCATCCTGCTTGTCCACGAGCACCACGTTATGGCCGCGCTTGGCGGCAATGTAGGCTGCCTCCATGCCCGCAGGACCAGCGCCCACAACCAGTACGTTCTTGGCCTCGGCGGCAGGCTCGTAGCCGGCCTCGTCGCGCTCAACATCGGGGTTGACGGTGCAGGAGATGCGCTTGCCAAACATAATGCCGTTCAGGCAGCGCAGGCAGCCAATGCAGGGGCGGATGTCGTCGGCGTTGCCGGCAGCGGCCTTGTTGCAGAACTCGGCATCGCACAGATTGGCGCGGCCCATCATGCAGATGTCGGCAGCGCCGTCCTCGATCAGCTCCTCGGCGATCCAGGCCTCGTTGATGCGGCCGACGGTGGCGACGGGAATGTTGACGTGCTTTTTAATCTCGCGCGAGCAGGCGGCGTGCGAGGCCTGCTGGGTACCGGCAGCGGGAATCGCGGAGCCGCGCTTGATGGTGGTACCGCCCGACACATGAATCATGTCGACACCGGCCTTCTCCAGGCGACGCGAGACGTAAATCATGTCGTTGAGGGTCAGGCCGCCATCGGTGTACTCATCGCCCGAGATACGGACGTCGATGATAAAGTCCTTGCCGCAGCGCTCGCGAATCTCGGCGATGACCTCGAGTAAGAAGCGCATGCGGGCGTCGAGCGAGCCGCCGTACTCGTCGGTACGCTTGTTGTAGAGCGGAGTCAAAAAGCCGCCGAGCATGCCGTGGGCGTGTGCCGCATGGACCTCGACGCCATCGACACCGGCCTTCTGCATACGCACGGCAGCGTCGCCAAACTGATGCGTGAGCTCGTGAATCTCGTCGACCGTGATGGGGCGCGGTGCCTCGCGGGCGTAAGACGGGCCCACAAAGGACGGAGCGATCAGGCGCGGCGTGCCCGGAATGTTAAAGGCCATGTAGGCGGGATGGAAGAGCTGCGGCATGATCTTGCAGCCATACTCGTGGACGGCCGCGGCGAGCTTTTCCCAGCCGGGGATGAACGTGTCGTCGTAGCAGCACATGTCACCCGGCAGATAGGTATAGGTAGGCTCGACCGTCACGACCTCGGTAATGATGAGGCCCACGCCGCCCTTGGCGCGGGCACGGTAATGATCGACCAAGTCGTCGGTCACATAGCCATGATCGGCCAGGTTGGTGGACACCGGCGGCATAAAGACGCGGTTCTTGACCTCGGTTGTACCGACCTTGATCGGGCTAAAGAGCATTGGATAGGCGGAGGACTCCATGCGGGATTCCTTTCATTTGAGCCGCTAGGCGGCAGTTGCTGACGTACCTATCGTACCAGCAACT
>FR878660.1:2093-10291 GCA_000434535.1 Collinsella sp. CAG:166
CAGCAACTGCCGTATCCGCAGTCAAACATGCCCAAACGCCGGTCGGCTAATGAATACCGCGACCCAAGTCTTCGGCGATTTTGTCCACGCCCTTAAGCGCGGCGCAGGTCTTTTTGTTGGAGCAATGCCCCGTGCAAACGCCACCCTGAGCGCAGTCGGCGCAGGCGCCCTTGCGGTAGATGCGCACGCATACCGCGACAAACGCAACACCGATAACAGCCAGTACAACAATATCGATAGGTGCCATAGCAAGCCTCCTCTAGTTAACCACCACTTACTTTACCCCATTCTCCACCTACCAAATAGGGACGGTTTATTTTGGTCGGTTTTATCTGCGGAAACGCCATATCTCCCCCACCAAAAAGCCCGAGTGTCGCTGGGACACCCGGGCTCGTGGAAAGGGGTTAATCCTTATTCGGACTTAAGCGGAAACTGCGGCGGAAGCAGTGTTGGTCTCGTCCTCGTCGGTCCATGCATGCTTGGGCATGGGACGGAAGATCTGGAAGAGCATCGCAACCAGCAGCACGATGGCCACAATCGTCCAGATACCAAACTGTCCAAGAACAAGCAAGTTGTAGAACTGGTTGATGAACAGGCCGATCACCCAAGCGAAGGCACACTCGTAACCGATGGCGATCGCAGTCCACTTGCCGGAATCCATCTGGTTGCGGATGGTGCCAATGGCGGCGAAGCAGGGGGCGCACAGCAGGTTGAAGGCACCGAATGCCACGCAAGCGCCCATGGTCGGGAACATACCGGCAAATGCGGTCCACAGGCTCGGATCGGTCTCGCCGGCATCGGCAACGGACAGCAGCGAGCCGGCGGTTGCGACGACGTTCTCCTTGGCGACGAGGCCAGAAACGGTCAGCGCGGTTGCCTGCCAGGTGCTAAAGCCGAGCGGGGCGAAGATCCAGGCAACCAGGTTGCCCAGCATGGCGAGCACGGAGTAGTCCATGAACTCCTCGGGGATGCCATCCATCGCAGGCAGGAAGCCAATGGAACCGTTATAGCTACCAAAGTTGGAGAGGAACCAAACGACGACGGTGGACGCAAAGATGACCGTGCCGGCCTTCTTGATAAAGGCCCAGCAGCGCTCCCACACGTGCAGCGCCCAGGAACGGATCGCCGGGAAGTGGTAGGCAGGAAGCTCCATGACAAACGGGGTCGGACGGCCGGCGAAGAGCTTGGTCTTCTTGAGCATGAGGCCCGAGGCGATGACGGCAAAGACGCCCAGGAAGTAGAAAAGCGGGCTGATCCATGCGGCCGTGGTGGAAGAATCGCCAATGATGGAGCCCATGAGCAGGGCGATGATCGGCAGCTTGGCGCCGCAGGGGATGAACGTGGTGGTCATGACCGTCATGCGGCGGTCCTTCTCGTTCTCGATGGTCTTGGTGGCCATGACGCCGGGGACGCCGCAGCCTGAGGACACGAGCATGGGGATGAACGACTTACCGGACAGGCCAAAGCGGCGGAACACGCGGTCCATGATAAAGGCGACGCGGGCCATGTAGCCGCAGTCCTCCAGGAAGGACAGCATCACGAACAGCAGGAACATCTGCGGCACAAAGCCGAAGATGGCGCCCAGGCCGCCAACGATACCGTCGCAGACCAGCGAATCGACCAGGCCACCGTCCTCGGTGCCACCCGCCACGAGGGCGTCGTGCACCATGGTGGTGATACCCGGGACATAGGGGCCGTACTGTGCCGGGTCGACCGAGTCGGCGTCGTCACCCGCGGCCTCGACAGCCTCATCGTAAGCATCGCGGCCCTGACCGAGCACATACCAACCGTCGGTGCCAAAGAGCTGATCGTTGGTGAAGTCGGTCACCGTTCCGCCCAGGGTGGAAACGGCGATGTAGTACACGCAGAACATGATGACCACAAAGATCGGCAAGCCCAGGATACGGTTGGTAACCACGCGGTCGATCTTCTCGGAGGTGCTCATCTTGGCCGGGGCCTTGGTGAGGCACTCGTCGATGATGTGCGCGATGACGCCGTAGCGCTCGCCGGTGATGATGGACTCAGCGTCATCGTCGCAGTCCTGCTCGCACTGAGCGACCAGCTCTTCGACGCGAGCGGCCTTCTCCTTGGTGAGGTTGATGAGCTTGCAGGCGTCCGCATCACGCTCGAACAGCTTGACGGCGTAATAGCGGCGCTTGTTGGCGGGAACGCTCGCAGGCAGGTTATTCTCGATGTGGTCCAGAACGTCCTCGATGGAGGAATCGAACTTGTGCTCCGGCACCTGGCCCTTAGAAGCAGCGGACTTCTTGACCTGCTCGAAGAGCTCCTTGATGCCCTTGTTCTTAAGAGCCGAGATCATCATGACCGGACAACCGAGCTTCTTGGAGAGCTTGTCCGTGTCGATCTTATCGCCGTTCTTCTCGATCAGGTCGGCCATGTTGAGGGCAACGACCACGGGCAGGCCGGTCTCGATAACCTGAAGCGCCAGGTACAGGTTACGCTCGAGGTTGGTCGCATCGACCACCTGGACGACAACATCGGGCTCGCCGCTCATGAGGTAATCGCGCGAGCATTGCTCCTCGGGGCTGTAGGGGGAAAGCGAGTAGATGCCAGGGAGGTCCGTGATGGTAACGTTCTTGTCGCTTAGGAGCTTGGCCTCCTTTTTCTCAACCGTGACGCCGGGCCAGTTGCCAACGTAGCCGTTGGCGCCGGTGATCAGGTTGAAAAGCGTGGTCTTGCCGCAGTTGGGGTTACCCGCCAGCGCGACATGGATCTGAGAATCCGCCATTCAATCCTTCTTCCTTGTGTGCCCGCGCTGCCTTCTCCGCGCAGGCTGGATAATGTGCTTCAAAGATGCTGCATTAAGTTAGAAAAACCTAACTTTATCTGCAGAAATATGCGCCGCGAGTCCTTACTGGACCTCGACGACGGCGGCCTCCTCCTTGCGGATGGAAAGCTCGTAGCCGCGCACGTTGATCTCGACCGGATCACCGAGCGGTGCAACCTTCACGACCTTGAACGAAGTGCCCTTGATGAGCCCCAGGTCCATAAGGTGGCGGCGAAGCGCACCCTCACCGTGAAGCTTGACGATGGTGGAGCTCTCGCCCACCTTAACGTCACCCAACGTCTTCATCCTCTTATCCCCCTTTCGGTTTTTATGAAATGCTGCAGACTAACCGACGGTCATGATGTGCATGGCAACCTTGGAATCGATACCAAAGCGTGCGCCCAGCACCGTGACGATGATATTGGCGCCACTCGAGCTCACCACGTGGATTTCGTTGCCCTCGACAAAGCCGAGGTCCTTGAGGTGGTGCTTCATATCCTCATTGCCCTTTACACGAGACACGCGCACGGTTTCGCCCGCTTTTACCATCGAAAGCGGCATGGCCGGCATCTGCGGTCCGCAAGACATGAGTGGCTCCTAACGTCAGTTCGTCCTCAACATCGACGCGGTAAAAGTTAACCACGCCTATGTTCGCTATAGTAAACTAACACGTGGTTAACTTTTTGGAAAGGGTCCCCATTCAGATTTCGAAAAAGTTTCCTATACGAAACAAAAGGGCGCGGCAAAGGACCATCCTTTACCACGCCCTGTCATGCTTAAAGCGAGAGATTTCTGATCGATGTGACACAGGAGGCCTCATCTACGCCCGAAACGCGGAAGATGATGTCCTCGCCGCACTCGCCGTAGAGAGCCATGAGTCCCATGACATCGCGGCCATCCGTGTGGCGATCGCCGATGCTGACTGACACGTCGCTACGATGCTTGGCAATGATGTCATAGAGCAGCGCAACCGGGCGGGCATGTAGTCCCAACGGATCTTTAATCGTCTTTGTAAACTCGACCATGTCCCCTCCCGCGGCATCGCACATTCGGCCGGCAAACCCAGCCACGTGGTAGTTATTGTACGTTACCGGCGCACCCCCGTCCCATAAAAAACGAGGGAAGGCACGCGTCCTTCCCTCGTTACGGGCAATATGTAGCCGCTTGCCTACATCAGGCGCAGGCTGACGTCCTTGAGCTGGGCGCCGGAAACGGCACTCGGGGCGCCCGACATGAGGTCGGAGCCGCTGGCCGTCTTGGGGAACGCCATGACGTCGCGGATGGAGTCGGAGCCGGTGAGCAGCATGCACACGCGGTCCAGGCCCAGAGCGAAACCGCCCATCGGGGGCGCACCAAACTTGAGCGCCTCCATGAGGAAGCCAAACTGCGACTCGGCGCGCTCCTCGGTAAAGCCCAGGAGCTTGAGCATGGACATCTGCATCTCGGCGTTGTGGATACGCATACCACCGCCGCCGGCCTCAAAGCCGTCCATGACAAAGTCGTAGGTGCAAGAACCGGCCGCCAAAGGATCGGCCTCAATCTTGGCGATGTCGGTCTCGGTCGGCAGGGTAAAGGGCTGATGCTCGGCAGCGTAAGCCTTGCGGTCCTCATCCCAGTGGAACAGCGGGAAGTTGACGACCCACAGGAAGTCGTGGCCCTCGCGCTTGATCTCGAGCGCGTTGGCCATGTGGGAGCGCATGCCGCCCAGGATCTCGTCAGAGAGCAGGCGCGGGCCGGCGGCGAACATCACAAGGTCGCCGGGCTCGACGTCCATGCGCTCGCGCAGAGCCGCCATCTCCTCGTCCGAGAAGAACTTGACGATGGGGCTGTTGATGGAGCCGTCCTCGCGGAAGGCGATCCAGGCCAGGCCCTTGGCGCCAAACGTGGAGGCCACGCCGGCGAGCTTATCGATCTTGGCACGTGCCCAGGCACCGGCGCCCTTGGCGTTGATGGCCTTGACGACAGAGCCCTTCTCATTTGCGGCGGTCGCGAAGACCTTGAACTTGGAGTTGGCAAAGATGTCGGTCAGGTCGACCAGGTGCATGCCATAGCGGGTATCGGGCTTGTCGGAGCCATAGGTGTCCATGGCATCCCAGTAGTTCATGCGACGCAGCGGCGTGGGCATCTCGACACCCATGCGGCCGAAGGCATCGGCAAGAACCTCTTCGAGCG
Source organism: Collinsella sp. CAG:166 (assembly GCA_000434535.1). GTDB lineage: Bacteria > Actinomycetota > Coriobacteriia > Coriobacteriales > Coriobacteriaceae > Collinsella. The sequence goes on from FR878660.1 coordinate 7,054, forward strand.
CGCTCATGACATCGTTCTGGTCCACGAAAGACATCTCGATATCGACCTGGGTGAACTCGGGCTGACGGTCGGCACGCAGGTCCTCGTCGCGGAAGCACTTGGCAACCTGGTAGTAGCGCTCGACGCCACCGACCATGAGCAGCTGCTTCAGAAGCTGCGGGGACTGCGGCAGAGCGTAGAAGTTGCCCGGCTGGATGCGGCTGGGGACGATGAAGTCGCGGGCGCCCTCGGGCGTGGACTTGAACAGGGAGGGCGTCTCGACCTCCATGAACTCACGGTTGTGCAGCGCCTCGCGAATGGCAAAGGTAAAGTCGGAGCGCAGCTTGAGGTTGGCCATCATCTCGGGACGGCGAAGGTCCAGATAGCGATAGCGCAGGCGGGTGTCCTCGCTGGTCTCGATGCCGTCCTCGATCTGGAACGGCGGGGTGACGGACGTGTTGAGCACCTCGGCGTGGTCGGTCAGGACCTCGATCTCGCCGGTCGCGAGCTTAGTGTTGGTGGTCTCCTCGCCACGGGCGCGCACGACGCCGTGGATCTTGATGGGCCACTCAGGACGCATGGTCTCGGCGATCTTAAAGGCATCGCCGTCGGAGTGCTCGGGGTCGAAAGTGAGCTGCGTGATGCCCTCGCGGTCGCGAAGGTCGCAGAAAATAAGGCCGCCGTGGTCGCGACGACGGCTCACCCAACCGGTGAGGGTGACCTCTTCGCCCACGTTCTCGAAGCGAAGCTCGCCGCAGGTACGGGTGTGCATGGAATGCTCATCGATGGGACGGGTCTGGCTCATACCAGTGATCCTCCTTTATGGATCTGTGCCGCCCCGTGTCGTTCCGGGCGGCGTCGTACAGATTTGCCCAGCCTGCGTAAACCGCGCAGCCGGACATGGCGTTCTATCTTATCGCACCCACGTCGATGTACCGCGAAAAAGTAACTCTTGCCCAAAGACTTGACGGAGACGAAACAATTGACGCACCGTGGCCGTCGCCAAGGCGCGCCACGTGCGACAATGTGCCCCAATACAACTGCACTCGGAAAGGCCCGCCATGACTGCACGCCTCATCGTTATGGATATCGACTCCACACTCATCAACCAGGAGGTCATCGACCTGTTGGGCGAGGAAGCCGGCGTAGGCGAGCAAGTTGCACAGATCACTGAGCGCGCCATGCGCGGCGAGCTCGACTTTAAGCAGGCGCTCGAGGAGCGCGTGGGGCTGCTTGCCGGCTTGGACGAGAGCGTGTTCGAGCGCACCTTTGCGCGCGTGACGTTTACCCCCGGCGCGCTGGAGCTTGTGCGCTCGGCGCACAGCAAGGGCTGGAAGGTCGGCGTGGTAAGCGGCGGCTTTCACGAGGTCGCCGATAAGATCGTGGCCGCCGCGGGCATCGACTTTTGCCTGGCTAACCGCCTGGAGGTCGTGGACGGCAAGCTCACCGGTAAGCTAGCGGCAGACATCGTGACCAAGGAATCCAAGCTCATCCGGCTGCTGGATTGGGCAGTCGAGTGCGGTGTCGATATGGCCCACACCGTCGCGATCGGCGACGGTGCAAACGATATCCCTATGATTCAGGCCGCGGGCACGGGCATCGCGTTTTGTGCCAAGCCCAAGACGCGCGAAGCCGCCCCGTTTGCCATCGACGAGCGCAACCTGATGCTCGCCATGGACATCATCCTGCGCGACTAGTCGATTCGTCTAACAATTGAATCAGTCTGTCCTATAGTTTCCGAACAATTTTGTCTTAGTGTTCGGAAACTTGCCCTTGAGTGCTAGACTTTGCACCGTCGAAGGGAACATATATGGATAAGCGAGATCTTGAGCAATTGCTGAGCGATGTTGCCGACGGAGCAGTCGCCCCGGCAGTCGCCCTCACACGCATCCAGACGGCGCCAACCGCCGATCTGGGTTTTGCGCAGCTCGATCTTTCGCGCGGGGTGCGACAGGGAGCCGGCGAGGTTGTCTACGGTGCCGGTAAAACCGCCGAACAGATCGCCGCCATTATCGAAGCGCTGCGCGATGCCGGCCAGGAGCGCATCCTGGTCACGCGCCTGGATGCCGAAAAGGCAGCCCGCACCTCGGAGCTCCTCGGCAACGGCATCGACCTGGGATATGTCCCGGACGCACAGCTCGCCCTCGTGGGCGGCAAGCCCTCCCCTACCGGCAACGGACGCATCGTCGTCGCCTGCGCCGGCACGAGCGACCTGCCCGTCGCCGAAGAGGCGGCACTGACGGCCGAGTTCTATGGCAACGAGGTCGACCGCCTCTACGACGTAGGTGTCGCCGGCCTGCACCGCCTGCTCGCGCATGCCGAGGAACTTGCTCAGGCGCAGGTGGTCATCGCCATCGCCGGCATGGAGGGCGCGTTGGCAAGCGTTATCGGCGGTCTGGTGAGCTGTCCGGTCATCGCCGTTCCCACCAGCGTGGGCTACGGCGCGAGTTTTGGTGGCGTAGCCGCGCTGCTCGCCATGCTCAACTCCTGCGCCAGCGGCGTTTCGGTCGTCAATATCGACAACGGCTTCGGTGCCGCCTACCAGGCAAGTCTTATCAATCATCTAAGCGCCGGCACACTCTGCGCCCGTTAAGGAGCATTCCATGTCCAACCATCAGCACACGCTTATCATCGACGGCACCTCGGGCATCAGCGGCGATATGACCGTCGCAGCCCTGCTAGACCTGGGCGCCAGCGAGGGGCACCTGCGCGAACAGCTTGCCACGCTGCCGGTCGACGGCTTTACGATTGCCGTCACGCGAGCGAACAAGCATGGCATCGACGCCTGCGATTTCGACGTCCAGCTTGCAGAGGAGCTCGAGAACCACGATCACGATATGGCCTGGCTCTACGGCAACGAAGCAGCTGCCGAGCACGCACACGAGCATGATCACCACCATCATGACCATGGCGAGCACGAACACGAGCACTGCCACGAGCATGACCATGAGGACCACGGTCATGGCCACGAGGACCATCATCACGCCCACCACCATCACCACCGTTCTTTGGCGGACGTCACCGCCATCATCGACGGCTCGCAGCTAAGCGATGGCGCTAAGCGTCGTGCGCTCGCCATTTTTTCCGTACTCGCTGCTGCCGAGGCAAAGGCTCACGGCAAAACGCCCGAGACCGTCATGTTCCACGAGGTAGGCGCCGTCGATTCCATCGTCGACGTCTGCTCTGTCGCCATCTGCCTCGATGACCTGGGCATTGAGGACATCGTTGTCGAGTCGCTCTCCGAGGGCCACGGAACCAT
>FR878661.1:0-1523 GCA_000434535.1 Collinsella sp. CAG:166
ACCAGTGCCTCGCGCACAGGGGTGCGCCCCATATCCAGGTCGTCGCAAAGCTGCTTGACGCCCAGCTTTTCGCCCGGCTTGTAGTCCAGGTAGACGATTTTGCGTCGAATGGTGTGGTAGGACTGGTCCTGTAGGCTCGTTTCCTGCTCGCTAACGTGCATCGATTCTTCCATAGCGCCTCGCAACTGTTCTATCACACTCATATGTTAGTTGTTAATTATGCCGCGAATCAGCTTTCCGCGGTGGGTAATTCGGCTGGTGTCTGAGAACTATTGCGGCATCTTAGTTTGTGTTTGCGCAAGGCTGTGCCCAATGTTGCCGTATCATAAGCCGTCGCAAACGTGAAATAGAAAGAAGGAATCCTATATGCAACTGGCGAATATCGTACGCGAGCGCTGGAAGGGCGTCTTGTTCTGCCTGATCATCGCTATCCCCGCGACGTTGCTCGGCAAACAAATTGAGGTGGTCGGCGGGCCGGTATTTGCCATCCTCTTTGGCATGGTCCTGGCGCTCGTCTTTCCCAAGAATCGTCGCGAACAGCTCGCCGCCGGCGTCACCTATACGTCCAAAAAAGTCTTGCAGTACGCGGTTATCCTGCTTGGCTTTGGCATGAACCTCTCCCAGATTCTGTCCAAGGGCGCCCAGTCGCTGCCGATTATCGTGGCGACGATCTCGACCTCGCTTGTCATCGCCTTCGTGCTCTGCCGCGTCATGAACGTGCCGGGCAAGATCGCGACGCTTGTGGGTGTGGGTTCGTCGATTTGCGGCGGTTCTGCCATCGCCGCGACCGCACCCGTCATCGATGCCGACGATCGCGAGATTGCCCAGGCTATTTCGGTCATCTTCCTGTTTAACGTTATCGCGGCGCTCGTGTTTCCGACGCTCGGCGGCATGCTCGGACTGACCAACGAGGGCTTTGGCCTGTTTGCCGGCACCGCCATTAACGACACCTCGTCCGTAACGGCTGCGGCGAGCGCTTGGGACAGCATGCATCCCGGCGCTAATGTGCTCGAGAGCGCCACGGTGGTCAAGCTCACCAGGACGCTGGCCATCATTCCCATCACGTTGGTCCTCGCGTGCTGGCAGATGCATCTGGCACGCAAGGCCGGAGGCGACGCCAAAAGCACGTTCTCGTTTAAACGCGCGTTTCCCATGTTTGTGCTGTTCTTTGTGTTGGCGAGCGTAATCACCACGGTGCTTCAGCTTCCCGCGTCCTTTACGGCGCCCATCAAGGAGCTGTCGAAGTTCTTTATTGTGATGGCCATGGCGGCTATTGGTTTTAATACCGATATCGTCGAGCTGGTCAAAAAGGGTGGCAAACCTATCGCATTGGGCTTTTGCTGCTGGATTGGCATTGCGTGCATGAGTTTGGGAATGCAGCACGTGCTGGGAATCTGGTAGAGAAGTAGCTGATTTGCGTGTTGCGTGCTGGCGAGCGCATACCTGCGGTGGAGCGATAGGAGCTCTTGCGGGTATGGCTTGTCCGCAGGTTGATAGGTCCCGAAGAGCTCTTATCGCCCCGC
>FR878661.1:1549-3782 GCA_000434535.1 Collinsella sp. CAG:166
CCCCGCCAGGATGGCGATGCGGGGCAATTCATATACTCGCAGGACGGCGACTTTTGCCCTATAGTGTTTGGTGAGTAATATCGTTCAATTTTGAAACATTCGGTTGTGCGACCGTCGGCGGTTGCATGTCGTCGCGGACAGGGGCAAATCATGGATAGCGATGCCAAGCTGAACATCTTGACCGAGGCCCTGGCTGCTGCCGGGGCCTCGGCATTGGCAATCGATGCGCATGGGGACGTCGCGATCTCGACCATGAATGACGCGGCGCTTGAGCGGGATGTGGCGGCTTTTGTCGCTGAGCGCCTCGACCGTATAGGAGACGGAGCGCGTCTGGTTATGGGGCGTGAGGGTGCGCGCCTGAGCCTGACCGTTCGCCCCACCGACAAAGAGGGCGGGGGCCTTTGGGTCGTCGTGGTCCGCGAGGTGCGCGGCGCTGCGGCGCATGCGGGCATCGAGTGGCTCAACGCCGACGAGGTTGAGGCCCGCTACGAATCGAGCGCGTACGGCATCGTTGAGGGGGCGACCTCGGTGGCTGCGCCGGTCGCCGAGAGCTACGCACGCGGTGTGCCCCTTATGCTCGAGGGCGAGCTGGGAGCGGGCCAGGTCGAGATCGCCAAGCGCCTCTATCTGGACGGCCCTTTTGCCGATCAGCCCTTTGTTTCCGTTGCGCTCGATGAACTCACCGATCGCGGTTGGCGCCATGTGCTCAAAAGCTCCGAATCGCCGCTGTTCCAAACGGGGCTGACACTTTGCATTGAGGGCTGGAATGCGGTTGGTCCCCAGCGCCTCCGCGAGCTGGTCTCCACGATGGCCGACACCGCGTTGGCGACGCGCTGCCATGTGGTGCTGACGGCGAATGACATGCCGGGCGGCGGCGAAAGTGATCAAGCCGCCTTTGTGACCGAGCGCTTCGCCTGTGCGGTGAGCGTGGCGCCGGCAATCGCCGAGCAGGGAGCCGCGTCGACGAAGGTTGCGCGCTATTTGGAATATCTCGCTGATGCATTTGGGACGGCAGCGCCCACGCTGTCTGCCGCGGCGACGAAGACGCTCGATGCTTACCGCTGGCCGCGCAACTATCTGCAGCTCCGCGAGGTCTCGGAACGACTGTATATATTGGTGGGGACGGGCACGGTGGACCGCGCTGTGGCGGAGGAAGTGTTCGCCCAAGAGGACGTGATTAAGACCGCAACCTTTGGCGCCCCGACGCTTGAAAGTGACCTGTATATCCTGCGACCGCTGGCCGATACCGAGCGAGATATCGCGCATCTGGTTGTAGACCATCTCCACGGCAACCGAACCCGTGCGGCGGAGGTGCTGGGCATAAGCCGTACAACGCTGTGGCGCTTGCTGAAGGACGATGACCGTTGAGCGAGGCGCCCGTGACCGCACGCGACGCGTGTGCTACAGTCCAAAGCGTTATTGTTTCGATTTGGTTACGGCGTGCGAGGGCATATGGCTGAGACTTCAAAACCGAGCCGCAGAAGGCGGAGTGCCGCGCCGGTCAACCGACGCACAACATCGGTGACGTGGGGCAAACACGCCTCGGGGTTTGATGGCTCGTTCAAGCGCACTAAATACGGCTATCCTTCGGCAAGCGCCCGCTTGGCAATGCAGGCAGAGTCCTCGCTGTGGGGCCGCAAACGCGTGGTGGGCTCAAAGCTCAAGCACGACGGAACGCTCGGCTACATCAGCCGCGGGGCGGCTCGCCGCAGCGGGCTCAATCCCGCCGGCTGGCATCGCTACGTGCCGATCGTGGCCGCCGTTGCAGTGATCGTCATCGCGCTCGCTGCGCTCGGATATGCCGGCGGTGGCGCCAACTTGGACGCAATGTTTAAATCGCCCGAGCTCGCGCATGTAGGTACAGAAGTTGTCGAGGGCGCTCAGGCCCAGACGAGCGTCGCGCCCCAGCGCGGTATCGTTGCGGCGGCCTCCACCATCGCCGATGTGCAAAAGGACGAAGACAAGCAAGGCGACGACGTCGATGCGAATCAGACGAGCGAAACGGCAATAACTCCATCGGCGGGATAAGTTGCGAGTGGGGCAGCTAATTTGGGACGGGGCTTTTTTAGCTGCCCAAGACAGCGGCTCATTCGATGTCAGTCGCCAAAAGCGAGCGAGCCGCATTTGCGCCAAGGTGACGTGAAATGAAAGGGCGCTGACCTTCTGGTCGTGCCCTCGAAATTGAACGTCAGATTGGCGTGAATGCGGCCCGCGCAGCGTCAACGAGCCCGCC
>FR878661.1:3814-23642 GCA_000434535.1 Collinsella sp. CAG:166
CGTTCGGTAGAACGGCGGAACTAATTACTTCACGTACACCACGTTGTCGCGGCGCGGCTTTGCCTCGGGTAGCGTGTCCTCGGCGTAGCCCAGAATGCAGTTACCGACGCCGCGCAGGCTGCCGTCGGCGGGCAGGCCCCAGCTGGCCAGCAGCTCCAGGCCCTCGGGCGAGTCAAAGACCTCATGCGCGCGATGAATCCAGCACGAATCGACACCCAGTGCATAGGCGGCGTTGAGCAGGTTGCCCATGGCGAGCGAGCCGTCTTCCAGATGTGTGGGCACGCTGCGGTCAACCAGCACCACCACAACGGTCTTGGCGCCATAGAAGGGGTCGCTGTTGCTGCCCATGACTTGCGCGTTGAGCTGCGAGAGACGCTCGACGGTCGCGGGGTCGGTGACGGCGACAAACGTCACCGGCTGGCGGCCCATGCCGCTCGGTGCATATTGGCCGGCTTCGATAATACGTGCAAGCTTTTCGGCCTCGACGGGACGATCGCTGTAGTTGCGGCAGCTGCGGCGGTGAATGAGTGCTTCGATAGTCTCCATGGTGTCTCCTTGCGGTGGCGTTGCAGATGCCCCGTTCATACCCGTCGGGCTCAAACGATAGACGGTCAATTGCCCGGCCAAAAGGATAGATTCCAATTGGGAAAGTAGGTTTGCATAAAAGTACCTTCAGAATGTGACAAACAAATGGGATGGTTAAACGTTTTATCCCGTCTACCCTGCGGTTTTTTACCACTTGCCTAAATGACGAACGCATAACCTCTGATAAAGGTTTTACTAAAGGAGTACCAACGTTTATCAATGCGCCGTGGTGGCGCCGGGCCAGGAGGTAACATCATGTTCCAGGCTGGAGATGTCGTCGAGACCGATTTCGAAGGATTTCTGAAGCTGCTGCGTTCCAAGACGCGCGCTTTCGTGTCGATCAACGATCACGAGTACTACATCACGCACACCGATGGCTATTGGCGTGTTCAGGATTGCGAGGCCCTCAACGACAAGGGCCACTTTACTGACTGTTCTGAGTTGGTCAACACGGTCTGCGAGGTCGTCGAGCTGCCGTGGATTGCCGGCAAGAGCCTGCATGACAGCTTCTCGGGCGCTACGGTCTATGAGGCCGTCGCCGCTTAACAGGCAATAAAACCCGATTTTCACGTGACCGCTGGCGCCGCCCCCGCGCCGGCGGTCTTTTTCTGCCGATAGGCCATAAAAATGCACGCATTTGCGGAGAGCCTGTTGACGATAGTCAAAACTCGGACTAATCTAGAGACACATAATTGGTCAAAAATCGGACAATTGAATGGTGGGATAGATGAATAGTGCGGTTACGCTGGTCGACTTCGATCGGTTGCTCAATGGACTCGACCATATCTATTCGGAGTTCTCGCGCGCCTGCGGCCTTTCGGACTGCGCCTACTGGATGCTCGTCGACACGAGTGCAGCGGGCGGAAGCGTTGCCGTGAGTCGGCTGACGAGTGAATGGTTCTACAGCAAACAGACCATCAATTCGGCGATTAAAACGCTTAGGGCGCGAGGGCTTGCGACGTTGGAGTTTGCCGAGGGCAGTCGTAAAAACAAGGTTGTACGACTGACCGAAGAAGGCGTGCGGTTTGCCAAGCGCTACGCGTTGCCGGCGCAAAAAGCCGAGCAACAGGCATTCGAGGCGCTCGAGCCGTGGGAACAGTGCGAGATCATGCGCTTGGTCGGTAAGTTCTCCCATGTTCTTAACGAAGAGTGCGAGGCATTTAAACGGCAAGTGGCCGCCGAGAACGAGACTGACGATAAGGGCGAGGGGGACGCATGCGACTCTTAATGAGGTTTATGAGGCCGTACCGCGGTCTGATTGCGGTGACGCTGTTTGCGGTGCTGATAGATAACGTCGGTACGCTGTTGGTTCCCACGATGCTGGCGAACATGGTCAACACCGGTATTACCACGGGTGATGTCGACTATATATTACGCAACGGCCTGTACATGCTTATCGCGACCGGCATGGCCAGCGGCGGCACGGTGCTGGGCTGCTATCTTTCGGCGCGCCTGGCCGCCAACGTGGCCTGCGATATCCGCAATGCCGTGTACGACAAGTCGCTCGAGCTGTCCGCCAGCGACTTTGAGCGCTTTGGCACGGGTTCGATGATCACGCGCTCGCTCAACGACATCAACGTGATTCAGCAAGCTGTCCTTCAGACGATTCAGCTGGTGCTGCCGGTGCCGTTCTTGGCCGTGGCAGGCATCATTTTTGCTTGGTTCATCGATCCCGCCATGGGTACGCTGCTGGGCGTGGTGGTTGCGATCGTGCTGGTGGCGGCGGTCTTTACCGTTGCCAACGCCGCGCCGATCTTTATGCGCCTGCAGAGCTTTATCGACCGCATGAACGTGGTGCTGCGCGAGAACATCGTGGGCGTGCGCGTCATCCGCGCATTTAACAAGGAGCGCCACGAGGAGCAGCGCCTGGACGAGGTGTTTAGCGATTACGCGGCCAATGCCATCAAGGTCAACCACCTGTTTGTGGGTCTCGACAGCTCCAGCTTCTTTTTGATGAATATCGCCGAGGTGGCGGTGCTGTGGGTGGGCGGCAACCGCGTGGGCGTCCACGCCATGCAAATCGGTAGCATCTCGGCCGTGCTGGAGTACGCGATCCTGATCCTGTTCTTTGTGATGACGGCGCAGATGGTGATTCTGACGCTCCCACGCGCCGCCGCATGCCTGAACCGTGCGCAGCAGGTGTTGGAGATTGAGCCGAGCATCGTGGACGGCAAGCGCACGCTGGACACGTGCGCGGCGGAGTCTGTTGACGGTGCCGACGCGGTGGCCGTGTTCGACCACATGTCGTTCCGTTTTGACGATGCCGACGAGGATACCCTGTGCGACCTGAGCTTTGCCTGTCGCCGTAGCCAGACCACGGCGATTGTAGGCTCGACGGGTTCGGGCAAGTCGACGGTGGCCAGGTAGAACGGCGGAACTAATTAGCTTTGGCGGTAATGATCGAAGAAGTCGGCGAGGTCTTCGAGCGACTCTTTGAGCACTTCCATGCGCGGCAGGTACACGATGCGGAAGTGGTCGGGCTCGCCCCAGTTAAAGCCGCCGCCGCGCGTGATGAGGATCTTCTTCTCGTGCAGCAGATCGAGGGCAAACTGCTCGTCATCGGTGATGTTGAACTTCTTAACATCCATCTTGGGGAAGATATAGAACGCCGCGCGCGGCTTGACCACCGAGATGCCATCGATCTTGCTGAGTGCCTCATACACAAAGTTGCGCTGCTCGTAGACACGACCGCCGGGACGGATGTAGTCGTTAACCGACTGATGGCCGCCGAGTGCCGTCTGAACAATCGACTGAGCCGGCACGTTGGAGCACAGGCGCATGTTAGAGAGCATGTTGACGCCCATGATGAAGTCGCTCATGCAGCGCTGGTTGCCCGAAAGCACCATCCAGCCAATGCGATAGCCCGCGATCATATGCGACTTCGACAGGCCGCTAAACGTAATGCAGGGCAGGTCGGGGGCGAGCGAGGCAATGGAGACGTGCTCGTAGCCGTCCATGCACAGGCGGTCGTAGATCTCGTCGGCAAAAATCATGAGCTGGTGCCTGCGCGCGACCTCAACAATGCCCTCGAGCACCTCGCGCGGATAGACAGAGCCCGTGGGATTATTGGGGTTGATGATGACGAGGGCCTTGGTCGCGCTCGTGATCTTGGACTCCATATCCTCCAGGTCGGGATACCAATCCGCCTGTTCATCGCACAGATAGTGCACGGGATGACCGCCGGCAAGGGTTGCGCACGCCGTCCAGAGCGGATAGTCGGGGCTGGGGATCAGAATCTCGTCGCCATTGTCGAGCAGCGCGTTCATCGAAAGCTGAATGAGTTCGGACACGCCGTTGCCCGTGTAGATGTGTTCCATCTGAACATTGGGCAGGCCCTTGATCTGCGAGTACTGCATGATTGCCTTGCGCGCAGAGAACAGGCCGCGCGAGTTGGAATAGCCTTCGCAGTCGGGCAGCTGCTGGCGCATGTCCTTAATGATCTCATCGGGCGTGCGGAAACCAAAGGGCGCCGGATTGCCGATATTGAGCTTGAGGATGCGCTCGCCCTCGTCCTCCATGCGGGCGGCCTCGTCGACGACGGGGCCGCGCACGTCATACAGGACGTTCTCGAGTTTGGTGGATTTAGAAAAAGTACGCATGGTGGTGCTCCTTGGAATTTGAGCTGAGGGATGGGATTCGGGCTTGGAAACGTTGCGGGGCGATGATGCCTCGCCTTGATCGGCGTCACCGGCGAGCAGCCAGGAAACATCGACCTCCAAAATACGGGCGAGCAGCTCTGCCACATCGCGTCGCGGGATCGTCTTGCCGCTCACATATTGGCTCATCTGACTCTTGCCGAGTTTTTTGCCGAGCATCTCCGATGCGCGGATCACGTCCGACTGGCGAACGTCGCGATCGGACATAGCCTGTCGCAGGCGATCGCTAAACGTCTCTTGGGCCACAGGAACCTCCTTGCTGGCAAAGTTCAATTTATAGAACACGAATTGAACCAGAGTTCAATTTAGGCAGCAGTATAACGCGGCACCTCATTCGAAAGTTCAATTTCATAAGAAAACGTACCGAACCCCGAGGATTGTCCCAAAGTGGACAACAGGTACGCGCCTTTAGAGATATTCAAGGAGACGAGCCGCCGCAAGCGAAACGTCAGCCGTGCGATATATCGCATTGATCTGCCGATGAGGATGTCCCTCGAGTGGGCGCACGGCAACATCGAACTGACAGCGACGCAAGATGAGCGCAGGAAGAATGCTCACACCCAGGCCGTCCTCGACCATAGCCATAATCGCATAGTCATCCCAGGTCGACAGTTTTGAGCGCACTGCCAGCCCCGCCCGACGGAAGAGCGGCGTAATCTCGTCATCGGTGCCGCGTTCCAGCAGAATAAACTGCTCGTTGGCCAAATCGGCAAGAGAGACGACCTCCGCCGCGGCAAGCGAGGAGTCCGCTGGCACCACGGCCATCAGCTCGTCTTGCACCAACGGCCGCGACGCCATGCCGGCGCCGCGTGGTTCGCGCGGAATAAAGCCCAGGTCGCAGCGGCCTTCCGCCACCCATTGCTCAATCTCGGAGTAATCACCCATCAGCAGCTCGTAATCGACGTCCGGGTGATCGGCGCGAAAGTGCGCAATCACCGGCGGCAGCACGTGGGTCGCCACACTCGAAAACGTACCGATGCAGATTTTGCCGCGCATGAGCCCACGCATCTCATCCACCCGTCGCTGCAAGCGAGTGAATTCCTCACAGAGCGCCTCGATCGCCGGCATAACTTGCCGCCCGTCGGCAGAAAGCACTACGCCCTCGCGGCTTCTATCGAGAACTTTAAAGCCCCAGTCGGCCTCAAGATCGGCCACCATACGGCTCACGCCCGACTGCGAATAGCTCAGCCGCTCGGCGGCGCGCGTAAAACTGCCGGCGCGCACGGTCTCGAGCAGCACCTGCATCTTTTGAACATTCGTTTCCACGGCAACCCTCCACCTATGCATGAGCTTTTGTCATGTTATCTATGCATTATATTCACTTTTCTTCTATAGCCCGTTCACCCATAGTGAACATGCTCGGATATAGAGGGGATATCAGTGCATGAACAACGGACTGTTTACGTACTTAGCAGCATTGCTATTGTTTGGCTCCAACGGCATCATCGCCGCTGCCATCGCGCTGCCGAGCTCGGATATCGTGCTACTACGCACGTTTTTGGGCGCACTCTCGCTTGTCACCATTCTCGCCATCACCCAACGCCATAAGTTGCAGGCGCCATCTCGCCCCCGCGAAGCCGCAGCCCTCCTCCTCTCGGGAGCCGCGCTGGGCGCCAGCTGGATTTTTCTGTTCCGCGCCTACCAGACGATCGGCGTCGGCGTATCCTCGCTGCTGTACTACTGCGGCCCCATCATCGTTATGGCGCTCTCCCCACTCATCTTTGGCGAAAAACTGACCGGCGGCAAAATCGCCGGCTTTATCGCCGTCGCCTGCGGCGCTTTTCTCATTGCAGCGCAAGGTCTAGGCGGCAACATGCCCATTGCGGGTATCGCCTGCGGCATCGCCTCGGCATTTTGCTATGCGCTGATGGTCATCGCTAGCAAGGGTGCACCACACATCGAAGGCCTCGAGAACTCCGCGCTCCAGGTGAGCGCCGCCTTTGTGACCGCGCTGGTCCTCACGCTCATCACGCAGGGCGCTCCCTCATTCCTGTCCGCCGGCGTCGCCGCCAGTATTGATTGGCGCGCCGTCGTCATGCTCGGCGTCGTCAACACCGGCATCGGTTGCCTGCTCTACTTTAGTGCCGTCGCCAAGCTGCCCGTCCAGACCGTCGCGGTCGTCGGCTACCTCGAGCCGCTTTCGGCCGTCGTGTTCTCGGCCGTCCTTTTGGGCGAAGCCATAACACCGGTCCGCCTGATGGGCGCCGCGCTTATCATCGGCGGCGCGATTTTTTGCGAACTCGCCGGCAAACGCACAAACGCCAAGGCTGGCATAGCCCAGACAGCACATGCTTAAAAGCCCCTGTTTTGAAATGCTACCTACGTACATAAATAATCCCCAGCTGGGGATTATTGTCTAAAATAACCTGATGTGCCAAACTGCTCTTGTATGTATAAAGACGGCATAAAGATTATCTGTCCTAGACAGATAACCGGATGTCTAAGGGAGTCCACGTGGCACACAACAAACTGGAGACAAGCCCCCAAGACCAGCGTGGTCAAGGCGGGCACGGAGCCATCCCCCTCTCCGCTGGCATGCTGCTCGTAACGCTCGGCGTCGTCTATGGCGACATCGGCACGAGCCCCATGTACACCATGAAATCAATCGTCGCCAACAACGGCGGCATCGGTACCGTCAGCGAGGACATGATCCTGGGCGCGCTTTCGCTCGTCATCTGGACCATGACGCTCGTGACCACGGTCAAGTACGTGGTAATCGCCATGAAGGCCGACAACCACAACGAAGGCGGCATCTTCGCCCTGTTTAGCCTGGTGCGCAAGGTGGCACCGTGGCTGATTCTCCCCGCCATGATCGGCGGTGCGGCACTGCTCGCCGACGGCATCCTCACCCCCGCGGTCACGGTCACCACGGCCATTGAGGGTCTGCGCACCATCGAATGGGGCCATGCGCTGCTGGGCGACGGCCAGACCAACGTCATCATCATCACCATCATCATTATCTGTGGCCTATTTGCCATGCAGCGCGCCGGTACCTCGTCGATCGGCAAGCTGTTCGGCCCGCTCATGACGCTGTGGTTCCTGTTCTTAGCTGGCGCCGGTCTGTTCAACATGCTCGGCAACCTGTCCATCTTGCGCGCACTCAACCCCATCCGCGGTGTCATGTTCCTGTTCTCGCCCATCAACCACTCGGGCATTATGGTGCTCGGCTTCGTCTTTCTGTCGACGACCGGCGCCGAAGCGCTCTATTCAGACATGGGCCACGTAGGCAAGGCCAACATCTACGCATCCTGGCCGTTTGTTAAGGCGGCGCTAATCCTTAACTACCTGGGTCAGGGCGCTTGGCTGCTCGCCAACAATTCCAATCCCCAGATGCTCGCGATGGATATCGTCAACCCGTTCTATATGATGCTTCCCGAGCCCCTGCGCCCCTTTGCCATCGTGCTTTCGGCCGTGGCGGCCATCATTGCCTCGCAGGCGCTCATCACCGGCTCGTTCTCGCTGGTATCCGAGGCCACGCGCCTCAACCTTATGCCGCATCTGCGCATCCACTACCCCAGCGACACCAAGGGCCAGCTCTATATTCCGCTCGTCAACAACATCATGTGGGTCGGCTGCATCTTCATCGTGCTGCTGTTCCAAAACTCCGAGCGCATGGAGAGCGCCTACGGCCTCGCCATTACCGTGACCATGCTCATGACCACGACGCTTTTGACGAGCTATATCGCTGGCATTCTCAAGCACAAGCTGGGCGCCTGCGTCTTCGCCCTGCTCTTCGGTGCCATTGAGCTGTGCTTCTTCGCCTCGTGCCTCACCATGTTCTTTGACGGCGGCTATGTGATGATCTTCCTGGCCGCACTGCTGTTTGGCCTTATGTATGTGTGGCGTCGCGGCACCGCCATCGAGCGCACGCAGACGATCCTGCTGCCCGTCTCCAAGTACATCGACCAGCTCAACCGCCTGCGCAATGACGAGACCTACCCCGTGCTCGCCGACAACCTGGTGTTCCTCACCAACAGCCCCGATCCGCTCACGCTCGACCGCGACGTGCTCTATTCCATCCTGGACAAGCACCCCAAGCGCGCCAAGGCATATTGGTTCATTAACGTGCACGTTACCGACGAACCCTATACGCACGAGTATTCCGTCGAGACCTTTGGAACGGACTTTTTGTTCCGCGTGCGCCTGGACCTGGGCTTTAAGGTCAACCAGCGCGTTAATGCCTACCTGCGCCAGATCGTTGGCGACTTGATGGCATCGGGTGAGCTGCCGCCGCAGCATCACACCTACTCCATCTACGAGACACGCGGCAACGTAGGCGACTTCCGTTTTTGCATGCTGCGCAAGATGCTCGCCCCCGAAACGGACATCAACCGCAATGACCACCGCGTCATGGCCATCAAGTACGCCGTCCGCCGCGCTTGCGGAAGCCCGGCACGCTGGTACGGTCTAGAGAACTCGGCCATCATCATCGAGTACGTGCCGCTGTTTGCCCGCATGCGCCCGGCCGTTAAGCTCGTGCGCACCCAGGTGCCGCTCGAGGTTCAGATCGAAGAAGCCGAGGAAATGGAAGTCGATATCTTCTCGGACGACTTGGTCAACGGCAACGAGGCCGGTAGAGACATGAACGTCGATCCCACCGAGCTGCTCGAGAGCGTCGCCGATACACCCGAACAGCAACAGCTCGACGGCCTCGAGAGTGAACAACTCAACGACGCCAACTTCTAGCGACGTCACAAATCAACGACAGCGGCCCTGCACCTCACGGGAGATGCAGGGCCGCTTTGCATTGCGGTAAAGCTATCGGCTACGAACGGCGCGGCTCGGGAACCACGAGCCTATCGGGGCTCGCGCCCTCGGCATCCATCAGGCTCACGTAGCGAATCGACGGATCCCCATACATCGCGTAGTAATAATTGCCCGTGCGCGCGCTAAAGCATCCGGTGTAGATGGTCTTCTCGAACTTGCCGTCGCCCATCCTGGACGCTCCCTCGATCATCACCACGCCCTCGAGTGAACGGAACATACGGACGACGTTTTCGGTCTCGCTCTCCTTTTGCGGGTAATTGGCATTGAGGTACGCCGCCTTTACAAAACGGCTCGGCGAATAGCAATCGCCCGGAATGCCGCGCATGCCGGCACCGGCTCCATAGGGCTTAAGCTCGGCGCCACGCCACGTCGCCGTTTGCGGAAAATCGCTTGTGGCGGTGATATAGGTGCGTAGGTTTTCCATATGCCACGGGAAGCTCGGCTGATTGGCAAGGGTGTCGACCGGATCGTCGTATACATGCAGGCCGTCAGCCATCATCTCGACCACGATGCTGCGTTGGCTGTCGCCGATAATCCAATGGAGCAGTGACACGCCCAGCCCCTCTCCGGCAGATTTGGCGACAATCACCGTATCGCACAGCGCGGCCTCGACCTCATCGACCGTCGAGAACGTCGCTGCCACCCACAGGGGAAACTCATAGGCAGCGATATTGTTCTTGCCGTCGACAGGGCCCTCGGCATACTCGGCATAACCCGGGAAATTGAGACCCGCCACGGCGAGGCCCGCATCGTTGCCGCAGTCGAAGAACATAGGGTAGTTCTCGTAATCGATGCACATGCCGATTACCGCGTGCGCCGCCGACGCATCGTCGATAAACGAATACGGGACGTGGAACCCGCGCGGCATCACGCGAACCTGTTGGCCGTAGTCAAAGCTCCAGTCTAGGTTGCGGCCTAGATACATGTGACCAGAATTATCGGTAAATCGAATGCTTGTACACATAGCGCCTCCTAGCTCAATGTTCTTGCTAAGCTTATTGTCACCAGACAAAGGAGCGCTAAACACAAAAGCCGGACATGACAACAATGTCATGCCCGGGCCAAAAGAGGCGAAGTGCGGTGCTGTGGTCACCCTAGACAAGTTTACCTTGGCAGTGGTCGATCATATGCTGGATCATTTGCGCCTCAAAGCCCGCGTAGTCGCGGCGGCACTCCTTCATCTTGCCATCGACGATCTGGTCAAAGGCAACCTTGCACTTGATATAGCGCGTGGACTTGGTGACCTCCTCGTGCGTCAGGCAGCTCTCCTCCATCTTGCTGGCGCCCAGGCCAAACACCAGACGGGGGTTGTAGAGCACGTGGGGCTCGCCGGCGTCGTCCAGATAGACGCAAACCTTCTTGGTGACGCCAATCTGGTTGGCAGCAAGGCAGCCGGCATCGTCGAGCGACTTGATGGTATCGATCAGGTCCTGTGCGACCGACTCGTCCTCGACGGTCGCAACCTCGCAACGCTGGGACAGGATAGCCTCGTCGTGGCAAAGCTCTTTAATCATACGTTCCTCCATAGGGGTCGTTGTAACCGCTTAAGTATACGGTACCCACACATTTTCATGCGAAAAATACCGTCCGTCTGCTACAAAGCGCCGAACATCAACATGCGAGGAACAACAGCGTCGTAAAGGGGCTATAGTGGGTGAGTTCGTGTCAATCGGCCTAAACTCGGGGCCGAACAAGGAAAGGGTATGCATGGACGAACTATTTCACGTCAGCGAGCGCAAGTCCACAATCGGGACCGAACTCCGCGCCGGACTGACAACATTCCTGGCGATGGCCTACATCATCGCCGTCAACCCCGCGGTGCTCTCGGGCGCTGGCATCGATGCGGGAGCGCTCGCCTGCGCCACCTGCCTGGGCGCCGGCATCATGACCATCTGCATGGGCATCTTCGCCAACCGCCCGCTCGCCTGCGCGTCGGGCTTAGGCGTCAACGCGATGATCGCCGGAATCACCACCACCGTCTGCGGCGGTGACTGGCACGTGGCCATGAGCGTCATCTTCCTTGAGGGCGTCGTCATCTTGCTGCTCGTGCTTTGTGGCCTGCGCGAGGCCATCATGGACGCCATCCCGGTTGTCCTGCGTCACGCCATCTCGGTGGGTCTGGGCCTGTTCATCGCCATGATTGGCCTGTGCGATGCCGGCATTATCACCGCTGGCGCCGGTACACTCGTCGGTCTGGGCGACATCACCTCCCCCACCTTCATCGTCGGCATCATCTCCATCCTGGTGACGGTCGCCCTCGCCTGCCGCAACGTCCCCGGCTCGCTGCTCATCGGCATCGTCGTCGCCGTCATCGCCGGTATCCCCCTAGGTGTGACCCAGGCTCCGACCGGTATCATCGCCCCGCTCGACTTCTCGAGCATCGGTGGCCCCATCGCCGACGCCGGCGGCGTGCCCGCCATCGTCAAGGTCCTTACCGACCCCGCGCTCCTCGTCATCTCGTTCTCGCTGCTCATGAGTGACTTCTTCGACACCATGGGCACCGCGATGGCCGTGGCCAAGCAGGGCGAGTTCCTCACCGACGACGGCAACGTCGAGAATATCAAGGAGATCCTGATCGTCGACTCCGCCGCCGCCGCTGTGGGCGGTTTCATGGGCGTCTCCTCCATCACCACCTTCGTCGAGTCCACCTCTGGCGCTGCCGACGGTGGCCGCACGGGCCTCACCTCCGTCACCACCGGCGTGCTGTTCATTCTCGCCGCGTTCTTCTCCCCCATCGTCACCATCGTTTCCAGCGCCGCCACCTGCGGTGCTCTGGTCTACGTCGGCTACCTCATGATGAGCGAGGCCTCCGAGATCGACTGGTCCGACGTGTCGCAGGGTTTCCCGGCGTTTATGATTGTCGCCGGCGTGCCCTTCACCTACTCCATCTCTGCCGGCATTGGCCTGGGCTTTATCGCCTACGTGGTCGTCGCGCTCTTTAAGGGCGAAGCTTCCAAGATCAAGCCGCTCATGTGGATCGCAGCCCTCGCCTTCCTCGTCTACTTCTTCGTAGCGTAGCGGCAAAGCTGCCAAAGCAGAACACCAAAGCGCGGAGTCGCATCGAGCGGCTCCGCGCTTTTCTTTTAAAGCCAGGCAACGCACGGACGCGCGATGTTTTGCTTCCCAAGTTTTGGACATTTTGCCCTCCAAACGGCACGACCGCCGGCTACATCCTGCAGATATGCTGGGCTTAATCGCATAGGCCCTATGAGGATGGGAGTAACCATGGCCGCCTTGTTCACGACCCCCAAGCGCAATGACAAAACCTCTGGAGCCCATTTTGTCGAGCCCGACGTGCGCCGTCGCACGCTGCTCGCACACGGAAGCTGGCGCCGCGTGACACGCCGCATCGTTGTAGGCGCCGTATGCGCGCTTACGGTGAGCTCGCTGCTCATGCCGAGCGTCTCGCTCGCGGCCGAGTGGATGGACGTCGGCGGCGTCCGCCACGAAGCGGCCGCGGGGCCCGCGGGAGACGCCGCCGGCACCTGGAGCTGGGACGGTGCCGACGATATGAAGCTCAACGGCTATGACGGCGGCGCAATCAATGCTGCAGGCAAGCTCAACATTACGTACGAGGGCAAGAACACCGTGAAAACCGAGCCCGATTACACCGGAGCCGCCATCAAAGCGCAGGATGGCACTAACCAGAAAGCGGAGTTGAACATAACGAGCTCGAATAGCACGGATGAGCTCAATGTGACAGCCGAGGCCGATGCAATTAAATCCACAGGCGACCTCTCCATTTCTGGCCCAGGCACTGTGAACACCACAAGCACTACTTCCGACGGAATTGAGGCAAAGGGCAATCTTTCTATCACGGGCTCGGGCACCGTGAATGCAACGGGCGGTACCGAAGGCATCCAATCCAAGGGCAAGACCACCATCGATTCCTCTGGCACAGTGATCGCTAAAGGAAGCGAAGGTTACGGCGTCGCCGCGGGCAGTGACCTCATCATCAAAGGCGGTGGCAAGGTAGAAGCAAGCTCGATAGAAGAAGCGGCGATTTGGGCTAAAGACGGCATCAACATCTCGGGCGGCAGCCAGGTCAAGGCGAACTCCGAGGGAGATCTTGCCGTCGACACTGAGGGCAGTCTCGCGGTCACGAACGCCTCCCTTGACGCAAGCGGTGTTGAATATGGTGTCTATGCCTACAAGGGCGTTACGCTCGATCACGCGACCGTGACGGTCCGCACAAGCGCGAGCGGCGGCCAGGCCATCGCCCTCATCACTGACGGGGACGACATCGTCATCAAGAATGGTTCCATCGTGGACGCGTTCGCGGAAGGCAAATTCTCGGTTGCAATCTCTACCAGAAACCACCAGCCAAACGTCGCTGGCGGTCACATCTACATCAGCGACTCCGTTGTTAAGGCTATAGCCCGCTATGTCGAGACCGGTGGCGATGGCCCCGACTGCTACAGTACAGACCAGGATGGCGAGATCACCCCTGAGCGCAGGGGCGTGAACATCGGCGTCTTTGCTCAGACCAGCGAGGGCATTATGCCCGCGACCATCTCCATCGTCCGCAGTAAGGTCACGGCCGAGGGAGACACGGCAGCGATCTTCGCCCTTGCCATGAGCGCGGACGGCAAGGCAATCGGCACCATCGAAATCGAAGGCTCCACCATCCTGACGCCTGAAGGCGGCAAGGTCATTGGCTATCGCAACAAAGAAGAGCTCAGTGAAGGCATCTCCTACGAGGCAGGTCAAACCATCGGCACGGGCGACGCCACGATCGACTCCCCCTATAACGAAGCTGTCGCCAAGAGCACGGTCATCATGCCTCCCGAGGAGATCAAACCCGAGGAAAAGCCCGGCGAGACCAAGCCCGAGGGTTCCAAGTCCGAAGGTTCCAAGTCCGAGGGCACGAAGACAACCAAGACCGTTGCAGTTGCAGCCACGGGGGCCAAGACCACCGGCAAGCTCGCGGCAACCGGCGACGCCTCGAGCGCAGCTATCGTGGCAGCCGCCCTTGCGGGAACAGCCGCCATCGCCGCAGGCGCCGTGGTGAGCCGCAAGCGCTCGTAAACACTTTTTCGCACGGGACGGGTGGATCGCGGCCCTTGCCTTCCTCGTCTACTTCTTCGTAGCGTAAGGGCAAGGCTGCAAAAGCTGAACAATAAAGCGCGGAGTCGCCATGCGGCCCCGCGCTTTTCTTTTAGCGCCGGTCCCTGCGCCGGCGTGCGGCCTATTTCTCCCCCATTTTGGCCATTTTGCCCTCCAAACGGCACTACCGCCGGCAACATCCAGCAGATACGCTGAATCTAGTCGTATAGGCCCTATGAGAACGGGAGCAACCATGGCAGCCTTGTTCACGACCCCCAAACGCAATGACACTACCGCCGGAACCCATGTTGCCGAACCCGACGTTCGCCGTCGCATAGGACTCGCGCACGGCAGCTGGCGCCGCGTGACGCGCCGCATCGTCGCGGGCGCCGTGTGCGCGCTCACGGTGAGCTCGCTGCTCATGCCGAGCGTCTCGCTCGCAGCGGAATGGGTCAAGGTCGGCGGCAACAAGTACAACACCGCGGCGAGCGACGAGGCCGGTACCTGGTCGTGGGACGGCGCCGACGACTTGAAGCTCAACAACTATAACGGCAGCGAGATCCAGGCCGCAGGCAAGCTCAACGTGAATTACTCGGGAACCAACATCGTCACTGCCGAATGGATCGAAAGCATCAACGTTTCTCATGGCACTAACGAGAATGCCGAGCTCAATATCCAAGGCGACGAGGGCGGCACGCTCAGCGTGACATCTACTGAGGACGCTATCCTCTCCACGGGTAATATCAACATCGACGGAGCCGGATCCGTCAACGCCACGAGCACTGGGTTTGATGCCATCAATGCCGGAGGTGATCTCGCTATCAAAGGTTCGGGCAACGTCAACGCCACGGGTGCATCGGATGGCATCAGGGCAAACGGCAATATCACGATTGACGACAGCGGAGCCGTCACCGCCAGGGCTACCAAGGACAAGGGTATTGGAGCCGACAAGAACCTCACCATCAAGAGTGGCGGGACGGTCGAGGCAAGCTCAGCCGATGGTGAGGCCCTTTGGAGCGGCGGCAATATCAACATCTCGGACGGCAGCCAGGTCAAGGCAAGCTCCGAGAAAGACGCTGCCGTCGAGGCCAAGGGCAGCCTCGCAGCCACAAACGCCTCCCTCAACGTAAACGGTGTTGAATATGGCGTCTATGCCCACAAGGGCATCACCCTCGATCATGCAAACGTGACGGTCCGTGCAAGTAAAGGCAGATACGGTGGCGCCAACGCCCTCTTCACCTACCAGGACGACATCGTCGTCAAGAACGGCTCCACCGTGGACGCGTTTGCGGAAGGCGAGGTTTCGGCTGCATTCTCCACCAGAAACGATCGACCCAACGAGAAGGGCGGCCACATCTACATCAGCGACTCCGTTGTCAAGGCCATAGCCCGCTATGTCGAGAACGGCGACGGCCCCATCCCCTACAGCGAAAACCAAGATGGCGAGACGAGGCGCGAACCCCAAGGCGAGAACATCGGCATCATCGCCCAGACCAGCGAGGGCGTCACACCCGCAGTCATCTCGATCATCCGCAGCAAGGTAACGGCCGAAGGAGATACAGCGGCAATCTTTGCCCGTGTCATGAGCGCTGACGGCAAGACAATCGGCACCATCAAGATTGAGAACGCCGCCATCCAGACGCCCGAAGGCGGCAAGGTCATTGACTATCGCAAGCTCCGTGACGGCATCTACGAGGCAGGCCAAGCCATCGGCACGGGCGACGCCACGGTCGACTCCCTCTATATCAAAGCAGTCGCCAAAAGTACGACCATCGCACCTCCCGAGGTAGCCAAGCCGGAAGACCCCAAGCCCGACGAGACCAAGCCCGCAGAAAGCAAGCCCGCTGAGTCCAAGCAGAACCCCAAGCCTGAGGGCTCAAAGCCGACCAAGGCCGTTGCGGCTTCAACCACGAAAGCCAAGACTACCGGCGTGCTCGCGGCAACCGGCGACACCTCGGGTGCGGCCATCGTGGCAACCGTCCTTGCGGGAACAGCCGCTATCGCCGCAGGCACCATGGCGAGCCGTAAGCGTTCTTAGACGCCTCTGCGCACATGGCAGCTCCCGCGAAGGCCCCGAGCCCCAGCACCGTTTAACAACGCCACCGCCGAGCTCCCCTCCGGCGGTGGCGTTTTCCATATGCGTCCGCAGGGGATGCACGAGATTGTCTTTGGTCTAGCCCAACCGGCATACGCTGGCGTGCGACAATTGGGGCTGCCGATATCACAACACTGAGAGAAGCCCGTCATGGAAGCGCATCAAAAGCAGATAACCGTTTATTCGAATCATACGGAAAGCGCGCCTGTCATTTACCTTCCTGTGGTCGTGGGCGACGGCAGCGAGGTTTATAAGTGTTGCCGAGAGCTCGACTGTCCGCCATTCGCCCTCGTCACCATTGGCGGGCTCGATTGGAATCGCGAGCTGAGCCCCTGGGCATGCGACGGGACCGTACGCGATGCCGAGCCTTTCGGCGGCCAAGCTGCCGATTTTCTTGATGAGCTGCTGAATCAGATAATCCCCCAGGTCGAGTCGTCGCTTCCTCAGCCGCCCACCTGGCGCGGCATTGCCGGTTACTCGCTCGCGGGCCTCTTCGCACTCTGGTCCCTCTGGCAAACCGACGCCTTTGACCGCGCGGCGAGCGCATCGGGGTCGCTGTGGTTTCCCGAATTTGTCGACCGTGCCAGTACGGCCCCTTTTGCCGGCAGCCCGCAAGCCGTCTATCTATCACTCGGCAAAAAGGAAACCAAGACGCCCAACCGCATGATGCGGCATGTACTCGACGACACACGCGCGATGGAAGCGTTGCTCGTCGAGCGCGGCATCCCAACAACGCTGGAGCTCAACCCCGGCAATCACTTTGCCCAAACCGACTTACGCATGGCCCGCGGCATCCACTGGATAATGACACATTAAAAATGGTGCCCACACGCATATACGCATGGGCACCATATCTTGTTTTAGCTGAACGCAGCTGCTACTCAGCAGCCTCCTCAAGCTCGGAGACATCAAACTCAAAGTCGTTACCCGGCAGGATGGCGTTGAGCACAATGCCCACCAGTGAGCCCACGGCAATGCCGGACAGCGAAATAGTCACGCCGCCCAGCTCCAACACGATGGCGCCGGCGGTGCTGTACGCGATGCCGAGCGAAAGCACGAGCACCAGCGCGGCAACCAGCACGTTGCGGTTGTTCTGGAAATCGACCTGGTTCTCGATGAGGTTGCGGACGCCCACAGCGCTGATCATGCCGTAGAGCACGAGCGACACACCGCCGATCACACACGCCGGCATGGCCGCAATGACAGCCGCGAACTTGGGGCAGAACGAAAGCACGATGGCGCAACACGCGGCAATTCGAATTACGCGCGGGTCGAACACGCGCGTCAGGGCGAGCACGCCGGTGTTCTCACCATACGTAGTGTTGGCCGGAGCGCCAAAGAGCGAAGCCAGAATCGTAGCAAGGCCGTCGCCGAGCAGCGTGCGATGCAGACCGGGATCGGCAATGTAGTTGCGCTCGCAAGTCGAACCGATAGCAGAGATATCGCCGATATGCTCGATCATGGTCGCGAAGGCCAGCGGCATGATGGTGATGATGGCCGTCGTGGCAAGACCGCTATCGAACTGCGGCCCAAAGAGTGCAAACACGGTGTTGTCCCACACGATGGGCAAACCAACCCAAGGAGCGGCTGCGACGCCAGAAAAGTCGACCTCGCCGAGCGCAGCCGCAACGGCATAGCTCACCACAACGCCCAGCAAAATCGGCACGATCTTGACCATGCCACGGCCCCAGATGTTGCAGATGACGATAACGACAACGCCAATGACAGCCACAAGCCAGTTGGTCTGGCAGTTAGCAATAGCGGAACTTGCCAGGATCAAGCCGATGGAAATGACGATGGGGCCAGTCACCACCGGCGGAAAGAAACGCATGACACGCTTGGCGCCAAACGCGCGGAACAGGGCCGCCAGCACCGGATAGAGCAGACCGGCACAAGCTACGCCCAGGCAGGCGTAGGGCAAAAGCTCGGCCTCGCCGTTGGGCGCGATTGCGGCATAACCGGCAATAAAGGCAAACGATGAGCCTAAGAATGCCGGTACCTTACCGCGCGACAGGAAGTGGAACAGCAGCGTGCCCAAGCCGGCAAACAAAAGCGTTGCCGATACCGAGAGGCCGGTGAGCACGGGCACCAGCACGGTGGCGCCAAACATGGCAAACAGGTGCTGTAGGCCGAGCAGGAACATGCGCGGGCGGCCGAGCGACGATGCGTCGTAGATGGCATCGCTGACGGCGGGCGTCGAGGACTGGGACATGGATGTCCTTTCGAATGGAAGGGCGATCAGGCATATCGGATAACCTGCCCGAACGATACAATCCGAACCATTGTACGCGATACACTATGCCTCGCACGCGCCGCCACCTGCAAACACTAGCGCTATTTCCAAACGCGCTCGGCAATGCGCTTGACCAGCGCGATCTTTGCCCATTGCTCATCCTCGGTCAGCTTGTTGCCAATCTCGCAGCTGGCAAAGCCGCACTGAGGCGACAGATACAGGTTCTCGAGCGGCACGTGCTTTGCAGCCTCGCGGATGCGCTCGACGATAACATCCTCGTTCTCGAGCTCTGCCGCCTTGGTGGTTACCAAGCCCAGCACGACCTTCTTGCCCGGGGCAACGTACTTGAGCGGCTCAAAACCGCCGGCGCGCGGCGTATCGAACTCCAAGTAAAATGCGTCGACATCCTCGTTTGCGAACAGGTACGGCGCGATGGGGTCGTAGCCGCCCTCGAAGGCATAGGTAGAGTGGTAGTTGCCGCGGCATACATGCGTGTTGATAACCAGATCGTCGGGCTTGTCCGCGATGGCGGCGTTGTTGAGCGCCACGCCCAGCTCGCTTACCTTTTGCAGATCGACCGGGCTCATGCCGGTCTTGGACACAAAGTCGGTATCGCAGTAGATGCCCCAGGTGCAGTCATCAAACTGGATGTTGCGGCAGCCTGCTGCGTACAGGTCGGCGATCACCGTACGATAAGCGGCTGCAATGGCGTCGGCAAGTTCCTCATCGGTCTTGTAGACGGCGCGCAGGCTCTCCTGCTGGCCATCGCAGCGGTCAAGCGTGACCTCAGAGAACGTTTGAATCGGCGCCGGGATGGTTTGACGCGCGACCTGGTCCTCCCCCTCGAGCGCCTTGACAAATTTAAAGTGCTCGACGAACGGATGGTTCTCGCCGCTGATGGGACCGGTCACCACGGCGGTGTCTGCCGTCGTCTCCTCGTCATGGAACATATAGCCTGTGCGCGAGGTGCGACGCTCGACGCCGTTCAGCCCCCACATAAAATCGAGGTGCCAGTAGCTGCGGCGAAACTCGCCATCGGTGATGACCTGCAGGCCGGCGGCCTTCTGCTTGGCCACTAAGTCGCGGATGGCCTCGTCCTCGACGGCCTTAAGGCCGGAAGCGTCGAGTTTACCCGCGACATAGGCGGCGCGGGCGTCCTTGACGGCCTGCGGACGAAGAAAACTGCCGACGATATCGGCGCGAAACGGCGCGTTCGGTTGAATCGAAGTGCTCATAGATATCTCCCTTTGCATTGGTTGCTTTATCGAGACAGAGTATGAGCGCTCATGTGGTCATCGTAAAATATACGTTTATGACAGTTTGATATAGATGCTTCCTATATCAGTCTGGACTGCCATAAAGAGATTTGACCCGTGCAGAATACAGCGGCTAAATATGCTGACGAATCGCGTCGATATAGGCTTGGCCGTAGCGCGTGAGCGTCGT
>FR878661.1:23800-25319 GCA_000434535.1 Collinsella sp. CAG:166
GTTGAACAGCGTCGCGCGATCGCGCACGCGGATGTTCTTGCGGCGCTCAAACGTCGAGGTCAGTTCCTCGGAATAGTAAAACGAGTTGTAGCTGCCCTGCTCGTAGGACAGGAACGGGTAGTCTTCCAAGTCCTCGAGCGTCACGCTGGAGCGGTCAGCCAGCGGATGGTCGGCACACACAAAAACGTGCGGCGTGGCGCAGAAGAGCCCTTCGAACACGAGCTCGTTGGCTGCCAACATGCGCTCAATGACCTCGCGGTTGTGCTCGGACAGGTACAGGATGCCCAGCTCGCTTTTCATGTGCGCGACATCCTCGATAATCTCGTGAGTCTGCTCCTCGCGCAGGGTAAAGTCGTAGCGCGCGGCATCGAACTCGCGGATTACGTCAACAAATGCGTTAACGGCAAAGGAATAATGCTGACAGCTCACACTAAAGTGTGGCACCTGCTCGGACGCGCCCTTGTACTTGCCTTCGAGCAGATCGGCCTGATCGAGCACCTGTCGCGCGTAGCCCAAGAAGGTCTCGCCCTCCTCGGACACAATGACACCCTTGTTGGTGCGCTCAAAGATATGCACACCCATCTCGTTTTCGAGATCGCGGATCGATGCGGTAATCGAAGGCTGCGACACAAAGAGCCGGCGCGAGGCCTCGGTAATGCTGCCGCATTCGGCAACTTTGACGACATATCTGAGCTGCTGAAGCTTCATAGCTTTCTCCCTAGACGTTCGTGACGTCGAAACCTGTCACATCCATCTGACGCATAAACGGCGGCATTTCCCCCGTCGCAGCGCAGGCGGCAATCTGATGCAGAGCCCCGGCGACCGCATCGTCTGCCGCAGCGCCGATATGCCAGCGCGCGGCAGCCGTGACAGCCTCGTTGGCATTGGCGACTGCAACGGAGTTGGGAACGGCATCGATCATGGGCAGATCGTTATCGGAATCGCCAAATACGGCCACCTCATCGGGCGTCAGGTCCAAAGCGCGCGCCAACTCCAGCGCAGCGCAACCCTTGTCCCAACCTGCTGGAAGGATGTCAAACAGGCGCACTCGGTTGTTGGGAAACACAAGCGAGAGTTCCGGCACCTCAACGGCAACGCGCTCGCGTAGCTCCGCGAGCTCCTCACGCGAACGGGCACTCCAGATATTCGCCTTGAACACCGGCGCGTCGTCGACGACAGGACGGCACGGGGCCTCTTCGCCTTTGAGCCATGCGTTGCCGCCCGACTCCATGGCGCGACGAACGCGCTCGGGATCACTCGTCACGCAATAGGCATCGTTGCCCCAAAAGTCATCGCCCAGGCTATAGACTTTTAAAAATGTATCGTCGGTCTCTTGCTCCAGATAGTCGGCCAAACGCATCAGAGCATCGTTGTCGATTGCGTGCGAGGCGACTACTTCGCCGCCGACAAACATCACCTGGCCGTTACAGAACGCGCCAGTCGAAAAACACTCGGAACGATTTTTGAACATCCAGCCCATCGCGGACGGCTGACGACCCGAAACCGGACCAAAGTGCAG
>FR878662.1:0-7055 GCA_000434535.1 Collinsella sp. CAG:166
TTTTGATTATTTCGGGACCGTGTTTTCGGTCCAATTCTCGGCCTCTCAAACAAAATCTCGATCTGTAACAGTAAGACCCGGTTTTGCCGCGTAACTGTTACAGATTGAGATAAACCGACGGGCCGCCCCGCCCATCCCCATCCACCTGCCGCTACCTGCTGTCCGCCGATTTCCGTTGCGCTGTTGTATTCCCATGCCATATCCTCTAGACAACTACGCGGCATCATCGCCGCCGCGCCTACAAGAGAGGAATGTTCATGACCGCACCTGCATCCAAGCTGCTCCAGCCCATTACGGTTGGCCCCCTTGAGCTCAAGAACCGCATTATGTTCCCGCCGCTGACCACCGGCTACGAGGAGCGCGACGGTTCCATTGGCGAGCGCAGCCTGGCTTTTTACGAGCGCCTGGCCCGTGGCGGCGTGAGCTACATCGTCATCGGCGACGTCGCTCCCGTCATGACCGCAAGCCCCACGCCCAAGCTGGCGACCGACGCTCAGATCCCCACGTTTAAGGCCCTGGCCGACGCCGTTCACAAGCACGGCGCCAAGGTCGCGCTGCAGCTGTTCCACCCCGAGTACGATGTGCCCGGTGTCGGCCGCATGGTCATGGGATCCATGGCCGCCGCCAAGGCCGCGCAGGAGGCCAAGGCCGCCGGCGACGAGGAGACCTTTGCCGCCAAGATGGCCGAGTCCAACGAGATCCGCAACCAGGCCTACGCCAAGCTGCATCACGACATGCAGCACTTTGTGAACGAGGCGAGCGTAGAGCAGCTCACCCAGATCAAGGAGGCCATCGCTGCCTCGGCCGCTCGCGCACAGCAGGCCGGGATCGATGCCATCGAGGTCCACGGCGACCGCCTGGTGGGTTCGCTGTGCTCGGCCATCCTCAACCAGCGCACCGACGAGTACGGCGGCTCGTTCGAGAACCGCGTTCGCTACGCGCTTGAGGTCGTCGCCGCCATTAAGGAGGCCGCGCCGCAGCTGATGGTGGAGTACAAGCTCCCCGTGATCATGGAGAACCCCGACGGCACGCCGCGCGGCAAGGGCGGCCTGCAGCCCGACGAGGCCTGCGAGTTCGCCAAGCTGCTCGAGGGCGCGGGCATCGATATGATCCAGGTCGCGCAGGCCAACCACACCGGCAACATGGGCGACACCATTCCGCCCATGGGCGCCATGCCCTACAACTGGACGCTGTCCGTGGCCGAGCGCGTCAAGGCCCTGGTCTCCGTGCCGGTGGCAACCGTCGGCCGTGTTGTCTCGGTCGAGGCCGGCGAGAAGATTCTGGAAGACGGCGCCGCCGACATCATCGCCTATGGCCGCTCGCTCATGTGCGACCCCGACATTGCGCTGAAGGCCGCCACGGGTGAGCCCATCCGCGAGTGCCTCAACTGCAACAAGGGCTGTGTCGACGCGATTCAAAACCGCAAGTACATTTCGTGCGTGCTCAACGCGGAGAACGGCGACGAGGCGACCATCGCCATTAAGCCGGGCGAGGGCGACAAGAAGATCGCCGTGGTGGGCGGCGGCATCGCCGGCCTGGAGGCCGCACGCGTGGCGGCCAAGCGCGGCTACGACGTGACCATCTACGAGGCGAGCGATCACTTGGGCGGCCAGATTGTGCTGGCGGCTGCGCCTCCGCGCAAGGACGAGATCATGCGCTCGGTCGAGTACTACGAGAAGATTCTGCCTGGCCTGGGCGTGAAGGTTGAGCTCGGCCATGCCGCTACCGCTGAGGACCTCAACGCCGCCGACGCCGCGATTGTGGCCGTGGGCGCGCACGACGTGGTCATCCCCGTTCCGGGCGCCGACTCGGACAAGGTCGTCTCGAGCTGGGACGTGCTGGCCGGCAAGGTGGAGCTCAGCGGCCGCGTCGCCGTCATTGGCGGTGGCCTGGTGGGCACCGAGACTGCCGAGTATCTGCTGCAGCACGGCTGCGAGGTGGCGATCGTCGAGATGCTCGACAAGATTGCCGCGGGCGAGTCCGAGACCATTCTGCCGCTGATTATGAGCGACTTTGCAGAGCACAACGTGGAGCAGCACGTGAAGACCCGCCTGACCGCCATTACCGACGAGGGCGTGGAGGCTGTTCGCACCACCGAGGACGGCGCCGAGGAGCCGGTGAAGATCGCCTGCGATTACGTGGTGATGGCCGTGGGCTCCAAGGCCAACGCGTTTGACCTGGATGGCGTGACGGTGCCCGTGACCTGCGTGGGCGACTGCTCGGGTGAGCGCACCGCCGACATTGCGAGCGCCATTCGCACGGCGTATCACGCGGCCAACGAGCTGTAGTTGAACATCGCGGCCAGGCGGGGCGGTAGCACGGATCCGTCTCGCCCGGCTGTGTCCCGTCGGGTGTCAACCGGTGCGGGGCCTGCAAGCGCAGCAGGTCCCGCCCTTTTTGTTTTGCTCCGGTGGACGGCAATGCGCGGTAATCATGAGGAGTGAGGACGTCTACTGTCTTGCAGATCACTCAAAATTATTGAGGGAGGGGTTAATAACTATATCCTCTATACCAAAGGACATAAAGAGATGCCAATTTTGGTGACAAGCGAATGACGATTAGCTGCGAGTCAGCTACCAGCGTAAATAATCGATAAAGAAATGTCGTAATTTGGTGCCAAATGCCCAGATAACGCCGCGTCTATTTTAATTAACTGCTTTGAGCAAACGGTAAAATGCTACTATCTAACTTGCACGTAAGAAAGCAGATTAACGGTTAAGGCTAAGAAGTGGCAGGTATGTCGGAAGCAACTAGGACTCGCACGCATGCGCCCGAGGTTAGGCAGCGCGCCGTCGAGATCCTTCAAGAGGGGGTCGGTCATCGCGCCCTCGCCGCGGAGCTTGGCATTCCCCAGGCCACGGCTCGTCAGTGGGCCCGCGCGTATGCCGTGGGCGGTGCCGACGCCGTTCTCAATGCCGGCTCGCATCATCACACCTATTCGTACGACGTAAAGCTCGCTGTGGTTAAGGACCGTCTGGAAAACGGCTTGACGGTTCGCGAGGCCATGATCAAGCACAAGATTCCCAGCGAGTCTTCGGTCAAGGCTTGGTGCCGTCAGTACCGCGAGAGCGGTGAGTCCGCACTGGTCGATAAGCCGCGCGGTCGCAAGCCGCGCGTTAAAAAGGCGGAATAGCAAACGGGATGGTGCGCCCACAGGGGCGCATTTTTCTTGCCGCGCCAACTTTTTGGACCGGCGCGAGCCTGTCGGGACATCCTCCAAAGTGGCCAATAAACTGCGCGCAGTGGCCCGCGCACCTGTCGCTGCGATAGGGGGAGCGTCGCCTCTCTGCTCCAAAGCGGACGTGCCCTTGCCCCGTACGCCTAAAACTCCCCAGTTGACCGAAAACCCGCCGCCGCTACTCCTCAATTGAGCTATAACGTTAAACAATTGCAGCGTTTTTGCATGGGGGAGTGATGGTATGACGCTACTGTATTTCCTTACCCTGTTTCCGCTGGTACCGGCGCTGGGCATGCTGCTCGCGCGCGGTGACCGCGCTCGCGATGCGGTGGGGCTCATAGGCTCCGGCATTATTATGGCGGTGACAGTTGTAGTCGCCGTCATGTTTTTTGGCACGGGTCCGCAGAGCTTTGAGGTTGCCCCCGGCACCTCGCATGTGCTCTCGATCATCAGCTCCGTCATCGACGTCATCCTGTGCGCCGTCATCCTGTACAACGCGTACAAATATAGGAACGCGCTCACCACGGTGCTCGGCATAGTCCAGCTGGTGGGCT
Organism: Collinsella sp. CAG:166; assembly: GCA_000434535.1. GTDB lineage: Bacteria > Actinomycetota > Coriobacteriia > Coriobacteriales > Coriobacteriaceae > Collinsella. The sequence goes on from FR878662.1 coordinate 3,733, forward strand.
CGCTCGCCTTTGCAGCCATGACGTTGCCCGCGGCCGAAGCCGTCACGGCAACGCCGCTCTACCTGGACTACATGAGCGTGATCATGGTGCTCGCCGTCGGCATCGTCGGCAGCCTAATCTGCGTGTATGCCTTGGGTTATATGAAGGACTTCCAAGCGCACGATGAGCACGAGGCCGCGCTGCGCGGGCAGACCGCGCCCGACCGTCGCCCGCAGTTCCTGGCGCTTATGTTCCTGTTCCTCTCGGCCATGTTCGTCATCGTGACGAGCGACAACCTTGAGTGGCTGTTCTGCGGCTGGGAAATCACCACCGTGTGCTCGTTCCTCATGATTGGCTACACGCGCACGCCCGAGGCCATTAAGAACGCCTTTACCCAGATCATCCTCAACATGCTGGGCGGCATCGCGTTTTTGGCCGGACTCATGTACCTGCACGTTAACGGCATGCCGCTGACCATCTCGGGCATGATTGAGCTTTCCGGCGCCGGAACCGCGCAGTCCGCGCTGCTGGTGATGCCGGTCATCCTGTTGTCGCTCGCCGCGCTCACCAAGGCCGCACAGATGCCGTTCCACACTTGGCTGTTGGGTGCCATGGTTGCCCCCACGCCCACGAGCGCCCTGCTGCACTCGTCAACCATGGTCAAAGCCGGCGTGTTCCTGATGGTCAAGCTGAGCCCGCTCTATGCCATCTATCCTGTGACCGGCTTTATGGTCACGAGTGTGGGTGCCATCACGTTTTTGCTCGCTGCCCTCATGGCCATCTCGCAGAGCAACGCCAAACGCGTGCTCGCGTACTCCACCATTTCCAACTTGGGCCTCATCAGTGCCTGCTTGGGTGTCGGCGCACCCGAGGCCGTATGGGCGGCCATCTTCCTGATCCTGTTCCACACGGTGGCAAAGTCGCTGCTGTTCCTGTGCGTGGGCACGGCCGAGCATCATATCGGCAGCCGCAATATCGAGGACATGGACGGTATGTTCAGCCGCATGCCGCACCTGACGCGCCTGATGATGCTGGGCATCATGGGCATGTTTGTGGCGCCGTTTGGCATGCTCGTGTCCAAGTGGGGCGCTCTGGTGGCGTTCGCGCAGACCGGCAACGTGCTCATGATCATGGTGCTTGCCTTTGGCTCGGCCGCGACGTTCTTCTTCTGGGGCAAGTGGCTTGCCAAGCTTTCGGGCGTCGACCCCACGGCTCAAAACGTTGAGGTTAATGTCCATAAGACCGAATGGATGGCCCTCAACACCATCGCCGCGCTGCTGATTCTGTGCTGCGTGGCGTTCCCGGTTATCTCGAGCGGTCTGGTGTCGCCTTACTTGGCCATGGTGTTTGGCCGCGTGCCGTACGTTATTGGCAAGGACGCCATGTACCTGATGGTGGTTATCGTGGCTTTTATCGCCGTGGTGCTGCTGACGTCGTTCCGCGTGAGCAACAAGCCGCACGTCAACGTGTACCTTTCGGGCGTGGGAACCGACAAATATCGCCATTTCCGCGGCTCGATGGGACACGAGGTAAAGGCCGAAAAGCGCAATTGGTACTCGGAGGACGCCCTTGGCGAGAAGCGTATTAGCCCCGTGGGTAGCGTCGTGTGCTGCAGCATTATCTTGTTTGCGCTGCTGTGTTGCGCGTGGATTGGGCCCGAGCGACTTGCCATGAGTGCGCCCTCGGTGCTGCGCGGCAAGTATTTCGAAGGCTCGGGCGTCGTGGGCATTTTTATTGGCACCGTGGCGTTTGCCTTGCTGGCGCCGTTTGTGGGTGGCCTGATCGACGGCGTTGACCGTAAGCTTTCGGCCCGCATGCAGGGCCGCGTGGGCCCGCGCCTGCTGCAGCCCTTCTACGACGTTGCCAAGCTCCTGCGCAAAGCCCCTGCCAGCGTAAACACCATGGACGATACCTACATGGCGTGCGCGCTCATCTTTACCGTCGTGGGCGGCGGCATCTTTGTGTCGGGCTCCAACACGCTGCTGTGCGCTTTTATGGTGACGCTCGCCGCGATCTTTGTGGTGCTGGCGTCTGCCTCGACGCAAAGCCCGTTTGCCCAGGTCGGCGCCGATCGCGAGCTGCTGCAGGTCATGAGTTACGAGCCCGCCGTTCTGCTGATGAGCGTGGGCCTGTACCTTGCCACCGACAGCTTCGATTCCATTGCTGTGACGGGGCAGTCGGCCCCCATCATCGTGTACAGCGCACCCATTTTCCTGGCGCTGCTCGCGGTGCTTACCATCAAGCTGCGCAAGTCGCCGTTTGACCTTTCGTACTCGCATCATGCGCATCAGGAGATCGTCCAGGGCGTCGCCACCGAGATGAGCGGCGGCACGCTGGCCAAGATGACCCTTATGCACTGGTGCGAGACCGTACTGTTTTTGATGTGGGTGGGCATGTTCTTTGTCTGGGACAACCCGGTGAGCTGGGTGGTTGCCCTGGTCGTGATGGCCGCGACGTATTTTGTCGAGGTGCTGATCGATAACACCTTCGCACGCAGCACCTGGCGCAGCTGCTTTAGGCTCGGATGGGGCGTGGCGCTGGTGTTTGGTCTGCTCAACCTTATGCCCATCCTCGTCGACGTGTTTATTTAGGAGGCGGCATTCATGGATCATAAAATGTCGCGCTCGCCGTGGGTTATCCATTACGACGGCTCGAGCTGCAACGGATGCGATATCGAGGTGCTGGCCTCGCTCACGCCGCTGTTCGATGCGGAGCGCTTTGGCGTGGTCAACACCGGCAACCCCAAGCATGCGGATATCTTTTTGGTGACGGGGTCGGTCAATGCCCAGAACCTGCCTGTCGTGCGCCAGATCTACAACCAGATGCTCGAGCCCAAGTGCGTGGTGGCGTGCGGCGTCTGCGCGTGTTCGGGCGGCGTGTTCCGCGATGCCTACAACGTGATCGGCGGCGTGGACCGCGCGATTCCCGTGGACGTGTACGCGCCCGGGTGTGCCATTCGTCCCGAGACCGTGATCGACGCCATCGTTGAGGCGTGCGGCATCCTGGACCAGAAGGAGGCCGTGATGCGCGCCGGTGGTGATCCGCTCACCGTAGGCGGTGCCGCTGCCTGGGATGGTGGCGTTGAGCTGGGCGAGGACGGGTTTGTGGCTGCGGCTGAGGCCGGCGTCGACGCGGGCACGGCTGACGGTGCGCCCGCCGCTGGCGACGCACCTGCTGAGTCGCCCGCCGCTGCAAAGGAGGCCGAGTAATGCAAAAGGCAATCTATACCACCGTCGGGATCGACGAACTCCTGTCGCATGTCCAGGCGCTCAAGGGCGTCGGCGCGCGCTTTGTGCAAATGCACGCCGAGCGCAACATCGACGATGGCATGTATCGGCTGGGCT
>FR878662.1:7072-7420 GCA_000434535.1 Collinsella sp. CAG:166
TATCGGCTGGTCTATACGTTTATCGACGTTCGCGCTGCTCAGGAGCATATTGCGCAGGACGGTAGCTATGCGATCGAGAATCTGGTAGTCGAGGGTATCGACCAGTACCAGGAGATTCCGTCCATCAGCTCGTATTATCCGGCGGTATTCCCGTTTGAAAATGAGGCCCACGACCTATTTGGTCTTGCCATCACCGACATGCAGATTGACTTTAAGGGCTTTTTCTACCAGGTCTCGACTGCCGAGCCCATGAGCGTTATCACGCCCGAGGTGAAGGCTGCGCGCGAGAAGGCCATGAAGGTCCGTGCTGCCGCCGAGGCCAAGGCGCGCAAAGCCGCGGCCGAGAAG
>FR878663.1 GCA_000434535.1 Collinsella sp. CAG:166
CTAGTCCACGGTGATGTCGAGGTTCTTGCCGATGAGGCCTACGTAGCCGCCTTCGGCTGCCTTGGGGCTGTCAGCATGGCAGAGGACCCACTTGTCGGCCTTCCAGTAGCAGTAGCTGTCGCCGGCCGCAGGCATGTCGGCCGCGACCTCGGGGCGCGGGCCGTTGGTGCCGGCGGGCAGCGCCACCATCACCTGGAAGCCCCCATCGTCGACCATGCACGGCGTGTAGTGAAGCGTGGTGTTGAAAACCTCAACAAGCGTGCCAGCCGGCACGCGGAACGCCTTGACGCACGCGGTGTCGAGCTTGCCGTCCTCGATCTCCCAGCGATGCGCCACGAGCAGGATAAAGTCGCGCGCGCCCAGGTTGAACTCGCTCGCGCGGTGGTACTCCAGGCAGTTGAGACGCGTGTTGTGGCCGTTGCACCAGCCGAGCTGGAAGGGACGGCCGCCAAACATGAGAAAGCCCAGTCTATCGGCATCCTTGACGCTCTCGAGCTCCGGCGCACTTGCTACGTACTTGCTGCCCTCGGGAATGGGCGTGGCAGAGAGCGCCTCGAGCACGGGCGACGTGAGCTCGGACGGAACGTCATCCCAAACGTTGCCATAGGATTTGAACTCGGGATCGTTGACAGAGTAGATATGCATGTTCACTCCTGTTCGTAAATGTGACTATACGAACATTCTAGAATAAACATGAGCGATTTTGAACGCTCATCCCGACCAATCAACAAAAAGGCGCCCCCGCATAAGCAAAGGCGCCCAATGCGCGCGTTTTGGGCGATAAAGCCCTTACGCCTGCTGATAGTGCAGGTGCCTCTCGTCGATATCGGCCAGGTCGCGGTCGAGGTAGCGGCGCGCAAGCCAGTTGGCCATGGGGAGGTTCTGGTCCAGGTAGTTACCGCATTCCTCGGGAGCGGCACCGGGAACATCGCCCTCAAAGTCGGCGACAAACTCGAACAGCTCACGCACGAGCGGCAGGATTTCCTCACTCGTCACCTCGCCAAAAACGACGAGGTAAAAGCCCGTGCGGCAGCCCATGGGGCCAAAGTAGACAATGCGGCTCGACCACTCGGCATGATTGCGAAGGAACGTCGCGCCCAGGTGCTCAATAGTGTGGCACTCGGCCGTGTTCATGACCGGCTCCTTGTTGGGCGTGGTCAGGCGCAGGTCAAAGGTGGTGACGGCGGCGCCGGTCGCCGGATCGCGGTCGATGCGGCTCACATACACGCCGGGCTCAAGCAGCAGATGATCAACGGAAAAGCTGGCGATGCGCTCCATGGCAGATCCTCTCGATAGTCAAATTGGGACGGGGCTCTTTTAGCTGGTTCGAATGGTCGCACCAATCATACCAGTCAAAAAAGCCCCGTCCCAAAAAGACAACTTAACCCAAGACGCGGGCCATGCGTGCCTTGAACTCGGAAAGGAAGCGCGGAGCGTCCACGGTCAGTGCCACAAGCGCGCTCTTGTCCGGATCGGACAGGCGGCGCTCATCGCAGATGGTGCGACCGCGGTACTCGCCCAGCAGATCAACACGCAGGTTGCAGCCGAGCGCACCTACGAGCGTGGGGTCGATCGCCACGGCAACCGCCAGCGGATCGTGCAGCGCGCAGCCACCCAGGTAGGGGGCGTTCATCTCGTACGAGCCAATGTAGTGCTCCACCATACTCGCAAACGCGCAACCGGCCATGGTGCCCGAGCCCGTCCAACCGGCAATGTCGCGACGCGTGAGCACCACGCGATGCGTCACATCCAGACCCACCATAGTGAGCTTGCGGCCCGAGCGCAGCACCGCGTCGGCTGCCTCGGGGTCGCTCGCCATATTGGCCTCGGCGCCCGCGCTCACGTTGCCGGGCACGGTAAGGGCGCCGCCCATCACGACCACGCGGCCGATGGACATCATCGCCGCCGCATCGCGCTCCAGGGCGAGCGCCAGGTTGGAGAGCGGGCCAGTCGCTACGTAGACCAGATCGGGACCATAGGTGCGCGCGGCATCAATCAGATAATCGACCGCGGCGTTGCCGTCGGCCGAGGTCGCCCCCACCGGCTCGTAGGGCGACGCGGGCACGCTCGCGCCGCCGATGCCGTTCTTGCCGTGAATGAGCGCGGTGGACGCCGGCGGCGTATAGGGCTCAGTCGCCTGCAGAGGACGGTCGGCACCCAGGTACACCGGAACCTCGGGGCGACCCAGCAGATCGAGCACCGCCAGGCAGTTGTGCGCCGATTGCTCGACGCGCACGTTGCCAAAGCACGTGGTGATGCCCACGAGCTCCACCTCGGGGCTCGCGATGGCATAGGCCAGCGCCATCGCATCGTCCACACCCATATCCAGATCAAGGATCAGCTTCTTGATTGCCATTGTTCTACTCCGCTTCTCCGTCTTTATCGTTTAACCAAACCAATGTTCAACTTCGGCGCGCGTGGGAATCGATTGCTGAGCGCCCAGGCGCGACACCGTCACTGCCGAGGCGCGAGCACCCGCGGCCATGCACTCAAAGAGCGGCAAGCCCTCTAGGCGAGCCGCCGCCAACGCGCCGATAAACGTATCGCCGGCGGCCGTGGTATCGACTACCGTGCTCGAAAGTGCCGGCATGCGCAGCAGCTCGCCGTCATCGCCAAGCGTAACCGACCCGGCGCCGCCCAACGTGATGACCGCAGCTCCGGCACCCTTGGCGAGCAAGGCATTGAGCGCCGCGACGCAGCTCGCATCATCCGCGGGCAGAATGCCCGTCAGCGCCTGGCATTCGGTCTCGTTGGGACAAACCAGGTCGACCGCAGGCCAGGCCTCCACAGGCAACTCGCAAGCAGGCGCTGGATTAAAGACCGTATAGAACCCCAGCTCGTGAGCGCAAACAATCGCCTCGGCCGTCGCCGCAAGGTCACATTCGCCCTGGGCGATAAAGACGCTTCCGGCAGCCGGGGCAATCTCGCTGGCGTCGCCGTCGAGCTCATCGGCCACCAGACGTCTCAGCGCGCAGGCAACGTCCTCGCCCGCAAGCGCATGGTTGGCGCCCGGTGACAGCACGATACGGTTGTCGCCCTCGCAGCGAATGATGGTCGCCGTTCCCGTCTCCACGTCATCGCGATGCGCTACAAAGTCACAGTCCACGCCGGCGTCTTGGAGCCCCGCCACGAGCGACGCACCGAACGCGTCGCGACCGACCGCGCCGATCATGTGCGTGCGCGCGCCCATGCGCGCGGCAGCTACGGCCTGGTTGGCGCCTTTGCCGCCGGCATTAGTGATAAATCCGCTGCCGCCGACGGTCTCGCCTGCACGCGGCATGCGCTCGCACGCCACCGAAAGGTCCATGTTCATGCTGCCGAACACCACAACGATGCCGCAATCTGCCATGGAAACCTCCTCGTCCGCGGGCTCTGCACCCGCTGTTGGCCGTCAATCGTGCGCTCTCGCACCTCTATAACTTTAGTTCACTTTGATGTGGACGCGCGCTTGAGCTTGCGCCGGCAGCAAGCATTCACAGGAGCAGGCGGCTACAATGAAGGCGTGCTGATTATTCTCGTCATTGGATGAAGTTTTATGGAACAATTCCCGCGATCGAGTTCGCGCAGCTCACGCCACGCGAGCGATCAACAAGCGCCGCACGAACGTTCGCGCGCTAACCGACAAGCCACCGAGCCGCGCCGCGCCGCAGGCTCTCATCGCGCGCCCGCCAACAAGGGTACCCACACCAACAGCGCCGCAAAAGAACAGGCGCCCACGCGCCCCAAATCCCGCTACATCCCTGCCCTTGACGGCCTGCGTACGCTCGCCGTCGTCGCGGTGGTGCTCTATCACCTTAACCTCACGTGGGCGCAGGGCGGCCTGCTTGGCGTCACGATCTTCTTTGTGCTTTCGGGCTATCTGATCACGCGCTTGCTGCTCAACGAAGTCGCTAAGACCGGACGCATCGACCTTAAGAGCTTCTGGATTCGCCGCATCCGTCGCCTGGTCCCCGCCGTGGTGACCGTCGTGGTGGTAACCTGCGCGCTGTGCACTCTCTTTAACCACGTGATGCTCACCAAGATGCGCCCCGACATCCTGCCGTCGCTGCTGTTCTTCAACAACTGGTGGCAGATTGCCCAAAACGTCTCGTACTTCAATGCTCTGGGCGACCCCTCGCCGCTCACGCACTTTTGGTCGCTTGCCATCGAGGAACAGTTCTACCTGATTTGGCCGCCACTGCTGTTTGCCATGGTATCCATGCATGTGAGCAAACCCAACACGCGCCGCGTGGTTCTGGGCCTTGCCGTGGTATCTGCCCTAGCCATGATGGTGCTTTACAACCCTGCCGCCGACCCCAGCCGCGTGTACTACGGCACCGACACCCGCGTGTTCTCGCTGCTGCTGGGTGCCTGGATGGCCTTTATCCCCGATCGCGACCTGGCGCCCGCGCGCCTCGCTCATCGTTTGGGGCTCAATCGCCTGGCTGGCGCCGCCAAGCACGGCAAGAACGCCGAGGGCAAGCCTGGCAAGAAGGTCGACGAATCAGCCGATACCGCCCCGGCACAGCCGAGCGCCCTCGTGCGCTTTTGGTCCTCGCCCGCATCCATCGATGTGTTGGGCGTCGTGGGCCTGGTTGGCCTTGCCGCCATGGTCGCGCTCACCAACGGCTACACCGCGTTCCAGTATCGCGGCGGCACGCTGTTATGCTCCATCCTCACGCTCATGGTTATTGCGGCATGTGTGCAGCCTCAGGGCATGGTTGCCCGCGCACTGTCCGCCGAGCCGCTCGTGTGGGTTGGCAAGCGCTCGTATAGCATCTACCTGTGGCACTATCCGCTGCTGCTGCTTATGAACCCGGTCGCCAACATCAGCGATACGCCCTGGTGGCAGTACATCTTGCAGGTACTTGTGGTGGTCGCCGTAGCCGAGTGCTCCTATCGCTTTATCGAAACGCCGTTTAGGAAGGGCGCCTTCGGCCGCACCGTCGCCGAATTCCGCGATGGCACCACCACGCCCGTCAACTGGGCACGCGCGCACGTCCCTGTCTGCGCAGCCTGCGCTGTCGTGTTGGTCGTTGCACTGGGCGGCCTGATCTTTGTGCCCGAGACGTCTGCGCTGAGCGGCGAGGGCGCAGAAGTTCTGAACAAGGAAGCCAAAAATGCAAAACCCCAGGACCAGCAGGCGGCCGACGACACCGACAAGGACAACGACGGCTTCCCCGATGGCTCCTACGACCTGTTGATGATCGGTGACTCCGTGTCGCTGCGCGCCGTCGATTCCTTTGACGGCGTGTTCCCGCACAGCCATATCGATGCCGAAAAGGGCCGCCAGTTTGATGCGGGCCGCGCGACATTTGAGGGCTATATCCAGCAGAACCTTGCCGGCAAGATCGTGGTCTTTGCGCTGGGCACCAACGGCCTGGTGACCGACGCCCAGATTGACGCCATCATGGCCGATGCCGGCGATCAGCGCATCGTCGTATTTGTTAACACGCGTAGCCCGCAGCCGTGGGTCGGGTCCACGAACCAGGCCATCGCCAACGCCGCCACGCGCTACAAAAACGTTCGCGTTATCGACTGGTACGGATATAGTGCCAACCGCAACGACCTGTTCGACGGCGACGGCACGCACCTTTCGAACACGGGCGTGACCGAGTACCTCAACCTAATCCACGATGCCGTCAAGAAAGACCTGCCCGTGCACCCCGAGGACCACGTCAACGATCCGCAGCCGGCAGCCGTCAAGTC
>FR878664.1:0-205 GCA_000434535.1 Collinsella sp. CAG:166
CGTGCCGTCGTCGGCGTTGGTGCCCTTGGCGACGACCTTGTCGCCCTCGACCAGCTCAAAGGAGAACTCGCCGTCCTTGAGATCGCGGCCGGTCAGGACCTTGGTCGCGGTGATCTGTTCGGTGACGCTCGTCTCGACAGGCGTCACGTTATAGGTATTGGTGAACGTGAAGGCCGCATCACCGTCCGGCTTGCGGGATACGCGC
>FR878664.1:303-502 GCA_000434535.1 Collinsella sp. CAG:166
CACGCCAGCGACCTCACCGGACTCGGTCGCGGTGTAGGTAAAGGTGTGCTCGCGCCTCTCGGGCTTCTCGCCCACAGCCTTGTTAAGGTCGTCGAGCGTAAAGGTAATCTTGCCAAAGTCGACCTTGCCGTCGACGTCGTTGTGCACGCTCGTGCTCGCAGGCATAGGCGCGCCCTCTTCACCGGTCACGGTAAAGGTG
>FR878665.1 GCA_000434535.1 Collinsella sp. CAG:166
CTGCCATTAGATGTCTCCCATTGGGGCGGTGCGGGTTTTCGCACCGCCCCAATCTTGTATGAGGGACGTCAACACGATTGGATGACTGCTTTTGTAAGGAGCTTGGCCATGGACATCAAGACGATTGGCGTTGAGGAATGGCTCAACGTTTGGGAGAAAAGTGCCACGTGGGACATCGCCCAGTCGACGATCTCGTCGCTCACCATGGGCGAGCTGCGCGCGCTCGATGAGCAGGACGGCGCCACGTTCTACGAGCGCTTGGACCGCGAGAAGATGAACTACGGCTGGATCGAGGGCTCGCCGGAGTTTAAGGCCGTGGTTGCCAAGCTGTATCGTCGGGAGGTCAATCCCGACCACATTCTGCAGACCAATGGCTGCACGGGTGCGAACCTCAACGCCATCATGGCCGTGGTCGAGCCCGGCGACCACGTTATCGCCGAGTGGCCCACCTACGCGCCGCTCTACGAGATTCCGCGCACGCTGGGCGCCGAGGTCGAGTATTGGGAGCTTTGCGAGGAACTCGGCTGGAAGCCCGATATCGAGGAACTTAAGCGCTTGGTGCGCCCCAACACCAAGCTTATCTGCATAAACAACGCATCGAACCCCATCGGTACGGTGCTCGATACCGATATGCTCGGCCAGATTGCCGAGATCGCCCGTTCGGTGGGCGCCTACGTGCTGTGCGACGAGGTGTATCTGCCGCTCGAAAACACTGAGTCCTTTATGTCGATGGTCGACGTGTACGAGAGGGCCATTGTCACCAACTCGTTGTCGAAGACCTATTCGACGCCTGCGGCCCGCGTGGGCTGGGTCGTGGCCGACGAAGAGGTGTCCAACCGCATCCGTACCTATCGCGATTACACCATGATCTGCGGCGGTGTGTTCAACGATGCCCTGGCGACCTATGTGCTTGAGAACAAGGACAAGATCCTTGAGCGCAATCGCAAGATCGTGTTTGGCAACCGCGATATCGCGCAGGCTTGGATCGATACGCAGCATCGCGTTTCCTGGACGGCCCCACAGGGCGTGTCTACCTCGTTTATCCAGCTGGATATTCCCGAGGACGACGAGGAGTTCTGCAAGCGCCTGCTGTCCGAGAGGGGGGTGCTGCTGGTACCCGGCAGCCGCTTTGAGCTTCCCTGTGGCGCACGCCTGGGCTACTGCGCGAGCGAGGACGTTCTGCGCGAGGGCCTGAGGCTTTTGGGCGAGGCGCTGGCGGAGTTTGATCGCTAGGATTCCGATGATCTTCGAGGGCGTTATCTAAATTGGCCGAAGATAATCGAAAACGGACCCGTTTCCCTAGTGAAGCGGGTCCGTTTTTCTATACCGAGAAGTCAAGTTGTTACAAATGGAGCCGTAAGGCGAGTCGGTATCCGCTGGGCCTTATACTGAGTTTCCGGTGAACGGTATCAAGCGTCTGGTAAACGGTAATTTATTTACCAGAAATGAATAGGACAAACTTTTTTCTGAATAAAAATGAAAATGGTTGAGACACGGTATGAACCGCTAATTCTATTCATAGCTTTATTGGAAATATGCAATATGAGGGTGGTTTAGCAAAGTTTAGTTCCATTTGATTTTAGGATTGAAAACGCGTTTAAGCACGTAAATACGCTTTATTAAGATGAAGTGTGCCATGCGTGAAGTATATGTGTATGCCGTTCACCCCCTATAAAAAACCGTTCGGGGGCAAGGTGGAAGTATGGGCTGATTTTGGATATAAATATGTCGTCAGCAATAACGCCTCACACGGAGGGGCGCTAACGAATCGGCCCTGACAAGGGCCCGAAAGAAAGGTAGGAGGCCATGACG
>FR878666.1:0-13321 GCA_000434535.1 Collinsella sp. CAG:166
AGAGCGTCATATCGCTCAGACGCTTCAGATTGGCATGAGAAATTCGCTTGGTGACGTTCCGGGCATTGCAACCGATTCGGTATACCTATCGGCAACGAATTCTGCGTTGGTCGGCGGCGACTTCTATACGCTTGTCCGTCTTCCCGACGATTGTGCCGTAATGATTTTGGGCGATGTATCCGGCAAGGGGATTGAGGCGGCGTCGATGTCGGCGCTCGTCAAGACGGCGCTGACGGCCTATGCCTGGGAGGGTGCAGGGCCTGCCCGTATGGCACGCTCGCTCAATAGCATGCTCATGGGCTTTTCGAGGGTCGAGACGTTTGTGACGGCGTTTATCGCCAAGATCGATCTTAAAGCGGGCCGCGCTACTTATTGCTCTGCGGGACATCCTCCCACTATGGTCATTAGGCCGTCGTCGACGCCGCGTGGCGGCGGCGAGACCTGCGGGGGAGAAGTGGAGCTCCTTGGGTGCCAATCGGGCGTGATCGGTGCCTTTGAGAGCATGGTCTACGAGACGGGCGTGTTTACATTCGCTCCTGGTGACATGCTATTTATGTATACCGACGGAACAATCGAAGCACGTGATCGCTCGGGTGCTTTCTTTGGCGAACAACGCCTTCGCGACCTTCTGCTCTCTGTCTCGGGTGAGGGCGTATCGGGAATCTGCGGCAAGGTCTTGGGCGAGCTTGACCGCTTTACCGAGTCGGCGCTGGACGATGACATCGCGCTGGTTTCCCTTGAGTTTTTACGAGGTCGATCGTAGGTCACGACGCCTGACGGGCGAAATCTGCGCGGTTGCAGATACGTGTGCATCGAGCGAGCTCTTTTGGGGAACCATGGTCGTATGAATGAGTGGAATGACATAGCGGTTTTGACGCCACCGGGCGATATCGACATCGCCTCGGTGCCCGCACTGCGCCGACGGTTGGATAATTTGATCGACCGGGGCGTGCGTCGTGTTGTCATCAATTGCCAGACCGTGGGCTTTATCGACTCGACGGGTTTGGCGTTTTTGCTTACACGTGCTAGAGAGCTTATGAGGCATGAGGGGCTGCTTTCGCTCGTTAACGCCTCCGATGAGGTCGTTCGCTTTTTGGAAATTGCCCGACTTGTTGACATCCTTCATGTCGCGGGCCCGGCGCGGGAGTCGATTCCCGCCATTCCGGTGGGGGAGTTGCCGCGATGGAGCAAGAGCGTCGAAGTGCAGCGAGGCATCGAGAATCTCCCGTATTATCGGCATCGTGTGGCCGAGCTCCTCGAATCGCTTCCCCTGAGGCGTGATGAGCGCTATGACGTCGCATTGGCGTTGGGTGAGGCATTGGGTAACGCATATGACCATGCGGGCGGTGTTGGCTGCATCCTGACGGTTCAGGCCTATGGGGACCGTGTTGTGCTCGAGGTGCTTGATCGGGGCGCTGGCTATTCTATCGATGGGGCGAGCGAACCGGTAACATCCGAGGAACGCGGACGCGGTATCAAGCTTATGCGTATGCTCGTCGATAATGTGGAAGTTGCCCGTCGTACAGATGGCGCCGGCACACGTGTTCGGATGGTGAAGCTGTTTAGCTCAGCATTGGAATCGTGTGCTTAGGGTCTTGGCTTGGCGCTATTTACCTGCATGAACTTGCTTTGAGCAACTTTTTTGAAAAAAGTACTTGCGTCTTTAGGACAACTCGCGTAAATTAATAACCCGCAAGCGGACATGGCTCAGTTGGTAGAGCACAACCTTGCCAAGGTTGGGGTCGCGGGTTCGAGCCCCGTTGTCCGCTCCATTGCATTTCCGGACCGTCTCAAGCGGTCCTTTTTCGGCGAAGTGGCCAAGTGGTAAGGCAGAGGCCTGCAAAGCCTTTACCCCCGGTTCGAATCCGGGCTTCGCCTCCAGGCAACATCCGGGCGCTCCGGCGCCCGTTTTGTTTTACATATGCGGACATGGCTCAGTTGGTAGAGCACAACCTTGCCAAGGTTGGGGTCGCGGGTTCGAGCCCCGTTGTCCGCTCCAAGCGCAACAGCCCGACTACTACGGTAGCCGGGCTTTTTTTGTACCTATCTCCTAGGCTCGAACCCGAGAGGGGGCGAGCGTTTTGGGTCGTGGCTGTGGCGTTGTTTGCCGCGAATGTCCGCTTTGGGCGTATCATCGTGGGCATCTCGCATAACCTCGTTGCAAGGGAGATACGCCCCATGGCTACAGAAAAGTCTTCTTCGCGCTCATGGATGTCCGATGCCGCGATCTATCAGATCTACCCGCGCTCGTTTAAGGATTCGACTGGTTCGGGTCTGGGCGATATCGCGGGCATTACCCAGCAGATGGACTATCTTGAGCGGCTGGGTATCGAGGCCATCTGGCTGAGCCCGTTTTACCCTTCGCCTCTTGTCGATGGCGGCTATGATGTGGCGGACTACTGCGATGTCGACCCACGTCTCGGCTCGCTTGACGACTTCGATGACATGATCGCTGCGGCTCACGCGCGCGGCATCAAGGTCATCGTCGACATCGTGCCCAACCATTCATCCAACCAGCACCCCTGGTTCAAAGCCGCTCTTGCCGCCGGCCCCGGATCGCCCGAACGCGCCCGTTATATCTTCCGCGATGGTCGCGGCGAGCATGGCGAGCTGCCTCCCACCAATTGGAATGCCAACTTTGGCGGCCCCGCATGGACGCGTGTTGCGGACGGTCAGTGGTATCTGCACATGTTTACGCCCGAGCAGCCGGACTTTGACTGGTCATGCCCTGAGGTTCACGCTCTCTTTTGCGACGTCCTGGCGTTTTGGAGCGATCGAGGCGTCGACGGCTTTCGCATTGATGTGGCGCAGGGTCTCGCCAAGGATCTCGACCGCGATGACCTCGACCGGTGGCATCTCGCCGAGGGCGATGACATGGTTGACGACGGCACCCATCCGCTGTGGGACCGCAATGAGGTCCACGAGATCTATCGCGAGTGGCGCCGCGTGTTCGACCGCTATAATCCGCCGCGCAGTGCCGTTGCCGAGGCGTGGGTGCTGCCCGAGCGCCAGTATCTCTACGCGCGTCCCAGCGAGCTTGGCCAGACATTCAACTTTGAGTTTGCCAAGGCCACTTGGACCTATGATGACATGCACACTGCAATCGAGAAGGGCTTGAAGGCAGGCGTCGAATCCGATTCCGCCTCGACCTGGGTACTCTCCAACCACGACGTGCCGCGCGTGGCGACACGCTATGCCCTGCCGCAAATCAAGGCGACGCGCTACCACCAGATTGCGCTCGACTGGCTCTTACGCGACGGGTCGTCTTATGACGAGGACCGTGAACTCGGCGAGCGCCGCGCGCGGGCGGCCCTTTTGCTTGAGCTGGCGCTTCCGGGCTCGGCATACGTGTATCAGGGTGAGGAGCTCGGCCTTTTTGAGGTGGCTGATATCCCGTGGGCTGCACTCGAAGATCCTACTGCGACCAATACGCGCGGACCGAAGCGTGAGAAGGGGCGCGACGGCTGCCGTGTGCCCCTGCCGTGGGTGGCGGCGGACGATCCCGCGCAGGGCGGATCGTTTGGGTTTTCGCCGGCGGACGCCGATGCGGCGCCCCATCTGCCGCAACCTGCATGGTTTTCCGATTACGCTGCCGATAGGGAAGAGGCGGACCCGACATCGATGCTTGCGCTCTATCGTGACGCCCTCTGGCTTCGGCGCAAGCTGCGCGGTTGCGCCAACGATCTTGCGTGGCTCGATCTTGACGGGCGCACCGGTCTTGCGGATGGCGCCGAGGGCGCCGAGGGCGGCGTCATCGCCTATCGCCGCGATAACGGCTGGGCGTGTGTGACGAACTTCGGCGCAGCACCCGTGGAGCTGCCGGCGGGCAGGGTCCTGCTCACCTCATCACCGCTTGCAGACGGCAGGCTCGCGCAGGACAGCTCCGCCTGGATCATGCTCGGTGAGATGTAGGGGTCTCTTGCGGCGAGATTGCGTTTGCCCGCGCCTTCCGTGGTGGCTGATGTCTTCGCGAGGTTCGCGAGGGCGTTGCAAAACTTTTTAAAAAAAGTTCTTGCATAGGATGCGGGCATCACGTAAGATTAATCCTCGTAAGCGGACATGGCTCAGTTGGTAGAGCACAACCTTGCCAAGGTTGGGGTCGCGGGTTCGAGCCCCGTTGTCCGCTCCATTTGGGCGTTTAGCTCAGGGGGAGAGCGCTTCCCTGACACGGAAGAGGTCAGAAGTTCAAATCTTCTAACGCCCACCAAATGTTCGCAGCTCAGAGGCTATGCCCTCTGGGCTGTTTTGTTTTTTACCATCAAGCGTGCTGCCAAATAAGCCACCAAATATTGATCCAAGGTCTGTGCGCGATGATCTTCGCATCCCGTAGGGGTGCCGGCAGATTGCATACGTCCCGGCCGATCGTGACCGCAACATGTTGGTCAAGCATAATCTTTTGGATTCTTTTGGCGTGAGCGGCTTGGTTTTGGTAGGATTTGTCAGCGGCTTGACTAAGGGGGTTTTATAACTGCCATGCAGGTAGCCGTGTTGGTAACGTTTTACCGACTTGCCAAGAACCCCTCATAATTAATGCGTCTGCAAAATGACTAATTGCTTTGACCTGCTGAAACACTATATGTTGTGTTTGAACTAAAAAAAGAATACAGGATATAGATGCCTCTTTGTCGTATGATAGATGGCGGACAGAGAACGAGAACCTTATTCGCCCCATTTGGATAGATCTTTGAGCCCCTTGATTGGCTGCGAGGATTGTCCGCATGAGGGACTATGGTTATCGAGAACACAGATTGCGCGACGGCGCCGCAAGACAGGGGCACGCCCTGCCGGGCATCGTTTGGCTCTGAAGCGCAATGAGACTACGACGCGAAAGAGGCAAGAGGATGAAGATCATCAAGCGCAGCGGCACCGAGGTTGTCTTTGACATCGATAAGATCGTCAATGCCATCCGTGCCGCAAACTTGGAGGTCGAGGAGAGCTCTCGTCTTACCGACCGCCAGGTGGTTTATGCGGCGCAAAACGTCGCCGAGGCATGCGAGAACGCGGGCCACACCGTGTCGGTCGAGGAGATTCAGGATTTGGTCGAGGACGAGATCATGCGTCTCGACTGCTACGAGGTTGCCCGCCACTACATCATCTATCGCTATGTTCAGAGCCTGAAGCGCCAGAAGAACACGACCGATGACAAGATCCTGTCGCTGATCGAGTGCAACAACGAAGAGGTTAAGCAGGAGAACTCCAACAAGAACCCGACCGTCAATTCCGTTCAGCGTGACTACATGGCCGGCGAGATCTCCAAGGACCTGACCCAGCGTGTGCTGCTGCCCCAGGAGATTGTGGATGCTCACAATGAGGGTCTGATTCACTTCCATGATTCGGACTACTTTGCCCAGCACATGCATAACTGCGACCTGGTGAACCTGGAGGATATGCTCCAGAACGGTACTGTTATTTCGGGCACGCTGATCGAGAAGCCGCACAGCTTCTCGACTGCCTGCAACATCGCGACGCAGATCATCGCTCAGGTTGCTTCCTCCCAGTACGGTGGCCAGTCGATTTCGCTGACCCATCTTGCCCCGTTCGTCGAGGTGAGCCGTCAAAAGATTCGCGGCGAGGTCGCCCGCGAGCTCGAGGAGCTTGGCGTTTCCGCATCTCCCGAAAAGGTCCGCGAGGTTGTTGAGGACCGCCTGCGTGACGAGATCCGTCGCGGCGTTCAGACGATTCAGTATCAGGTCGTGACCCTTATGACCACGAATGGCCAGGCGCCGTTCGTGACGGTCTTTATGTATCTCAATGAGGCCCGTACGCCCCAGGAGAAGCACGACCTTGCCATGATTGTGGAGGAGACGCTTCGTCAGCGCTATGAGGGCGTTAAGAACGAAGCCGGCGTGTGGATCACCCCGGCGTTCCCCAAGCTCATCTACGTGCTCGAGGACGATAACGTTCACGAGAATTCCCCGTACTTCTACCTGACCCAGCTGGCTGCTAAGTGCACCGCCAAGCGCATGGTGCCCGACTACATCTCCGAGAAGAAGATGCGCGAGCTCAAGCTGTCGAAGGGCGAGACCGCGGGCAACGGCGACTGCTATACCTGCATGGGTTGCCGCAGCTTCCTGACGCCCGACCGCTCCGGTAACGGATTTAACAACGTGGCCAACGCGCTGAACTATGACCCGAACAAGCCCAAGTACTACGGTCGCTTTAACCAGGGCGTTGTGACCATCAACCTGCCCGATGTCGCGCTGAGCTCGCATCAGGACATGGATAAGTTCTGGAAGATCTTCGATGAGCGCCTTGAGCTGTGCCACCGTGCCCTGCTGTGCCGTCATGAGCGCCTGATGGGTACGCTTTCTGACGCCGCACCGATTCTGTGGCAGTACGGCGCCCTCGCTCGTCTGAAGAAGGGCGAGACAATCGATAAGCTGCTCGTGGGCGGATACTCCACCATCAGCCTGGGCTATGCCGGCCTGTATGAGTGCGTCAAGTACATGACGGGCCACAGCCACACCGAGAAGGAGGGCACGCCGTTTGCCATGGCCGTCATGCAGCGCATGAACGACAAGTGCGCCGAGTGGAAGGCCGAAAGCGATATTGACTTCTCGCTGTACGGTACCCCGCTTGAGTCGACGACCTACAAGTTCGCCAAGTGCCTGCAGCGTCGTTTTGGCATCATCCCGGGCGTGACGGACAAGGGCTACATCACCAACAGCTACCACGTCCACGTGTCCGAGGAGATCGACGCATTCGACAAGCTCAAGTTCGAGGGTATGTTCCAGCAGCTTTCGCCGGGCGGTGCCATCTCCTACGTCGAGGTTCCCAACATGCAGGACAACCTCAAGGCTGTCATTCGCGTGATGCAGTACATCTACGACAACATCATGTACGCCGAGCTCAACACCAAGAGCGACTACTGCCAGGTGTGCGGCTACGACGGTGAGATCAAGATTGTCGAGGATGACGGCAAGCTGGTGTGGGAGTGCCCCAATTGCGGCAATCGTGACCAGGAGAAGATGAATGTCGCCCGTCGCACGTGCGGTTACATCGGTACCCAGTTCTGGAACCAGGGTCGAACCGAGGAGATCCGCGACCGCGTGCTGCATCTCTAATACCGCTCCGGGGCTGAACCGAGAGGGCCGCTTGGGCATTTGCTCGCTATTTCGGACAGTCCTGCGCAAGACGAAGGCCACATTAAGTGGCCTTCTTTGCGTGCGGAACTCATATCGAGCAAATGCCCAAGCGGCCCTCTCGGTTCAGCCAAGTTGACGTAGCTGAGATGCAGCGCGCGGCCTGCTCGCTCCTCGAAGTTCTTAGCGGAAATAATTCGAGCTGCAGCTGCGATTTACTTGCGATAGCGGTTGAGCTGCAACAAAGTTTTTATTGGACCTCGAACCCTATACTCGATGTTCGCTTCGTTCATTGAGTTACCCTTTGCATGAGGCCGGGGCATATCGTCCCGCCCGCAGTTTCGCAGGCCGAAGGCCGAGAATGTTTGAGGACGGGATGATATGTCCCGGCCTCCCGGGAGAGTTACCTATGAACTACGCGAACATTAAGTATTTCGACATTGCTGATGGGGAAGGCGTTCGTACTTCTCTGTTTGTGAGCGGGTGCCGTCGCGGGTGCAAGAATTGCTTTAACTCCGTCGCGTGGGACTTTGCTGCGGGCGAGCCGTTCGATCGCGCCGTCGAGGACAAAATTATCGAGAGTCTCGATCATCCCTTTATCGATGGCCTGACGATTCTGGGTGGCGAGCCCATGGAGCCCGAGAATCAGGCGGGGCTTGTTGACTTTATCGAACGCGTGCGTGCGGCCTATCCCGCGGGGTCGGGCAAGACCATTTGGTGCTTTACCGGCGACGTGCTCGAGGAGCTTATGCCGGGTGGTCGTCACCATACCGAGGCGACGGACCGTATCCTTGCCTGCCTCGATATGTTGGTGGATGGCCCGTTTGTTCAGGATCTGTACGATATCTCATTGCGTTTTAGGGGCTCGAGCAATCAGCGCGTGATTGATATGAACGCCACGCGCGCCCGTGCTGTGCGCGAGGGCGTTGCGCTTTGCGACGCTGTGGAGCTTTGGCGGGACGATCCGGTCTATTCGACCCATACTATGTAGCTTGTGGCCGATGCCAAAGGGCGTGGTACCATAGCGCGAACGCAAAATCGGAAAAGTGAGGCCCAGATGGTCGATCAGGAAAAAGTCGAGGCCGCCATTAAGCTGTTGCTTGAGGGCATAGGCGAGGACCCAACTCGTGAGGGCCTGCTGGAGACCCCGGCGCGCGTTGCCCGTATGTATGGTGAGATCGCCGGTGGTATGGACCAGAGTGCCGAGGAGCACCTGTCCAAAACCTTTGCCGTCGCTTCGAACGATTTGGTTATCGAGCGCGACATCACGTTTTACTCGCTGTGCGAGCATCATCTGCTGCCGTTTTACGGCAAGGCTGCCATTGGCTATATCCCCAACGGCCGTGTCGCAGGGCTTTCCAAGCTCGCCCGCACGGTTGAGGTTTATGCCCGCCGTCTACAGCTGCAGGAGCAGCTGTGTGCGCAGGTTGCCGACGCTCTCATGGATTATCTCGCTCCCCAGGGAGCGATTGTGCTCATGGAAGCCGAGCATATGTGTATGACCATGCGCGGCGTGCAAAAGCCTGGCACCAAGACCGTGACGCTCGCTCGCCGCGGCGTCTTTGAGACCGATCCCGCGCTCGAGGAGCGTTTCTTTAGGATGCTGGGACGCTAACTATGAGAGTCGTCAACGACTTTGCATCGAAGACCGATGAGGGGACGTCGCGTCGCGGCTTTATGGCTTCGGGCTTGGCCCCCTTTGGTGCCATGCCTCGCATTGATTACATTTGTGCCAACGGGCTGTTCCGGCGGCATCTGGGCAACATTGCGCAGTTGGAATCGGGGCGCATCTTCTGCCGCCACGGTATTGACCACCTGCTGGATGTCTCTCGCATTATGTGGATCAAGAATCTCGAGGAGCAGCTCGAATTTGACCGCGAGGTCATCTACGCCACGGCACTTCTTCACGATATCGGCAAAGATGAACAGTATGAATCGGGTATATCCCATGATGTTGCAAGCGAACGCGTCGCTGATGCGATTCTCGGCGGCATGCCCGATGACGTGGCGTTTGAGCCGGCCGATGCCGCAGCCATTAAGACGGCCATTCTGGGCCATCGAAAGCTGCGCGTGAACAGCCAACCGCTTGAGCGTCTGCTCTATGCAGCCGACAAAGCGTCGCGCGCCTGCTTTGCATGCCCCGCGCGCAATGCTTGCAACTGGAGCGATGATAAAAAGAACCTGTCGATTCGCGTGTAGTTAGTTTGCGCGGTCGGGGTTCTAAACGAAGGAGACGATCGCGATGAGCAACAAGAAACTGCCCGAGAATGCAACCAAGACTGAAGGCGCCGAGCTCGCCCGCCGTGGAAGGGGCGAAATATCCACCGCAACGGCGGTGCCCCACGTGAGCTATGACGACCTTCGCCATGCCGACCGCATCACCGTTGAAGGTCTTGAGGTTTTTGCTAACCATGGCGTGTATCCCGAAGAGAACGCGCTGGGCCAGAAGTTCATCGTGTCCTTGGTACTCTATGCCGACCTGCGTGCAGCGGGGGAGCACGATAACCTGGACGCCTCGATTGACTATGGCTCGGTGTGCCACGATGTCGATGGCTATCTGCGCGAGCATACGTTTAAGCTCATCGAGGCTGCAGCCGAGGGTGTGGCCCAGATGCTGCTGCGTCGTTACCCCCTGCTGCTTGGCGTGCGTGTTAAGCTCGATAAGCCTTGGGCTCCCGTCGGTCTTCCCCTGGCAAGCTGCGGCGTCGAGATCGAGCGAGTGCGCTAGTCGACGCTAGAGCTTGTTGAGGGGTGGCCGCTTGAGCCGCTGCGACAGAGCCCTATTGTTGGGGCAGTACGTGTCGAGCAGGGCGTGAAACCGCTGATTGTGGCTTGGCTCGAGCAAGTGGACGAGCTCGTGGGCGACAACCATGTCGAGGCATTCGACAGGGTAGGCGGCGAGCTCGCGCGCGATGCGAATGGCGCCGGTTTTGGGTGTGCATGAGCCCCAGCGCGTCTTCATACTGCGTACGGAAACGCGGGAAACGGCGATACCCATTGCGATTTCGTATGCATGCACCATATCGCGCAGCGCTGTGGTGACCTCGGATGCATAGAGCTGGTCGATGCGGGTCTGGAGCTCATCGGGCGTCAGGCCGTCGAGGATTGCGCGCCGCTCGGCCTGTAGGCGTTCGTTCGATTTGTCGGCGCCCATAAAACTTGCGAAGGTGGCCTGCTTGGGCCGCGGTGCGGGCGATGCAAAGTTGTGATCGAGCGCATCTTGTACCGTGATGGGCTTGCCCCAAAGCGCAATGATGGACGAGGGACTGAGCGGCTCTCGCGCCGTCGCCTGATGTTGCTCACGCTGGTCAAGTCGGCTGATAATCCAGGCGCTGTTGCGCTTCACAAACGCTTCGATACGCTCGCGGCTGGCGCCGAGCGGTGCGCTGGCGTGGGCCTCACCGCTCGATGTGACGCGTAGGTTGAAGTTCTTGACGCGCTTTTTGGTAACGACGACGGGGATGGATGTGCCATCCGGTCGGGATACGGTAATCGTAAATTGCTGCGTCAAAAGCGGTCCTTCAGATTGGGGACGGGCCGGCATGTCGACCGTTCGGCATACCGGCCCGCTCAAGGGATGTGAAATTAATAGCGCTCAAAGAAGGCAAGCGCGTTGTCGCTGCAGAGCTTTTGCATCACGGTCTTGCCAAAATGCTTGGAAAGCATGTTCTGGAACTCGGGCATCTTGCTGGCATCGGAGAGGAAAGCGGGCACCGTGGCACCGTCCCAGTCGCCGCCGAGCGCGATGGCGTCCTCGCCGCCCAGGTCGAGCCAGTGCTCGATATGTGCCGCCAGCTGGTCGAAGGTGACGTCTGCAGCGGTCTCGTCGGTTGCGTCGTTGGAAAGGAACTCGCTGCAGTAGTTGAGGCCGACGATACCGCCCATGTCGCGAATGGTGCGGAACTGGTCGTCGGTGAGATTGCGCTTGACGCCGCAGACGGTGCGGGAGTTGGAGTGGCTGGCGACGAAGGGGCGCGTGGCGTGGGCGACAACCTCGTCAAAGCACTCATCGTTGAGGTGGGAGACGTCGAGTACCATACCGGCGTGCTCCATCTGCGTAAGTGCCTCGATGCCGGCGGCGGTGAGGCCGGCGTGGGTATCGTGTCCGCTCGCGAGCGGTCCCTGCGCATTCCAGCTGAGCGATGACATGAGTACGCCCAAGCTCTTGAGCACCTCGATCAGCGCGGGGTCCTCGGCAAAGAACGTGGCGTTTTCGATGGTGTGGATGCAGGCGACCTTGCCGTCTTTGAGCGCGGGGCGAATGTCTGCCGCGCTGCGTACGTTGACCATGCGGTCGTGGTTGAGCATTGCCTGGCCGCTCATATGCGCCATGATCTGCGCCTGGAAGCGCGCGGCGTGGGCGGTGGGAATCTCATCGGGGACAAACGTGGCGAAGCACTGTGCCCATGGCGTGTTGCCGATCTTTGCGAGCGAGATGGCGCAGGCGTTGCCCTCGATGAGGTCGAAATCTTGCGGATGCGTTTCGTCGCCGGGGAAATAACCGTCGGTGCCGGCGGTAAAGCGCAGGTCGAGATCGAGCGTGGCCCAGCCGATGCGGTCGGCGGTGTCGCAGTGTAGGTCAAATACGGGATATGCCATGGTTCCTCCGGTTGCAGCGTTTCTTTGCAAACTGTCATTGAATTGTATGACTAGGGTATAGTTAGCGCCATATGTTCACGGCGGCCCGCGTTGTGCGCCGCCCTTATCACGGAGGTTACCATGTCCAACCAGGGCAAGAAGGTCAAGACTCATTATCGCGGCACGCTCGACGACGGCACGCAGTTCGATAGCTCCTACGATCGCGGCGAGCCGCTGGAGTTCACCTGCGGCGCCGGTCAGATGATCAAGGGCTTCGACGCCGCTGTTGTCGACATGCAGATGGGCGAGAAGAAGACCGTGCATATCCCGGCTGCCGATGCCTACGGCGAGCACAATCCCGAGATGGTTATTACCTTCCCGGCCGAGCAGGTTCCCAACATCGAGCAGATCGAGAAGGGCATGAAGCTCTTCCTGTCCACGCCGAGCGGCATGCCTGTCCCCGCCGTCGTCATCGACGTAACGCCCGAGGCTGTGACGCTCGATGCCAACCACGAGCTTGCCGGCAAGGACCTCAACTTTGATATCGAGCTCGTCGAGGTCGAGGGTTAGAGCATGCCTGAGCGCTTGGTTTCGACGACATGCTTGGGAAATCTCAACGATCCGTCCTATGAACTTCTGCTTCGCCGGAAGCTGGGCGGCGTCTTTGAAGTTGACGAGCTACTGCTCGATTGGGACCAGGCTGATGTATGCGCGTTTGTGGGCGTGACGGAGCTGGGGCGCACGGTCGATGTTCGGCTGGATACTGCCGACGGCGGTCGTTTTGTCGACGGCGACGTGCTCGCCGTCGACCGTTCGGGCGTGGTGCCCGTGGCGGTTGTCGTGCGCCTGCGCAGCGCCGAGGTTTATTTGGTCGAAGTTGACCGCATGGACCCGATTGCGCTCGCGCATGCGTGCTGGGAGATCGGCAATATGCATGCGCCGCTTTTTCGAGGCGATTCGGACGAGTATACCGTGCGCATGTATACGCCGGTGCAGCCTGTTTTGGGCCGCATGCTCCGGGGCGTCGAGGGCGTTCGGCTCTCGACGGTTACCCGTGAACTCGATTCGGACCGGCGCTTTGCGTCGAGTGCGGCGGATGCCGTTGTGAGTATGGCACCAGACTTTACGATCGTAAAGAAGGCGCGCGGTTAACGTGCGTATAAGTAAGGCGGACTTTGAGAGACAACTATTCAAAGTCCGCCTTTCTGTTGATGAGATGCTGTGGGGGAGCATATGGGTCTTGAAGGAATCAAGCTGATTGCATGCGATTTGGACGGCACGTTGCTGCATCCGGGGGAGCGCGAGCCGCGTTCCGAGGCCTTTGAGCTCATCGATGAGCTGCATCGTCGCGGTATCGTGTTTATGCCGGCGAGCGGCCGTCAATATGCGAGCTTGCGCTACCTGTTTGCCCCGGTGGCCGATGAGCTCGCCTATGTATGCGAAAACGGAGCCCTGGTGATGAGCGAGGGACGTGCCGTTGTCAAGCGTTCCATGGAGCGTAGCCTTGCTATGGATATCGCGAATGCCGTGGTTGCGTATCCCCATGCCGACGTGACCCTTTCGTGTGAGGGACACCTCTACACCATGAGGGGCAACGATGCGTTCGTCGATCATTTGCGCTATGAGGTCCACTGCGATGTGGCGGTGGTCGCCCGCCCCGA
>FR878666.1:13327-16854 GCA_000434535.1 Collinsella sp. CAG:166
GTGGCGGTGGTCGCCCGCCCCGAGGACATCGACGAGGACGTCATTAAGATTGCCTTCCAGACGCCCGAGGTGGATCAGCCGGCGGCCCTGGAGTATTTTGAGCGCCTCTTTAGCGACCGTGTTGACGTGATGACGTCGGGAACCGAATGGACGGACTTTATCGGTTTCGGTTCGGGCAAGGGCTCCGCGCTTGCCGATTACGGTCGTGCCCTGGGTATTTCGCCCGATGAGATGATGGCGTTTGGCGACAATGAGAACGATCGCGACATGCTCAACGTCGTGGGCCATCCCTATCTGATGGAGAGCTGCAACCCCTCTATGCGTGGCATTAACGACCGCGTCCGCTACGTGCGCACGGTCGAAGAAGAGCTGCGTCGTCTACTTGCTGAGTAGACATTTGGGACATGTCTAGGAATCTACTTTTTGCTGCAAAGTGCGGAAAGGTGGATTTTAAGGCATGTTCCAAACATCTACCGGCAGTCGGGGCAGAGACCCTCGAAGATGGTGTAGTGCGACGTGACGTGCCAGCCGATTTGCTCGGACGCTTTGGCGTCGAGCTGGGCATCGAAGGGGAGCGGTACGTCGATGACGCGGCTGCATGAGGTGCAGATGATATGTGCGTGCGGCTCGATCGTGCGATCGAAGCGGCTGTCGCCCGGCGTCTTGATGGAGAGGATCTCGCCGGCGTCGGCCAAGAGATTGAGGTTGCGGTAGACCGTACCGCGGCTGATTTTGTCATCCTGCGCGCGCACGACGTTGTAGATTTCGTCGGCGGTGGGATGGTTGTAGCTTTGGCGCACGGCGTCAAGAACCAGCTTTCGCTGCTTGGTATTCCTTCTTTGCACCGCCATGCGCCTCGCCTCTTTTCTATCAACGGTCGTAGGTAAATGATACCGTATTTAGCACACAATACTAATAATGAGGACTGAAACCGTCTTCATTGGCAAGTGGGGCTCGGGCCTGGGCATCTACAAGGCGAAAACGCGTTCCCATGCGCTCGTAGGAGGCATGAAGTGCCTCGAGATGAGATAGGATGTCTGCCGGAGCTCCCTGTATCTCCATCTCGACTGAGCCGTCTTCCATGTTACGCACCCAGCCGGTGAGTGCGCGTGCCTGCGCGAGGTTGGTGTTGGTAAAGCGAAAACCAACGCCTTGGACTTGCCCCGCCCAGCGCAGGAAATAACGCAGGGGAGTGTCTTGAGTGGCCTCGTCGCTTGCAAGCACGGTAAGCCTGCGGCGCAGCTCGAGCTCGACGTTTGACGGTTTTTGAGGCTCTCGACTGCCGCCGGTGACGCTGGAGAAGAACGTATCGAAGAGGCCCATCGCTATGCCTGCTTGCCTGCGTCGGCCGGGAAGGTTATGCCGGCCTGCTGACGCACGGCATCCATGATGCGTAGTGAGGCGAGCGTGACATCGCGGTAGTGGCCAAGCTCGTGACGTCCCGCCGGGGTCTCCCAAATCTCTTCCTTGACGTTATCGATGCCGCCGATGGCGGTGATAAAGTCTGCGAGTTCGTATTCCATGGTGTTGCTCGATTTGGGCAGGTCGAGCACGCGGCCGTTGTCGCCCTGTTCGCGCGGTGCCTCGGTCGCTGAGCCGCGTACGACATCGCCGCGATAGTCGATGCGGACGTTGCGGGGCGTGGACAGATGGTCGATCTGGATAGTGCCACGCTCGCCTTCGATCTGCGAGGGCAGCAGGTCATTCGTAATTTTGGAGTGCGCGAGCTCGACGGAGATGCGGCCTCCGCCATAGCTGGCGAGGATGGAACCGCAGCCGTCGATGGGGCCGTGCGTGAGCTGTCGCGTGGTGGGGTCGAGCAGAGTAGTCATGCTCGTAAGGCCGGAGGGTATGCCGAAAATCTCGACCATGGGCTCGACGGCGTAGACGCCAATGTCCATGAGGGAACCCGATGCCATATTGCAGTCGAAGATATTGGTGGCGCGTCCCGCGAGAATTTCGTTGTAGCGCGAGGAATACTTGCCAAAGCGCAATGAGGCGCGGCGGATGGGGGCGATCTCGCCCAGGGCGTCCTCGATGGCGTGGAAGGCGGGATCGTGGAGGGGGCGCATGGCCTCGAGGGCCACGACACCTGCTGCCTCGGCAGCGCGGAAGACTTCCAGCGCCTGTGTTTCGGTGGCGCAGAAGGGCTTTTCGACGATAACGTGCTTACCGCCGGCGATGCAGGCGAGGGCCTGCTCGTAGTGAAGTGCGTTAGGGCTGCCGATATAGACGGCGTCGACGTCGTCGGCGGACGCGAGCCCTTCGAGTGCGGTGAAGTTGCGTTCGCCGCCGTGTTCGGCGGTAAAGGCGGCGCCGCGCTCGGCGTCGCGTGAAAGCGTGCCCACGAATGCAGCCTGGTCGTTGGCATTGACGATTTGGATAAAGTCGTCGGTGATCATGGATGTGCCGATGGTTGCGATGCGCAGCATGTGTCCCCCTTGCGTTGTTTGGCCTACAGGACGAGTGTAGCGCGGGAGGACACAAAAGCGTGCGAAAACGCCGTTACAGGTCGCTCTCGTTAAAGCCGGTGTCAATATCGAGGTTGCTGCCGTCGGCCGCCGTGGTGGCAAGCTCGTCGCACCGCTCATTGAGCTCATGGCCGGCGTGGCCCTTAACCCAGATGAACTCCACTTTGTGCTTGTTCTTTGCGGTGAGCAGGCGCTCCCACAGATCGCGGTTCTTGACAGGCTGCTTGTTGGCGGTCTTCCAGCCGCGTTTTTTCCATCCGTCAATCCAGTGCTTGTTGAAGGCGTTGATGACGTACTGCGAATCGGAATGGACTTCGACGTCGCAGGGGCGGTTGAGCGCCTCGAGCGCCACGATAACCGCCATGAGTTCCATGCGGTTGTTGGTGGTCTTGGCGTAGCCGCGCGAAAGCTCGGAGGTGAAGGTCTTGCCGGCGGGGTTGGTGTATTTGAGCACGGCGCCGTATCCGCCGCGTCCCGGATTTGATCGGGCCGAGCCGTCGGTATAGATGATGACCTTCACATGATTCCTTTCGTTGGGTACGTTTCGTGTGGGTGACCATTGTAGCGCCGCGTTCGCCGAGGGCTAGCAATCTACCATATCTACCCCGTCCTCTGATGGCTGGTTTTCTTGGATGATGCGGTCGAGCTCGTCGAGGTATTGCTGCAACAGGGGAGAGGGCTTGCGTTCATCGTGCATGATATAGCCTACGTGCATCGTCGGGGCATCTGCCAGCGGAATCGATGCCATGCCCCATTGCATTTCGTTTGAGAGCACGCCGGTGGAGAGCGTGTAGCCGTTCGAGGTGATCAGCAGGTTGGTGAGCGTGCCGCGGTCAGAGACTCGAATGTTGCGATCGCAGGGGATGTAGCTAAACGGCTCCTCGGCGTAATAGAAGGAGTTTGAGGTTCCCTGCTCAAAGCTGTAGCGCGTATAGGGCGTAAGGTCGGCAAGGGACAGCTGCGGGCGGCGGGCAAGCGGGTGGCGCTCACTTACGAACACGTGGACCTTTGCATCAAAGAGGTGATGGAAGCTTGCTCGGGCATCGGTAAAGGCTT
>FR878666.1:16867-20486 GCA_000434535.1 Collinsella sp. CAG:166
GCATCGGTAAAGGCTTTCTGTAGGACACGATTGTTAAAGTCGTCCAGATAGAGGATGCCGATGTCGCTGCGAAACGCGCGCACGTCGTCGATGATCTGCGCTGTGGTGGTCTCGCGCATGATGAACTCGAACTTGCTGTCGCGGCAGCGCTCGACCACGTTGACAAAGGCCTCGACCGAAAAGGCGTAGTGTTGGGCCGAGATGGCAAGGCGGGCTTGCGGGGTGCCGCCGTCCTCGTAGCGCGCCTCGAGCATATCGGCCTGCTCTACGACCTGGCGTGCATAACCCAAAAGCTCGGTGCCGTCGTTGGTGAGTGCAACACCGCGGCTAGAGCGCGTAAAGATTTCGATATGAAGTTCCTGCTCTAGGCTTTTGACGGCATTGGAGATATTGGACTGTGCCGTATAGAGGCGCTGGGCTGCGGCGTTGATCGAACCGGACTCTGCAACGGCGATCAAAAAGCGAAGCTGCTGGAGGGTCATCGGCGCCCATCCTTTCGAGTGTTATCTACAAAACCGATAACAGGTTAGCGCTTTTAAGTGATTGACCCGGGGAGACGATGCTCGTACTATTCAAAACACACAAAGGCGGTAGGTAATTAAGCCAACCACGGAACCGGGATGCGAAAGGAGGCCCGCATATGAATTGCTTGCCAAGACGAATGCCGGGCTCCTGTTTGCGCCCGTTGGCGTGATCAGGAGACAGCGACTTATTTCTCTTACTCTTATTACTTTTGTTCGATCAAGGAGATCATCATGAGCCAGTTTATCAACAACCCCGAGCACACCTTTGGTTTCGATACCCTGCAGCTGCACGTTGGCCAGGAGAGCGCCGATCCTGCATCCGACTCCCGCGCCGTGCCTATCTACCAGACCACGAGCTATGTGTTCCGCAATTCCCAGCACGCCGCCGACCGCTTTGGTCTTGCCGACGCCGGTAACATCTACGGCCGTCTGACCAACTCCACCCAGGGCGTCTTCGAGGACCGTATCGCCGCACTCGAGGGTGGCGTTGCTGGCCTCGCCGTCGCCTCTGGCGCCGCTGCCATCACCTATACCCTGCAGGCACTCGCCCAGGCCGGTGACCACGTAGTGGCTCAGAAGACCATCTACGGTGGCTCCTACAACCTGCTGGAGCATACGCTCTCCCAGTTTGGCGTCGAGACCACGTTTGTCGATGCCCATAACCTGGAAGAGGTCGAGGGCGCCATCAAGGACAACACCACAGTCGTCTATCTCGAGACGCTCGGCAACCCCAACTCCGACATCCCCAACATCGACGCCATCTCCGAGATCGCCAAGAAGCACGGTCTGCCGGTTGTCGTCGACAACACCTTCGGCACCCCGTATCTGTTCCGTCCGCTGGAGCATGGTGCCAACATCGTCGTCCACTCCGCAACCAAGTTCATCGGCGGCCACGGCACCTCGCTGGGCGGTGTGATCGTCGACGGCGGTAACTTCGATTGGAAGGCGAGCGGAAAGTACGCCCAGATCGCCGAGCCCAACCCCTCCTACCACGGCGTTTCGTTTGCCGAGGCTGCCGGTCCCGCCGCCTTCGCAACCTATGTCCGCGCTATCCTGCTGCGTGACGAGGGCGCCTGCATCAGCCCGTTCAACGCCTGGGTCCTGCTCCAGGGCACCGAGACTCTGTCGCTGCGCGTTGACCGTCATGTTGAGAACACCAAGAAGGTCGTTGAGTTCCTGGCTGGTGACAGCCATGTTGCCAAGGTGAATCACCCGAGCCTGCCTGAGCACCCCGATCACGAGCTCTATCAGAAGTACTTCCCCAACGGCGGTGCCTCGATCTTTACCTTTGAGATTAAGGGTGGCCAGGAGGCCGCCTGGAAGTTCATCGATCATCTGCAGGTGTTCTCGCTGCTCGCCAACGTGGCCGACGTCAAGTCGCTCGTCGTGCACCCGGCTACTACCACGCACTCCCAGCTCTCTGCCGAGGAGCTCGCCGAGCAGAACATTACGCCCTCCACGATTCGACTTTCCATCGGCACCGAGAACGCCGAGGATATCATTTGGGATCTGAAGCAGGCCTTCGCCGCGCTGGACGAGTAAGGCGACTTGTGCAAGGACCCCTTGCGACTCGATAGGTATAACTGCATAAAATGCCTGCTCAAGGCGCCTGTGCGAACAATGGTTGCATAGGCGTCTTTTTTGCATAGAGAGGGCGCAAAAACAGGGTTTTTGACACGCTTTATGCATTCGAGTTGTGGAAAACTCCTGTTGAGAGGATGTGAGTTTTACGCAATTGACATGCGCCTTTTGAGTAAAACCGCAGGTCGCGATTTGCTCGGGGTACTATGCAGCGCGATCGAATCACACGCAGCTCAAACGCAGCAAAAACGCACTACGGAGGTTTCCAGCTACATGAGGATCGATTCACGAAAACCGAAAGCCGCCGCCCTTTCCGCCGCTCTGGCCGTGGCACTTTTGGCGGGCGCTGGTGCAACTGATGCCCACGCCGCAACACTGTCCGATACGGTTGGATCTACGCCGTCCGAGACGACGCTGGTACAGCCCGTTGACTATCGCGGCGATGGTTATGGTTCCATGCAGGAGTGGAACGCCTCGATGGAGGCCAAGCGCGATTCCCTGGAGATGCGCGCTCAGATCATTATGAATATGTATGGCGACTATGCCACCGATGACGAGCGCGCTGTGTTGCAGGGTTGCATCGACGGCGCGGGTAGCCTGTTGACGATGGGGGAGGTCGATGCCAAGTCGACCGAGCTCGATGAGCTGCGCACTGCGCTTGAGGATGCCAAGCGCGAAGCGCTCGAAGCTGCCGCCGAGGCGGAGGCTGCCGAGGTCGCCGAGGCTTCGTACTACAACGCCGGTTACACTCCGTCCTACGCGTTCGCCGCGTCCTACGCGAACGGATCGGGCCTGACGCGCTCTGCGGGTGTCAATAACTACAACGGGCGCCGCGAGACCTATTACAGCAGCAATGTGCTTTATCACTATCGCACGGGCGAATGGACTCAGGATTCTGAGGGCTTCTGGCGCGATTCCGACGGCTATTACGTTGTTGCCGCGGGCGATAAGGCCCAGGGCTCCACGTTTACCGGTTCCAAGGGCGAGTGCAAGGTCTATGACTCCGGCTGCGCCGCCGGAACTACCGACTACTATACCGGTTGGTAATCTGCCATAAGGAAAATTGGCACATGATGGGCGGGCGTCTTTACTGAGCTTTTAGGCAACGTAAAGCCGCCCGTTCTTTATGTGCGTTCGAGTTAACAGAGCCCTTACCGTGGCGGTACGCTGGGCGTATGGGTGCGGGGCACACTAGTTCATGAGAAATAAGGTCTTTCTCGTGGAGGAAGTGGTCTTGTGAACGCTCGAGATATCGCCGTTGCCGCCGTTGCATTGACGCTTGGTTGCCTTGGTCCTACGGCCGCGCTCGTCGCGGGTATGCAGGGGTCTTGTGGGGCTGCCTCTATCGTGGTTGGCGTGTTGATCGCGGCCGCGCTGCTGGGAAGTGCGGGTGTAGTCCTTTGTCGCGACGATGAGGACCAGGCGTCGGAGTCGCAGC
Source organism: Collinsella sp. CAG:166 (assembly GCA_000434535.1). Lineage (GTDB taxonomy): Bacteria > Actinomycetota > Coriobacteriia > Coriobacteriales > Coriobacteriaceae > Collinsella. The sequence goes on from FR878666.1 coordinate 20,411, forward strand.
TCTAACCGTTGTGAAGCTGTTTTTTGGCCAAAGATGAAGAAGGAAGCCGCCGCGAGGGGAGTGCCCCTTGCGGCGG
>FR878666.1:20496-20732 GCA_000434535.1 Collinsella sp. CAG:166
GGGGAGTGCCCCTTGCGGCGGCTTTGCCATTGGATCTGTTGGCTGCAGTATGCCGAGCACTACCAGCTGCTTTCTATTTCGCGAATCCTCTGGTAGAGCCAATCGTTTTGCGGCACTTGGATATCGTGTTTGGCGGCCAGGCGGCGGACGGTGCCCGCGAACTCCTCGACCTCTGTTTTGCGCTGCGCGATGCGGTCCTGAGCCATCGAGGGCATACCGGCGGGGTCGATTCCCTC
>FR878666.1:20753-23095 GCA_000434535.1 Collinsella sp. CAG:166
GATTCCCTCGATGAGGCGCACCATCTGAGTTAGGTCTGCCTCGGTGAGCTCGATGCCCTCGGCGTTGGCGACCGCAAGCGTCTCGCGCATGGCGGAGACAAAGCAGCGACGTTGCTCGGAGCCCGGCTCCGTGGCGCTTCCGTAGGTCCCGCCGTAGGCCATGCAGGTCTGGTTGATGCCGTCGTTGAGCATGAGTTTGGCCCACATGCGGTGCGCAATGTCGCTCTCGACGGCATGGGCGATGCCGCAGCGTGTGTAGAGCTCGTCGATGGCGGTGACGGTTGCGGACTCGGTGTCTGCTGCCGCGCCAAAGCGAATCTCGCCCGCATTGGTAAAGGTGAGCGCGCCGTCGAGGAATACGGCGTCCATGCCCTGGCAGATACCCAGGACGGTGTGCTTCCAGCCAAAGCGCTCGGCAATCTTTTGCTCGCTCGTAATGCCGTTGCACAGCGAGGCGATGAGCGTGTTGGGTCCCACGATGCGCTCCATAGTCTTGAGTGCTTGGTCGAGACCGGTGGTCTTGACCGTCAGGATGACCAGATCGGCGGGCGTCGCCTCGCTGGCGCGGACGGACGTGAGATCGCAGGGCTTGCCGTTGACGGTGAGCGCGTCGTTCGCATGACGCTCAAAACGGGCATCATCCATGACGTATTCGACGGCGTCGTTGCCGAGCGCCCGGGCGATCATGCTGCCGTAGAGCAGGCCGACGCCGCCCTTGCCGATAAAGGCGACCTTGTTGATCTGCATGTGAATCATCTCCCCATGTAAAAGGCGCCCGCGTAAGGGGCGCCTGATGGATTGTATGCTGCCAGGGTGATTGGTGGGTGTGCGGAACGGCTGTTATAAAAAAGAAACGTTTGCCTGGACGCTACGCTGCGGGGCAGACCGCGAAAACGCGTGCGGGATATCCAACGCCATCGCGCACCTTGGGGAAGGTGCAGAAGATGACAGCACCTGTGGCGGGAAGTTCGTCTAGATGGTCCATGACCTCGATCTGATAGCGGTCGACCGAGAGGATGTACTGCTCGCCGGGGTAGGGGTAGGCGTCCTCGCACGTGGTGATGCCCGGCTCCTTTCATCGGGCTTTTTGCTGATGTTAAAGCGGTGCCGTGACGGCTCGATTTCTGCTGGGTTACGATACGTTCTCGATTGCGATTCTGATGTGTTTCGGTGGCGTGACGGGTTTGTTTCGCCTTGTCAGGGCTTCGATGGGAGAGGAGGGGCCGTGCAGTATCGCGTTGACCCCAAAAGCGGCAACCGTATCTCGGCGTTGGGTCTGGGTTGCATGAGGTTTCCCGGTGCGCCGGGACACCCCGATGCGAAGACGGCCGATGCCATCATCTCCCGTGCGGTAGAGCAGGGGATTAATTATCTGGATACCGCGTATCTTTATCCCGGTAACGAGGTGTGCGTGGGCGCCTCACTTGAGCGCTTGGGGCTGCGTGACCGGGTGTTGCTGGCGACTAAGTTGCCGCACGCTTCGTGCAAGTGCGCAGAGGATTTCGATCGGTTCTTCGACGAGCAGCTGCGCCGTTTGCGGGCTGACCATATCGACTATTACCTTATGCACAACATCACCTCGCCCGCGCAGTGGGAGCGCGTGGTAGCGTTGGGTATCGAGGAGTGGATTGCGCACCAAAAGGCTGCGGGGCGTATTCGCCAGATAGGTTTTTCGTACCACGGCAGTGCGGCGGACTTTCTCACGATGCTTGACGCGTATGACTGGGACTTTTGCCAGATCCAGTACAACTACGCTGGAGAGCGATACCAAGCGGGAACGGCGGGACTCATGGCAGCCGCCGAGCGCGGACTCGCGGTGTTTGTGATGGAACCGCTTTTGGGTGGACGCCTGGCGGGCAAACTGCCTCCGCGGGCCCGCGCCGTGCTCGATGACGTACGCGATCCGTACCTGAAGACGCCGGCTGCTTGGGGCCTTTCGTGGGTGTGGAACCATCCTCAAGTCACGATGCTGCTTTCGGGCATGACCGATACCGCGCAGGTGGACGAGAACGCGGCATTGGCGGATCGCGCGCTGCCGGATTCGATGACGACAGAGCAGCTCGATACCATCGCACGCGTGCTGGGAGAGTTTGAGAAATCGAATCGTGTGCCCTGCACGGGATGCGGTTACTGCATGCCATGTCCCAAGGGTGTTAACATTCCCGGCTGCTTTGCCGCTTACAACGCGAGCTATGCGCACAGCTGGTTTACGGGGCTGTCGCAATACTTTACGGCGAGTGCGGTGCGAACGAGCGAGCCCAAGCTCGTGAGCAATTGCGTCAAGTGCGGCAAATGCGCGCGTCACTGCCCGCAGCACATCGATATTCCCGAGCGTCTCGACG
>FR878666.1:23116-28631 GCA_000434535.1 Collinsella sp. CAG:166
CTCGACGATGTGCGTCGTCGCTTTCAGCCTGGCCCCGTAACGGCCGCGCTTAAGGCCTTTTGCAAAACGCGCTCCTGATGCCCCTTTTATAACTTGCGGTGGAATAGTTCCTGTTTGCGGCAGAATAGGGGCCAAACAGGAACTATTCCACCGCAACTGAAGGGGGCTGTCGTGGGCCATCGGGATTCATGTGATGATTTGCGTGAGGTTCGTTGGGGCGTTTTGGGCGCTGGGCGCATTTCGCATCGATTTGCATCGTCGCTCAAGGAGGTGGACGGGGCACGGCTTGTGGCTGCCGCCGGTCGCACTCCTTCGCATGTTGAGGAGTTTTGCAGGGCGTTTTCGATTGATGCCGCGCACAGTTATGCCACGGCTGACGATAGCGGCGATGCGGCTTATGATGCGCTGATTGCCGACCCCGATGTCGACGCAATCTACTTGGCTCTTCCACATGGCATGCATGCGCATTGGGTCTGTCGGGCACTGCGCGCGGGAAAGGCCGTGCTGTGCGAAAAGCCGGCCGTTTTGAATGAAGAAGAGGCCCATGCGATCGCCTCCGCCTCTCGCGAGCGCGGAGTGCTGTTTATGGAGGCGATGAAGAATCGGTTTTGCCCGATGCGCACTCGCGTGAAGGACTTGCTTGCGTCGGGTGAGCTTGGCCGTATTGTCTCGATTGAAAGCGTGCAAAAACTCGATTATGGTGAATCCCCTTCGAGTTATCTGCTCGATCCGTTGCAGGGTGGCTGTCTATATGACATGGGCTGCTATGCGGTCGGGTGGTTTGAGGATTTGCTTGCGGGTGCGTGCGATGTTTCGTCTCGTGAAGTTCGCTGGCGTGACGTATCGGGCGGCCGCGTGGATTGGGCCGATGAGATTCATATGAGCGTCGGCGGCATACCCATTCATATGGCGTGCGACGGCAAAGCAGCATATGAAAGCCGCTTAACGATTGCCTGCGAGCGGGGCTCGTTGGAAATCGAGCGCCTCCATCGCCCCGAGCTCGCCCATGTGAAGTACTCCGACGGACGAATGCTCGAAATAAATGCCCCGTTTGAGGTCGATGATTTCTACGGCGAAATCCAGCATGCGACCCAGCTCATCCGGGCGGGGAAACTCGAGAGTCCCGTCATGCCCCTTGCCGCCACACAGCGCTGCGCGCGCATTATCGATGCAATCCGTCTAGCCCTCTAGGACTTGGTGCTGACGCATAGGGGATCATGACGCTGGCGACCGTGGTACTTGGTGGCCCGCATCTCTGATGCCCCTTTTATAAGTTGCGGTGGAATACGGTCTGTTTGCGCCAAAATAAGGCACCAATAGACCGTATTTCACCGCAACTGATGAGGGGGAGCTGGAGATGCTGACGATTGGGTGTCATCTTTCGACGACGAGGGGCTATCGGGCAATGGGGGAGACAGCGTTGTCCATTGGCGCCAATACCTTTGCATTCTTTACGCGCAACCCGCGCGGCGGCAAGGCGAAAGACCTTGACATGGATGACGTGGCGGCCCTGCGCGAGCTTATGGAGCAAAACGACTTTGGCCCGCTCGTGGCTCATGCCCCGTATACCTATAACCCCTGCTCAGCCAAAGAGCGGGCGCGCGAGTTTGCCCTGGAGGCCATGGCAGAGGACCTGCGGCGCATGGAGGCGCTGCCCGGCAACTACTACAACTTCCATCCCGGTGCGCATGTGGGGCAGGGCTCCGACGCCGGCATTCAGATGATTGTCGACACCCTGTGCCAGGTGATGTTTGAGGGCCAGCAGACGACGGTGCTGCTCGAGACCATGGCCGGCAAGGGTACCGAGGTGGGCCGCAGCTTTGAGGAGCTGGCGTGCATTATCGAGGGCGTTGCCGCCAAGTGCCCAGAGCTGTCCGATAAGCTGGGCGTTTGTTTGGACACCTGCCATGTGAGCGATGCCGGCTACGACATCATCCATGATCTGGACGGCGTACTCGACGAGTTCGACCGCGTGGTGGGTATCGATCGCTTGCATGCCGTACACATCAACGATTCGAAGAACCCTTGTGGCGCCCATAAAGATCGTCACGAGTGCATCGGCAAGGGATACCTTGGCAGCGAGGAATTTGGTGGCGGTATGCAGGTTATGCAGAATATTGTATCGAATGGCCACTTGCGTTCGCTGCCGTTTATTTTGGAGACTCCGAACAAACTTGCAGGTTATGCAGCTGAAATTAGACTATTAAGGTCATTGCAGCAGTAATGACTGTCACAAAGTAGAGTATTCCATTCACGTTATGGGTTTGTTTCAATCAGTTTTCTCATTGCAGATTCGTAATTCCGGGTGCATAATAGCCAACAGTTTTTGCAGACCTCTGAATCAAACGAGGTCACCGGAAGGAGACTGATTATGAAGCTGAAGAAGCTTGGCGCATTTGCCGCCACGGGTGCTATGGCACTCGCCCTTGCTCTGACGGGCTGCGGCTCGTCCAACGCCACCTCTGGTTCTGATGCCGGTTCCAGCAGCTCTGACGACGCTAAGGTCGAGAAGGTCGACGGCTCCAAGGAGTACGCGCTCGTCAAGGACGGTACGCTGACCGTCGGCACCTCTGCCGAGTACGCTCCGTTTGAGTACAAGGATGACAACGGCGATTATCAGGGCTTTGACCTTGAGCTCATCAAGGCTATCGGCGACAAGCTGGGCCTGGATGTCGAGTATGTCAACAATGACTTTGACACGCTGGTTCCGGGCGTCGCTTCGGGCGCCAAGTATGACGTTTCCATCGCGGCTATCACCGACACGCCCGAGCGTGAGAAGGAAGTCACTTTCTCTGATTCTTACTACATGGACGATCAGGCTATCGTGACCAAGGTCGATAACACCGACATCACGGCCGATAACTTCAGCGAGAAGCTCAACAACGCCGACGCTACCATCATCGTCCAGTCTGGCTCGACCGCCGAGGCCTTTGCCCAGGAGAACTTCCCGAAGGCCAAGATCGTCCCCTACAAGGACGCCACCGAGTGCTTCAGCGCCCTGCAGTCCGATAAGGGCGACGCCGTAGTCACCAACCGCTCCGTTGCCAGCCAGCTGACCGCCGAGCAGTTCAACACCTGCCAGACCATCAAGCAGATCAGCACCGGCGAGGAGTACGCCATCGCCATCAACCAGGGCAACACCAAGCTCAAGGACGACATCAACCAGGCCATCAAGGACCTGACCGACGACGGTACCGTCGACGCCCTCATGGCTAAGTACAATATCAAGTAAAATAACTACTTGATTGCGCGCGGGCCCTTTCCGTTTTGCGGAGAGGGCCTTTGCGCTTCTCTTGACGGAGAGCGTTTCCGTCTCGTTTTGCCGGCAACTTCTACGATAGGAGCCACCTTGTCTCGACTGAACAAAGGGGCCGCGGAGCAGCGTTTTCCACTGTCCGCCTTGCTCCAAAAGCTAGCCTGCGTCATGGCCGTGGCGCTCGCGCTGGTGTGCGCGGGGGCATATGCGCCCACGACCGCTCAGGCGCTTGAGACCGCAAAGATTACCGCCCGACCCAACACCGGTTCGGGCAGCGATGTGGCCGGCGGCACCGAGACGCGCATTACCTGGGAAGTTCAGGCCGATGCCGACGAGGAGCTGAGCGGTCTTTCCTTGACGTTTGTCGACGGCACGACGTTTGGTACCGATGACACGCGATTGACGATGCTCTCGGGCGAGGACCTCATGGATCGTACGCCCATGAAGCCCACGTGCAAGGCTGACGGCCAGACGCTCAAGATTGACTTTGGCGAGACGGCGCCTGCCGGCGGCTTTTTCCGTGTCGAGGTTTACGGCGTGACCTTCCCCGTCGAGGGCGGCGATGAGGCCTTTAGCGGCACCTATACGCTCGCCGACGGGTCGACCAAGAAGATCTCCAAGATTCCGTCGGTGGAGATCAAGGGCGTGACGGCCTTCGATAACTTCCTGGCTGACCTTAAAGAGCAGCCGTGGGTCGAGGCGTGGAACTCCAATATGTTCCTGCGCCTGTTCCTGAACCCGGTCATTTTGGTCCAGAGCCTGCCGATCGTCTTCAAGGGCTTCCTTATGTCGCTCTCGATCGTGCTTGTGGCGTTTCCGCTGGCAATTCCCTTCGGTTTTGCCCTGTCGCTCATGCGCATCTCTAAGTCGCGCATCCTGCGCTGTCTTGCCGGCATCTATGTGAATATCATTCGCGGTACGCCGGCGTTCCTGCAGATCTATATCGCGTTTTTCGGTCTGCCGCTGGCCGGTGTCAAAGTGGACGACTATGTGCTGGGTGTTATCGTCATGGCCATGAACTCGTCTGCGTACTTGTGCGAGATCTTCCGTGCCGGTATTCAGTCGATCCCCAAGGGCCAAAACGAGGCTGCTCGCTCGCTGGGCATGAATGCCTTCCAGACGCTGCTCTATGTCATGATTCCGCAGACGTTCCGCAATGTCCTGCCTACGCTGACCAGCGAGTTTATCTTGCTCTACAAGGACACGTCGCTGCTTGCCGCCGTGGGTGTCGTCGAGATCGTCATGAACGCCCGCACCATCGTGGCCACGACGGGCTCCATCACGCCGTATGTGGTTGCCGCCCTGTTCTATCTGGTCATTACCCTGCCGCTTGCGCGCTTGGTGAGCGGTCTTGAGGCGAGGCTTCTGGGGACGGCCGAAACTAAGAAGAAGCGTCCCACCAAGAGCGCCGGACAGGTTGTCGCGACGCCCGCCGATCATATCGCCGGTCTGTAAGGAGGTTCTATCATGAGCGAAACCAATAACTCGAACGAGGTCGTCGTCAGTATCAAGAATCTCCAGAAGGCCTTTGGCGATAACGTGGTCCTGCGCGACATCGATCTGGATGTGCACAAGGGTGAGGTCGTTGTGGTCTTGGGCCCCTCGGGCTCGGGCAAGTCGACGATGCTTCGCTGCATTAACCGTCTTGAGGAGCCCACGAGTGGTTCGATTGTCGTCGAGGGCGTGGATGTGTGCGCCAAGGGCGTCGACCTCAATAAGGTACGTACGCACTTGGGCATGGTGTTTCAGCAGTTCAATTTGTTCCCGCACCTGTCAGTCAAAAAGAACGTCATGCTCGCGCAGCAAAAGGTGCTCAAGCGCAGCAAGGAAGAGGCCGAAAAGATTGCCGTCGAGGAGCTGACCAAGGTCGGTCTTGCCGAGCGTATCGACTTTATGCCGAGCCAGCTTTCGGGCGGTCAGCAGCAGCGCGTGGCCATCGCCCGTGCCCTGTCGATGAACCCTCACGTCATGCTCTTTGACGAGGCTACGTCGGCGCTCGACCCCGAGCTCGTCCGCGACGTTCTGGGTGTCATGCGCGACCTGGCACGCGACGGCATGACCATGATCGTCGTGACGCACGAGATGGGCTTTGCCCGCGACGTCGCCGACCGCGTTGTCTTTATGGACGGCGGCGTTATCGTGGAGGAGGGCACGCCGAGCGAGGTTTTCGACCATCCCAAGAGCGAACGCACCAAGGCGTTCTTGGGCAATATCTCGTAGCCACTTTATATGACTGACATAGCAGAAAACGGGAGCCGG
>FR878666.1:28656-37304 GCA_000434535.1 Collinsella sp. CAG:166
GGGAGCCGGATGTGATCCGGCTCCCGTTTTTGTTGGGACGCGAATGTGTTTTGGTGCAGAGCGCGTTGCGGGCGGAGCTCATTGCCGCTAGGCGAGCTCGGCTCCAAGGGCGCGGCAGGCCGCCTCGCCCTCATCGTCGGGCGCATCGTAGCAAATGGCGGAATCGACGACGTTGACGCCCGCCTCGTCGGCATCGGCCTTCCAGTTGTCCATCCACTCGCCCTCGGCCCACGAGTAGGAGCCAAAGAGGACGACCTTCTTATCGCCGAGGGTCTCCTTAACCTCGTCCCACATAGGCTGGAACTCGTCATACTCAAGCTCCTCGGAACCCATGGCGGGGCAGCCGAAGGCAATGGCGTCATAGCTGGCGGCCTTGTCGGCAGAGAAGTCGGCGCAGGAGATGACCTCTGCCTCGGCGCCGGCACCGGTTGCGCCTTCGGCGACGAGGTTTGCCATGGCCTCGGTGTTGCCCGTGCCGCTCCAGTAGACGACTGCGATCTTGCTCATATGTTTTCCTTTCGGTTGTGCGGCGTGCGGCCGCGTTTTGTATGCTCTATCGGGTTGCCTGGGCAAGTTGCGCCAGGCTGCAGCCCTGCTGATAGATATAGGTAAGGTATTGCGTGCATGCGCGATAGGAGTCAAAGGTCGCGAGCGCCTGTTCGACGTTCGTGTATACCTTCCAGGCGCCAAAGACCTTATAGTTTTCGCCGTGCTGGACGATAAACTGATGGACATCTTCGTAGGGATAGCCCAAAAAATAGCCAATTTCGTGGGGGAACTCGCACATGCACCCCGTATCGCAGTGCCTATTTCGCGCGAGTGCGCAGACGCTGCCGTCATAGGCGCTTTCTGCGGCATTACTGCTCGCCAGCGTGATGCGCGCGGCGAGATGCACCAGGGATGCAGGCAGGTTGTGGACATCGTAGCCTTCGGCGATAAGCGCCGTCGTGGCGCGGGGGTCGGAGAGATATCGCATAAGGTCCGCAGGGCGGTACACATAGATGAGCGCTCCGCAGGGGCGCCAGACCAAAACGCTCATATGGATTCCGAGTGGCTGGAGCTCGCGGTTGCATTGGGCTATGACGGCGAGCAGGCGAGAGCGTCGCTCTTCGATTTGAGCGACGCCGAGTTTTCCGTTTTGGTTGGCGTAAACGCCGGGATAGGTAAAGAGCGAAGCCGGTTTGATACCTGCGAGCGTAGGGGAGCAGTTGCGCACGACAGCCGTTTGGTATGTTGGGATGTCAATGGTTCGAGTCACGTTGCCCCTTTCGAGCCCTCACTTGTTAGCCTAGGAAAACTTATACACGAAAGTAAGCCATGGTCAACAAAAAAGTTTGAAGAGGGAAACTAATTGACCGAACGGACATGATTTTAGGTTAAGATGGGGACACCCCATGGGGGTATCTAGATAGTGCTACTTGAAAGGGGAACGCATGAGTGACTTGCTCAACCCTGCGAATCTCATCGTGCTGGCCGTCATTGCCGTCGGCATGTTTTTTGGACTGCGTCGCATTGCCGCTTCGACACACGGGAAGAGTTGTTGCAGCGGTGGCGCGAGCGGCAAGAAGGCCAAAAAGGTTGTTGTGACGGATACCGATGCGTCGCACTATCCCTATAGCGATGACCTGCTCATCGGCGGCATGAGCTGTGACGGCTGCGCTCAGAACGTAGCCAATGCCCTCAATGCACTGGATGGCGTGTGGGCAACGGTGACGTATGCGGACCACACGGCACGCGTGCGCTCTAAGCAGCCGGTTGATCGTGGTGTCCTCGAGGCTGCCGTGAGAGATGCGGGTTACTACGTCATGACGCTGTAGGCCTTGCCTTGGATGCGCGTCCTTGTCTAGGCTCGTCCGCGTAGCTCGATGTCCTGGATGTCGTCGAAGTCGATGGCGATATCTTTGAGCTTGAGGAGTTTGAAAGCAGGGAGCGCCTCGTCGAGGATGCCGGTGCGGCTGCGATAGCCGTATGTATCGTAATAGGTGACACGAACCAAGTCGCCGCGCTTGAGGCCCTCGAGCTTTTTCGAAAGTTCGAGGGCTTTTTCTTCTGTGAGTTCGCATTTTGGCTCGGCGGTGATCTCTTGTTTACGCACGAGCTCGTAGTATCCCGTGAGGGCGGCAAAGGGCATAAACTGCGCGGCACGGCCGGCACGGACGGTGCCGTTGGCGGTGAGCCTGGGGTCGGCGGAGCGACGTCTTCCCTCGGGGTCCGCTAGGCGTTCAAAAGGTGTCGGTGGCCGCATCGGCTGTTGTTGGGACTTAGGCACGATGTCCTCCTACCTGATCGTTGCGTTCGCGCGCGGTGGCGCCGGCGGTAAAGCTCAGCCCCTTAACCAGCGCGTTCTTGCCGTATTTGCCTTTCACGGCCAGCACGGCGCGTGCCAGGTCGCGCTCGCGCTCATCGGCCTCGATATCGCTGAACAGATCGATGGTGGCAAATTCTTCGGGCATGAGGTTGCCAAATCCCAGATTGATGCGCTTGACCGGTCGTTTGGGATCGACAGTCTGCGCCCAGAGCTCATCGAAATAGCCCATGATCTTCTTGAACGAATTGGTACGCTCGGGCAGCTTTCGCGAGGCGTTGGAGTGCGCAAAGAGTGCGGCATAGCCACCGCGCGGCTTGCCGCCATGCTCTCCCACAAAGATGCCATCGATTGCCTGCGCTTCGCGCACCAGGCGACGCCGTTCGTCATCGCGCTGGACGGGCTTGGGCGCACGGGGCGCGAGCTCGGGGCCGGCGGTTGCGGTGGGTTCGATACTCGATGTGCTCGAGCGCAGGTGCCCGCATCCGTCCACATACTGCGCTGTACCGCTGGCGTCGAGGCGGCGTATGTCGGCGCGTTCGCTCGCGTAGCCCACAAAGAGCGAGATGCTGTCGCAGACCACGTGCTTATCGACCAAGTCTAAAACGGCGTTGTCGACCATCTCGCGCAAGACGGTATAGGCCTGTTCGTAGGCATAACCCTTCGAGAGCACCTGTCCTGTGGTGGTCGAAGTTGCTTGCGGGCGATAGGCTTGGATGTCGGCGATGGTTGTCGGCTCGCGCCCGAAGGCATGGTCGATGAGATATTCGGAATTGACGCCGAGCTCGTCGTAAAGCAGGTTTTCGTCGAGCGCCGCGACGCCCATCAGATCGTAGACGCCGTATTTCTCGAGGCGGGCTGCCACGCCGGGACCGATGCCCCAGATGTCGGTGATGGGGCGATGGGGCCAGATCTCCTTGCGAAAGGTCTCGTCGTCGAGTTTGCTGATGCGACTGGGCACGTGCTTGGCGGTGATATCGAGTGCAACCTTGGCCTGGAACAGGTTGGGGCCGATGCCGACCGTCGCCGTGATGCCGGTGCGCGCCAAGACCTCGTCGCGCAACATGCATGCGAAGCCTTCCGCATCGGTGTGATAGAGGTCCAGATAGGGTGTCACGTCGATAAAGCACTCATCGATGGAGTAGACGTGCACGTCCTGGGGGCTGACGTATTCCAGATAGATACCGTAGATTTGCGCTGACACCTCCATGTAGTGCTGCATGCGCGGTACGGCCTTGATGTAGTCGATGCCGTCGGGAATCTCGAATAGGCGGCAGCGATTGTGAACCCCTAAGTCCTTCATGGCCTGCGTGATGGCGAGGCAGATGGTCGTGCGCCCGCGCGATTCGTCGGCAACGACCAGGTTGGTGGTGAGCGGATCGAGCCCACGGTCGACGCACTCGACGCTGGCATAAAACGTCTTGAGGTCGATGCAGATATAGGTGTGCTGCTCGTGCGCCATCCGTGTCCTTTCATCAAACACATGTTCTTATCGAATATCTGTTCGATAATACCCGCTCGCCCGGACATCGTCAAAACCTGTCCCTTTTTGGTGGGTATGGTCGTGCGGTTGGTTCGGGTTTTAACGCAGCTCTAAAGAGTGCGAAACAGCTCGGAAAACCTTGCTTCGTAGCATGAGCCTAACGATCGATACCACCATAAAGCACGGAAGGGTTGTGGGGATAATGGTCAACTATGGGTTTGGTATGCCGACACGCTTGGTTGCGGACGGGGATGTGACTCGCTGGTGCGGGCGATTGGTTGCCCACTATGGCGGCACCAAGGCGCTGGTCGTGCTGGGTGGTGACAAGCATACGCGCGATGAGCTTGTCTCGGCGGCACTTGGCTCGCTTGATCGATCCCTACTCGAGCGCGTGCTTTTCCGCTGCGGCTCGATTGGCGATGGGGGAGACGAGCTGATCGACGAAGCCGTGGCCCTGGCGACCGACGAAGGTGTGGACTTTGTCTTGGCGATTGGCGATGCCGATACTGCCGGCTTTGCGCGCGAACTCGCGCGTCGCATGGCGGCGCTCGATGCCGGCGAAGACGGCTTTGTCCCTTATGGATGCATTGTCTCGGAGGGTAGGGTGCCTGCCGTCGTGGGTGCCGGTGAGGCTCCCGTTTTTGCCATCATCGCGCCCGAACTGTTGGAGGGCATTGGGTCTCCTCTGCGCGAGCTGCTCGGCAGTGTGTGCGCCGCGGCCTAATATTTGCCATAAAAGGACGGGTTATTTTTGGTTGGTAAAGCGTTTGACCTGCCAAAATAAGCCTGTCCCTTTTTGATCGGTTGCCGTTTGGGGGCCGATTGGCAACGCTCGCTGATTGTAGTCTTGACCTGCGCTAGAATAGTGGCATCTGAATGTCCGGGCGCATGGAGGCGTGCGCCCGTATGCTGAGGAGGACTCTATGGCAACTGTTGCCGCACCTATCGATGCTACGTCGACTGCCGCTTGGAAGGCACTCGAGGCTCATCAGGAGAAGCTCGAGGCCGAGGGTATCGACCTCAAGGCCTGGTTCGCTGCCGATGCCGACCGCGTGAACAAGCTGAGCTTTGACGCCGGTGACCTGCACTTCGATCTGTCGAAGAACCTGGTGACCGATGAGACCGTCAAGCTGCTGTGCGATCTTGCTCGCGAGGTGAAGCTCGAGGAGCGCCGCGACGCCATGTTCTCTGGCGAGCACATCAACACCACCGAGGACCGCGCTGTCCTGCACACCGCGCTGCGCCGCCCGGCAAGCGAGAAGGGCCAGCTCATCGTCGACGGCCAGGACGTCGTCGCCGACGTGCACCAGGTCCTCGATCGCATGTATGCCTTCGCCGAGCGCGTGCGCTCCGGTGAGTGGAAGGGCGTTACCGGCAAGAAGATCGAGCACCTGGTGTCCATCGGCATCGGCGGCTCCGATCTGGGCCCGGTCATGGCCTACGAGGCCCTGCGTCCCTATGCCGACGCCGGTATCGACTGCCGCTACATCTCCAACATCGATCCCAACGATCAGGCCGAGAAGCTCAAGGGCCTGGATCCCGAGACCACGCTCGTGATCATCGTCTCCAAGACCTTCACCACGCTCGAGACCCTCACCAACGCCCGCGAAGTCAAGACCTGGATGCTCGAGCAGCTCAAGGCTCAGGGCGCCATCGACGGCTCCGATGAGCAGAACGCCGAGGCCGTGGCAAAGCACTTCGTCGCCGTCTCCACCGCACTCGAGAAGGTCGAGGCCTTCGGTATCGACCCCGCCAACGCCTTCGGTTTCTGGAGCTGGGTTGGCGGCCGCTATTCCGTTGACTCCGCCGTGGGCCTGTCGCTGATCGTCGTGCTCGGCCCCGAGCGCTTCCAACAGTTCCTCGAGGGCTTCCACGCCATCGACGAGTACTTCTGCAACACGCCGCTCGAGAACAATGCCGTCGCGCTGATGGGCCTGCTCAACGTCTGGTACGTCAACTTCTTCGGTTCCAAGAGCCACGCCGTGCTGCCGTACTGCCAGTACCTGCACCGTTTCCCGGCCTACCTGCAGCAGCTCACCATGGAGTCCAACGGCAAGCACGTCCGCTGGGACGGCAGCGCCGTGACCTCCGATACCGGTGAGATCTTCTGGGGCGAGCCCGGCACCAACGGCCAGCACGCCTTCTACCAGCTGCTGCACCAGGGCACTGTGGTGGTTCCGGCCGACTTTATCGCTTTCGCCAACACTGCCAACCCTGCGACCGACAGCGGTCAGGACGTGCACGAGCTGTTCCTGGGCAACTTCCTGGCCCAGACCAAGGCGCTCGCCTTTGGCAAGACGGCCGACGAGGTGCGCGCCGAGGGCACGCCCGAGCAGATCGTCCCGGCCCGCTGCTTTGAGGGCAACCGCCCGACGACCTCGATCTTCGGCGACACGTTGACCCCGTTCGCGCTCGGCGAGCTCATCGCCCTGTACGAGCACATTACGTTTGTCGAGGGCACGGTCTGGGGCATCGACTCCTACGACCAGTGGGGCGTCGAGCTGGGCAAGCAGCTTGCCAAGCAGATCACCCCGGCCTTCCACGACGACGCCGCCAAGGCCGAGCAGGACGCTTCGACCCAGGCGCTCATCGAGTTCTATCGCGCGCATCGCAAGTAGTCGCTGCTGTTAACGTATCGCGCCTTATAGTCAGGGGCCCGTATCCTATCGGATGCGGGCCCCTTTGCTTTTGCCGTGGTCCCGGGGCGCACGGCCTTTGTGGAACATCGCCGGGGCGTCGCGCGCTGCGAGAACCCTGCGCCTAGATCTCGGCCTCCGCATGGCCTCGCTGCGCCTCGGGCAGCTCCCCGTAGAGCGGATGGTCTTCGAGCCTAAAGCGCTCGACCTGTTCGGGAGTGCGACCGCGTACAAAGAGCCACGAGCGATCGATCGGCGTCGCCATGAGCGTGCTGGGCAGCGCGTCGGCGCGGTCGGAAAACACCCGGGCACTCTCGGGATCCTGGAACGCCAGCACCAGATGCGTGTCGCAGTTGCCCATGATGGAGCGTGCGCGTGCCTCGCCATAGAGCGCATCGAGCTGGTTGGTCGACTGCAGCAGCAGCGTTGCCCAGATGTTGCGGCTTCGGATAATCGAGAGCACGTTGTCGATCTGGGGGATCTGCAGATTTGCGAAGTCATCGAGCATAAAGCGCACGGGCACGGGCAGGCTGCCGTCGGGCTGCCTATCGGCCTCACGAATGAGGCCCATAAACGCCTGCGAAATAAAGAGGCCGGTCAGCGGATCGAGATTGCGGTCAATATCGCTCACGGTTACAAACAGGGCGCAGGGGGTGTGTCCCATGGAAGCGAAGTCCACCTGATGGCACTCACGATAGAGCTGTGCCGCACCGTCGAATCCCAGACACATGACCTTTTCGGCAAGGATGCCGACGATGCTCGCGTGCATGCGCTCGGCATTTTGCGTAATGGCGTAGCGCCGCCATAGCGAGAGGGCATAGCTTTGGGGGTCGGTCGTGATCAGGTCGTCAAACAATCGACCCGTGGCACCGTCCTGCAGGTGCTCGATCAGCTTGATGACCGAGCTGATCGTCTGCTCGTCGGCGGGTAGCTGTTCGGTGACGTAGGCGATAAGACACGACAGCAGGTTTGCCGCCGCATGATCCCAAAAAGGCTGGTTGTTGTCCTCGATGGGGCAGATGGCCTTTGCCACCGAGAGGATGTCCTGCTGGTTGGGCCTGCCGTCCGCCTTGCGGCGAATGTGCCTCAGGGGGTTGTAACCGCAGCGCTCGATGCCGGGCGCAAGGGCCGGGACGGTGTTGAGGTCGGCGAAGTTGAGACATTGCACGCGGTAACCGTGGGCTGCCAGCACGGGTCTCACTTCGCGACAGAGCGTGCCTTTGGTGTCGAGCACGATGTAGCTTGCGTTCATTTGCAGCAGGTTGGGCTTGAGGACGTTTCGGGTCTTGCCGGCTCCCGAGGGGCCGATCACAAGTGCGTTGTTGTTGAGTCCCGTTTGGCGGGTGTCGCAGGAAAGCGTTCGATCCTTGGCGAGGATGGTGGACGATGCGGACTCAGATGCGGCGAGGCGGCTGGTGAGGTTAGACATGGGCGACCTCCTTGGTGGTCGAGAGGATTTCGTGGGCAAAGCCGAGCTCGACGGCGCGCTCGGCCGAAAGGTAGGTGTCTTTTGCAGTGAGGGACTGGATGCGCTTGGGCGTGAGGCCGCTGCGGTCCGAGAGGATTTGCGTGAGGGTCTTGCGGGTCTGCATGAGACGCCGGCTGGTTTCCTGCAGCGCAAGTGCCGAGCCGCCTGCCCCCTGGGGGATCAGCGGGTCGTGAATCATGAGCTCTGCATGGGGCGCCATACGGCGATCGTCGCCGCCCATAAAAATCACGGCGCCCATGGACGCGGCGAATTCCAGGCAGACGGTGCGGATGGGGCACGATGCGAGGCGCATGGCGTCATAGATCGCAAGACCCGATCGCACGCTTCCGCCGGCGCTGGCGACAAATATGGTGATGGGGCGGCTGGGGTCGGTGGCATCGAGCAGGCGGATCTGCTGGCATAGGTCGTGGGCCATCGGGGTTTCGATGTTTCCCATGACGGAGAGCTCGCGACGGGCGAGCATCTCATCGTAAATGCTGGTGAGCGTGATACCTCGGGCGGATTCACGCATGGTGAGGGGGCTGATGATGGGGGAATGATTGGTGTCCATGAGGACTCCTTTCTGTTGGTTGTGTTGTGGAATAGGATTGTTGCCCGCGGAGGGGCTGGCGGGCTACAGGGTTCGTCCGAGCCTGAGATCGAGCTCGGTTGTGGGGCAGACTGCCTGTTCGTGCGGCTCGCAAGCGCCAAGGGCTCCAAAGCGATAGAGCGTTGCGGCGGGCGTGGTGTAGGCGA
>FR878666.1:37312-42199 GCA_000434535.1 Collinsella sp. CAG:166
CGGCGGGCGTGGTGTAGGCGAGCCGCAGCTGATGCTCGACAGGGGCACATCCGTCATTTTTGTAATGAGCCGCGTAGTACTGCGCGATGCTGGCGTTCATCTCGCTGCCATTGCGATGGCGCTCAAACTGGCGTCTGCAGGTCTCGATGATCTTTGCTACCGACTTGGGTGCCGTCGCGGGAACAAGGGCGAGATAGCCCTCAAATAGCTCGTTGATGCTCAGGAGGCACAGCAGGTCGATTAGCGTCCTTATGGCTGTTCCCTCGGCAGAAAAATGCGCGGTCATGCGGTTATATCGGTTGCGGTCGACGATGGCCGCATGGGGTCTTGGAGTTTTCTGCCCCGTGGTTCCGGGCTTTTGCCGCGCCTGTGTATTGAGCTCGACGTTGCAGCGCTTGAGGCCGTCCAACGGAAGGAACAGTGCGGTGCGCAGGGTGTTCCGCTTGCTTTCGAGTTCATGACGCTCGTCGGGTTCCCATTCGAGCTTGAGTTTCGTGTCAAGCGCCGTAAGCATATGGGCTAGGCAGCCTACGGTAAGAACGTACGAATCGTTGTCGCGTTTTGGGGCATAGGGGTCTGTCAGCTTGCGAATGTCGGGGTCGCCCATGATCTTTGTGCAGCGCTTCAGCAGTTGAGGGTGGTCGGCCAAGATCGTCGCGAGCGGTAGCGACGCGTAGTTCTTGATGGTCGCGGCGGCAAAGGCGGCGTCATATTCGTTTGCATATGCTCGCTCAATGCGGGCATCGAGGACGCTTCCCTTATTGCCGTCTTTAATGCGGTGGTTTGTCATAGCTTCTCCAATCGGTTGATGTTCGTGCTGTTTGTTGATGTGTTGGTTGTCGTGAGTGATGTGCTTGCCGTGGGTGATGTGCTGACGTTGGGGTGCTATGCGGTTTTCAATGAGCCCGTGAGGCAGTTGCTGCAGGGGCGGGATGGAACGGCCCATGCAAGGCGGAAGGCATTGTGCTCAAAATCGAGACAGCAATGCCCCGGGTGCCTCACATGTGGCAGTTACCTCATTAAGTTGTCATTGCGTTTGGGGCTGTACTTTGCCGATCTTCCTTCTCTTACACGCTGAAAACTGAAACTGAATATGCTCGATCTACTTAAAACCGCAACGGCGGTCTTTTATCAACTTATATGTCGGAACGCGTCTTTGCAAGTACTTTTTTGCGTTTGTTTCAAATGGGGTGGTTTTGCAACCGTCACGCGCCACGCTATGCGAACGTGCCCCGGCTCGGATAAGATGGTGCGATCGAGTTCTACCGCGCTCACTGCAAGTAGTCTTTGTTGCTGAGATAGGTCACGGCCGAAAGGGGCCCGTATCCCAACAGATACGGGCCCCTTGCTATTTAAATGGGCATGAGGGTGTATTGAGGGGGGATGTCTTGCTGTCGGCATCCGCGTGCGGTGCCATTCGCTGTCTGTAAATATACGTTTACAGCTAATTTCATACCACTTGTCGGAATGCGGACGCTGTCCTTGTATGTCGGGCGTACATTGAACGTGGTTTTTCGCGTGAAACCACGAATCGGTTGTCAGTCCTGAACAAGGAGGCCCAGCATGACACTTGCCAAACCCATCAATAAATACATCGACTATATCGATGCCCCCGAGGACACGTTTGAGCAGTATGTCGAGAAGGCGTTAAAGTACAACTTTCGCTGCGTATTTGCGAACCTTCAGGAGTACGAGACGGGCCGCGCCATGCTCGAGGGCTCTGACATCATCCTTGCCGGCGCCATCGACTTTCCCCAGGGCACTATGACGCTTGAGGAGAAGCTTGCGAGGTTTGAGGAATACGCTGCGTGTGGCTTTACCGAGATTGACTACGTTTTGAATCAGGGGTCGATCGAGAACCGCGATTTTGATGCCATCGAGCGCGAGATGACTACCATTGCTGATTTTTGTCGCGCGCATGGCATCACTGACAAGGTAATCGTCGAGATGTGCAAGCTGGACGGCGACGACGCCGCCAAGCGCCGTGTATGCGAGATCGCGCTGGAGGCCAAGCCGGGATTCCTTAAGACATCGACCGGCAGAAGCTTTGGCGGTGCTAAGCTCGAGGACGTGCGGCTGATGCACGAGGTGCTCGGCGATGCCGTGGCAATCAAGGCGGCGGGCGGTATCCATAATTACGAAGAGGCTTGCGCATTCATCGAGGCCGGCGCCAGCGCGTTAGGCGCATCGGCGGGCATCGCGATCGTCGAGGGCGCACCGACGGATGAGCGTCGCTAGCAGACGTATTTGACCTGAGCGATAAAGCTTCACGACCACACGCCGTTCATGTTCGAGACAATATGACTTTTTGCTCGTTGTAAACGGAGTCGCGATGGGTGTTCTGTATGATGGCTCAGACAAGGTTGTTCAATGACAGGGAGGCATATATGGCAATCAAAGCCATCGCGATGGATATCGACGGTACGCTCACCAACGATCAGAAAGCGATTAGCCCGCGTACACGCGAGAAGCTGCTCGCGGCGCAGGAGTCGGGCATTAAGCTCATCTTGGCTTCGGGCCGTCCCGCATGGGGGCTGCACGCCTTGGCGCAGGAGCTCGACCTCCAAAACCATGACGGTCTGCTAGTCGCTTTCAATGGCGCGCATGTGGTCGACGCTCAGACCGATGAGGTCCTTTTTGACCAGGCCATGCCGGCTGACGAGCTGCACCGTCTGATTGATCATCTGCGCAGTTTCGACGTGATCCCTATGATTTCGCTCGGTCGCGATTTGCACGTCGAGGACTCGTACCATTGCATGATCACGCTGCCTGACGGCTCGCAGAAGAATATCGTCAAGTATGAGCGCGACGCGTGCGATCTTAAGATTCGCGAGGTGGAGAGCCTGCATGAGGTCGCTGATGCTTATCCCGTGGACAAGCTGCTGACGGCGGGCGATCCGGCCTACCTGCAGGCGCATTACGAGGAGATGTATGCGCCCTTTAAGCAGACGCTTTCGGGCATGTTTACGGCCGACTGGTACTTTGAGTACACGGCGCCCGGTATCGACAAGGCCCGCGCGCTTGAGGGTGCTCTGCCCAAGCTCGGCATCGATGCCAGCGAGGTCGTCTCGTTTGGCGACGGCCAGAACGACAAGTCCATGATTGAGTGGGCCGGCACCGGTGTTGCCATGGGCAACGCCGTCGATGAGGTTAAGGCTGTAGCCCAGATGGTGACCGCCAATAACAACGAAGACGGTATTGCGGTGGCGCTGGATAAGCTGCTGGGTTAGAATCGCCGATAATGCATGGTTCGGGCGTCCGCTTGCGGGCGCCCTTTTGTTAGGGAGGGTGCCGTGTCCGCATTTCCGTTCGACGCCGTTATCTTTGACATGGACGGTGTCATTGTCGATACCGAGTATTACTACCTGGGCGAGACTGCCGCGTTTGCCAAGGAGCTTGGGCTTAATCTGACTCAAGAGGAGTTGAATGGGCAGGTCGGTACCTCGCATCAGTTCTTCCTGCATATGCTGGTCGATTGGTTTGAGCGCGCCGGTAGGGGGCATTTTACTGGCGAGGAGGCGTTGGCCCGTTGGGACGAGTGGGCGCATAAGCGTCCGCGCGACTATCAGGCTTTGATTAACCCAGGCGCCGTGGATACGATTCGAGAGCTGCCGCGCCGCGGCGTTCGCGTGGCGCTTGCCAGCTCGTCTCCCATGGATAGCATCGAGGAAGTGCTCAACGCATGCGGGCTGTCGGATGCCTTTGAGTATGTGGTGAGCGGCGAGCAGTTTAAGGAGAGCAAGCCCGAGCCCGACATCTACCTACATGCGCTGGACCTGCTGGGGCTGCCCGCGAATCGCTGCTGCTGCGTTGAGGATTCCGTTCCGGGCATTACCGCGGGTAAGCGAGCCGGCCTGACGGTCATTGCCAAGCGCGAGGAGCGCTTTGGCTTTAGCCAGGATGCCGCGGACAAGATTATCGACCAGCTGCCGGAGCTGCTCACGCTTTCTTAGGAGCGCGGTAGTTGCGCGTTTTTCGGGTCAGATGAGTAAATACCCGACATTTTGGTGCGACACCTAGCATACTTTATGCTAATGCGGGCTTAAGGACTTGTTGAATGCCCTTAAGCCCGTTTTAGACTTAATTGTGCTGGGAGAGGGTATATGCCACCGACTGAAGGGCTAACTGACGGTAAAGCAGCGATACCGCTGTACCAACAGGTTATTGATATCATCAAAAACGAAATCAACTCCGGCGCCTACAAGTCAGGCGCGCGGATACCCAACGAATTCGAATTGGCTGAGAGCTATAAAGTTGGCCGCGTTACCGTGCGACGCGCTATTGAGGAGCTCGTCCAGCAGGGCTATCTAACGAAGCGGCAGGGGAAAGGCACGTTTGTCAATGCCCCCAAGCTTAAGCGCAAGATTCGCCAGAAGGATGACGTCCAGAGTTTTTCGGACGCATGCCGCGTTAACGGAATGGAGCCGGGGGCGTGCGTCATTTCGAGAAAGATACTGCCGGCGGATTCCACCGAAGCGCAGTTCTTTGGTGTTCCCGTTGGAACTGACTTGATTTGCGTTGAGCGCGTGCGCACTGCCGATGGCGTCCCTGTCATGCTCGAGAACAACATATATGTTTACGAGGACAACGCTTATCTATCAACGGCACCTCTATCTAACCAATCCATTTTTGAGTTCGTGCGTAACCGGACGGGCCGCACGCCCGCGTTTACCGACCCGTGCACGCTCGAGATCGCGTGCGCGTCGCCCGAGGTCGCTCGACTGTTGGCGGTTCCCGTTGGCGAACCCTTGTTTTATATGGAAGCCTTCTTTTTCGATGAGCAGCGGCGGCCGTTTATCATCGGTCGTCAGCGGATCGTTGGGTCTCGCTACGTTTTTGACATCTAGGACATTGCGAATGGAAGCGCCCGGTGGATCATCTCACCGG
>FR878666.1:42206-57575 GCA_000434535.1 Collinsella sp. CAG:166
CCCGGTGGATCATCTCACCGGGCGCTTCCATACCGTTCACGGCGCGAACGCAACCGTTCAACCGCGTTGCGGCAATCAGTTTGAAATTATCTTGATGAAGGAAAAAGCTGCTGGTAATCTATGGGACGTCATAGAACGTTTGCATTGTGCAAATGTTGAAGCGAGATGCGATGCAGCCTCGAGTTCTTTGGAGGTATCTATGTCAGATACGAAGGCGAAGAAGACAAACAGACGTTTTAAGTTCAAATTACCGCATGTCTATACGATCATGTTCTTGCTGATCGTTGTCTTTGCGGTCCTGACTTGGATCGTTCCCTCTGGCCAGTATCAGCGCAAGACGATTTCGACAGCGGCAGGCGAGCGTGAAGTCGCCGTTGCTGGAACCTATGAACAGGTCGATAAGAACTACACCGATTCCGAGACCGGCGAGACCATCAATCTGGGCCAGGATATCTTCGCGGTCCTGCAAGCGCCCACCAAGGGTATCCAGGAGGCTGCCGACGTCGTTGCGTTCGTCTTATTGATTGGCGGATCGTTCGCAATCATCACCAAGACCAACGCTTTGAATGCCGGCATGAGCCGTGTGGTTAAAAAGCTCAAGAACAAGGACATCCTCATCATTCCCATCACGATGACGTTGCTGTCCATTTGCGGCACTACGTTTGGTATGTCTGAGGAAGCCCTGCCGTTCTATGCCATCTTCATTCCCATCATGATGGGTATCGGCTATGACTCGATGACGGCATTCATCATCTGCTTCCTTGGTCCCAACCTGGGATATTGTGCTTCGACCATCGACCCGTTTAATGTTTTGATCGCCCAAGGCATCATTGGCATCGAGGGCAATCCGCAACTGTGGCTGCGCGCCGTTTCTTGGGTCATCTTCACTGCCGCCGGTATCGCATGGGCCATGCGCTACGCCATGCGCGTCAAGAAAAACCCCGAGTCGTCCATTACGTACGAGGACGATAAGCTCAAGCGTATTGAGTTTTCCGTGACCGATGCCTCCATCGAGGAAGAGTTCACTATCCGTCAGAAGCTCGTGCTTATCGATTTTGCCTGCGGTATGGGCATTATCGTCTGGGGTCTTGTTACCCAGGGCTGGTACATGAATGAGATTTCCGCCGTGTTCCTTGGCATGGGCTTGCTTGCCGGTATCCTGGGCGGTCTTGACCAGCAGACGATCGCTGAGGAGTTCGTTAAGGGTCTCGCCGACTTTGCGTACGCTGCCATCGTTATCGGTATCGCTCGCGGTATTCTGGTCATCGCCGAGGGTGGCATGATCATCGACACCATCCTCCAGGCGCTCGCTACTGCGCTCGCCGGTGCACCAGCCGCCGTCTACACCACGTTTATGTATATCGTCCTTGGCCTGCTCTCTTTGCTGGTTCCCTCGAGTTCTGGCCTGGCGGCGCTCACCATGCCCGTTATGGGCTCCCTGACCGAGCTCATGGGCCTCAATCCCGAGGCGGCCGTCACCGCGCTCCAGTTTGCCAACCAGACCATCAACACCATCAGCCCCGTGGCGGGCATGACGGTCGCCGGCCTTGCCGTGGCTAGGATTTCGTTTGGCCAATGGTGGAAGACCATTTGGAAGTTCTTCATTTTCATGGTCGTCTTTGGCCTGATCGTAACGGCAATCTCTGGCATGCTTCCGGTGTAGGTGGTTGTGATGTCTGATCGTTTGACGGTCCTGACGTCTAAGAGCGTCTTTACCTGTACGGGGGACCTGCCGTTTGAAGGTTTCGTAGCGGTCCGTGGCAATCGAATTGAGGCTGTTGGCACCAAGTGTGAGGTAGCTTCGTATTTGACCCAGGCGGACGAGGTGGTTGACCTGGGCGACCGCACTGTCATGCCTGGCCTGATCGATGTGCATACCTTCTATACAGGTTGGGCGCTGCGGACGTTGGGGTCTGATCTGTCCGGCGTCGCTGATGCCAAAGAGGCCGTGTCGCTCTTGCGTGCATGGAAAGAAGATCATCCGGATTGCGCGGCGGCTTTTGGCCACAACCTGCCCGAACCGTTGGCATCGGATGCCGAGAACGCAAATACGGCAGCTGTGTTTGACGATTGTTTTGGCGATATCCCTGTCGTCTGCTTTACACCGGGTGCGGAGACCTGCGTTCTCAATGCTGCCGCCAGTGCGCGATACGGCTTTACGCCCCAGGCGTGCTATGCCGAGAAGATCTGGCGCATGATGAGCGATTTCCTCGCGCTGCCCGAGGTGCGTGCCGGGTATTCGGACTACATGAGCATGCTTAACGAGCGCGGCGTTACCGCCATCAAGGAAATGGCGTTTGATGACTACTACGGCTTTGCCGACGAAATGGCTCGCCGTGAGGAATCTGGTGAGCTGACGGTTCGCGTCTCTATGATGTCGCAGCCGGTGGGTGCCGGTGCAAATCTGTCATATGCCCGCGAGGCACGAGAGCGCTTCCGGGGATCGTTCGTTCGTTTTTCTGGCTTCAACCGTATGACCGATCGCGGCGTATGGGCGGGGCTTGCCGAGATGATTGACCCCTATGAGGACACGGCCGATGCGGGCGCTGCCGGCAAGACGGTCGTCGAGGAGCCAGAGTGGGATCTGATTGAGAACGAGCTACGTGCAATTGATGCTGACGGCTTCCGATATTCCTTGCATTGCCAGGGCGATGGCGCCGTTCGTCGCACCGTGGCGCTCTATGCCTCGCTGCCTCGAGACGAGCGTGGACGGATGCTTCGCCGCCATGCGATTACCGATCTCGAGAACTCTGACCCGACCGATCTTGTCGAGTTTGGCAAGTTGGGTGGAATTTGCGAGGTCTATCCGCAGATTCTGACGCTGGACCGGCGCGAGGATTGCCTGTCGATGATGCGTCGACAAATTGGCGAGACGCGACTTTTGCACAGCTGGAATCGCCGCGGCATGGAAGATTCCGGATGCACAGTGTGCTGTGGCACTGATTTACCGCTGCTGATTCCGAGCCTGGGCGAGTCAATCTACAGCGCGTGCGGCGGATTCTTCGCCGACGGACTGCCCGTGAATGAGGTCAACACGCTGACGCTTGTCGAGCTCTTGTGCGCTTGGACTGCCGGGGGCGCGTACGACCTGATGCGCGAAGACGAGCTGGGTACGCTCGAGGTTGGCAAGCTTGCCGATATCTGCGTGCTCGATCGGGATGTGTTCGACCTCGATTATCGCGACGCACGTGATCTTGCGGTTGATATGACGATGTCGGACGGACAAATCGTGTTCGATCGAAATAAGGAGGCATAAGATGTCTGAATCCAAAGCGACGCTGCACCGCGAACAGATTGCGGGCATGAATATCCACTACATCATGTGGTCGCTCGATTACTTCCTTGATGTGCAGCAGCGTTTGGGCTTTGAGTCCATTGAGCTGTGGTGTGCGGAGCCGCATGTGACGCTCGACCACACGGGCTACTTTGAGGCTGAGGTCCTGGCGAAAAAGGCTGCAGACCGTGGGCTTAGGTATCGTACTCTGTGTCCCGAGAATGTTGTCTATCCTTGGCAGTACTGCGCACGCAAACCGCTGCATGAACAGCGCAGCCTGGCGTACTTTAAGCACGGCATTGAGCTTGCCGAGGTACTTGGGTGCGACCGTATGTCCGTCAACTCGGGCTGGGGCGACTGGGACGAGGACCGCGAGGAAGCCTGGAAGCGCAGCCGCGAGCACTTGTCCATTCTGGCGGAGTATGCCGGCGAGCACGGTCTGGTGCTTACGATGGAAAGCCTGCGTCCCGAGGAGAGCAACCTTGTGACGACGGTTTCCGATGCGAAGCGCATGATTGACGAGGTCGCGAGCCCGTACTTACAGCCCATGGTTGATACAACCGCGATGGGCGTTGCAGGCGAGACGCTCGAGGACTGGTTTGCCGCCTTTGGTGATGGGGCAATTCACGAGATGCACTTTATCGACGGTGACCCGTATGGCCATCTGGTATGGGGCGATGGCAAGCACGATATGGACGCCTTTGTCGCCACACTCAACGCCCATGGTTTCGACGGCATGCTGGGCCAGGAAATCACGGACGGTCGTTACTACGATGACCCGGCGGCGGCAGATGCCAAGAACATGGCCGCATTCGAGAAATATCTGATTGACTAAAACAACTATCGGCCACGCAACCGACGTCATTGATTGCGGGCCAAATAAGAAAGGAACTGGATATGAACGCACACGATCTGATCAAAGAGGCAATTGCCGAGAAGGGCAAGTTCGACAGCGTCTACTGGATTGCTTGCGGTGGCTCCATGATCGATTTGATCCCGGCTCACGAGCTTCTGCAACGCGAGGCAACCACCTTCACTTCGTATATCTATACGGCTCGCGAGTTTGATATCATGCGTCCGCGTCGTCTGGGCGAGAAGTCCCTGGTCATCGCTTGTAGCCACAGTGGCAACACCCCCGAGGTCGTCGAGGGCTGCGAGATTGCCCTTGCTGCCGGCGCTACGGTGATCGCCCAGACCGACAACGCTGGATCTAAGATCGACTCCGGCAAGTGGACCACGTGGGTCTACCCGTGGGGCGAGGGTGTGCCGCAGGCCGAGGTCCCCGCTGGCATTTCGCTGTCGCTTGCGGCAGAGCTGCTCGATCAGCAGGAGGGCTACGCCGATCTTGCCGATATGTATGCCGGTATCGCCGAGATGGATAAGATTCTTCCCCCGGCACGCGAGAAGGTAAATGCCGAGCTGGGCGATCGCTTTGCCAAGCTTTGCCAGGAGCACGAGTTCTTCTATATTCTGGGCAGCGGTCCCAACTTTAGCCAGACCTACGGTTTCGCTATCTGCTCTCTTATGGAGATGCAGTGGCAGCACTGCAGCTACATCCACTCTGCCGAGTACTTCCATGGCCCCTTCGAGGCTACTCAGGATGGCGTTTTTTACTTCCTGCAGATGGGCTCCAGCGAGTGCCGTGCTATGGACGAGCGCGCCCTGGCGTTCCTTAAGACGCATACCGATACGCTGATGGTGCTCGATGCTAAGGAGTACGGTATGGAAGCCGTGCCGGCGAGCGTCCGTGCCTATCTGGACCCGGTGCTGTTCTACGCCATGAACTGCGAGCTGCGTGCTGCACGCGGCAAGGTGTTTGATCACGATCCCGATTTCCGTCGCTATATGGGTGTTGTCGAGTACTAGAAGGGGCAAAGGCCATGGCATTTAACGTTAACGCGCTCGGATTTGGCGACAACGTCGTCGATCGCTACGAGCATATCCACACCATGTATCCCGGCGGCAATGCGGTGAACTTTGCCGTTTATGCCAAGAAATGCGGTGCCGCACGCTCCGCATACATGGGCATTTTTGGCAATGACGCCGCTGCCGAGCATGTTATTGCAAGCCTCGAGGATGAGGGTATCGAGCTTGACAAGTGCGAGCAGATGATTGGCGAGAACGGAGCGGCTCGCGTGACCGTCGTTGACGGTGACCGTGTCTTCCTTGGCTCCAACGAGGGCGGTATCCGTGGCGATGCGCGCTATGTCCTCGATCGCTTTGACCTTGCGTACATGAAGCAGTTCGATGTGGTTCATTCGGGCAACTATTGCTTTACCGAGCGCGAGCTGCCCAAGTTGAAGGCTGCGGGCGTCACGGTCTCTTTTGACTTTTCGGACGACTCCACCGACGAGTACTACGAGCAGATTGCGCCCTACGTCGATTTCGCTTTCTTTAGTGCGGCGGATGCCGCGAGTGAGGACGAGATTCGCGAGCGTTTGGCATGGGTGAAGGGCCTGGGTCCGCGTTTTGTGTCGGCTACGGCGGGCGCCGAGGGCTGCATTGCTTACGACGGCGAGCGTTATTACCGCCAGCTGGCTAAACCGGTAACGGACATGAAGGACACTATGGGGGCGGGCGACTCGTTCCTCACCTCGTTTTTGATGTGCTATCTCGATTCCGCCAAGCGTGGTGAGGATGGCGCCGAGGCCATCGAGCGCGCGCTCGACTTTGCTGCCGGGTTTGCCTCGACCGTGTGCGGCATGGAAGGTTCTTGGGGCCACGGGGCGCCAATCGTCGAATAGCTTAAGAAAGCGTACGGCGGTCTGGCTATGAGGTCTTGGACAGCCGATGCAAAACAATAAGCGAAACGCGAAAAGGGGGCTCGCCATGTGGTGGGTCCCCTTTTGAACATTGGAGAAGACCATGGGTATTAAAGCGTGTGCGGCTGGTTTTTGCTGCGCGGACGTCTATCAAAACATCGGCGTGTTCTATCCGACTGGTAACGGCATTGACTGGGGTATCCATCTTGCACGAATGGGCGTTTCGGTATCTGCCGTGTCGGTTGTCGGCAAGGACGAGTACGGAGACAAGATGAGAGAGGCGCTGGCCGCTGAGGGGCTCGATATCTCACATCTGCGGGTGGAGGATGGCGACACCTCGGTGATGCTCATGGCGTTGAAAGACGGCGTCGATCGCGTACATCTCGAGGCAATTGATGGCGTAATGGAGACATATCGACCGAATGAAGACGACCGGGCGTTTATCCTAGAACATGACATCATTCACACCGACCTGTTTGGCAATTGTTTGGACCTCCTGCCCGAATGGCATGATGCGGGCAAAACGGTGGTTATGGACTTCTCGGTGTTCAGCCAGGATCCCGAATATGCATGCGAGGCTCATTTTCCTTACGTAGACTACGCGTTCATGTCGTTTGAAGAGGACACTCCGGAGCTGCGGGACTGGGTACGCCACGTGCAGGAATTGGGACCGCGCGTTGCGGTTGCCACGCTTGGCGAGAAGGGAAGCATTGCCTATGACGGTGAGCGCTTCTATGAGTGCGGGATCGTACCGGCGGAGAAGGTCGTTAATACCGTGGGTGCCGGCGACTCGTATATTGCCGGGTTTACCAAGGGCGTGATCGATGGCCTTGATATTCCGGCGTGTATGAAGGCGGGTGCTGAGCTGTCGTCCCGAGTGATTGGTTCGTTTGAGCCGTACTAGGGTCAAATGCCTGGAAAGGAGTACGAAATGGTTATCGACATGTTGGTCCATCCTATGCTCTACGGCGAGATCTGTACGCTGGGTGATGAGCCTGATGGATTCGGTTTTTGGTCACGAGAATTTGGTATGGGGCATATGGGCCCCATGGATTGGGATGAGCTTCAAGTCGAGATGGACGTCTGCGACGTGCAGAAGAGTGTACTCATGCCGCTCGATGTAACCACGGCATGCGGAGGGCATTTTGGCACCAATGACCAGATTGCCATGCTGGTTGCCGCGCATCCCGATCGTCTATGGGGATTTGCGAGCGTAGATCCGCAGGTGAGCGGTGCCGCAGACGAATTGGAGCGCGCCTTTACCGAGTTGGGGGCAAAGGGGCTTTGCCTGCATCCTGCAAAGCAGGGTTTTGCCCCCGATGATGCTGTGGCCGAGCCGCTTTACGAGCTGTGCGAGCGCTATAACAAGCCGGTGGTTTTCCATGCCGGTATGTCTTGGGAGCCTGGCGCAGAGCTCTCGCGCAGTAACCCGCTTGCATTTGAGCACACAATCGCAACGCATCCAAATGTGCGCTTTAGTTTGACTCACTTTGGCTGGCCCTGGGTGCGCGAGACCGTGGCGATGCTGCTCAAGTATCCCAACTGCTACACGGACACCTCTATCACTTACATCGATTCGCCCGAGGAGATGATGCAGCGTCTTTTCACGGTCGATATGGGGCCGCTGTGGTATGAGCGCGCGCTATCGCATCAAGTGATGTTCGCCAGCAATACACCGCGCTTCCGTGCGTTCAAACTCAAGCGGGCGCTCGATACCGTGTCCATGCGCGATGATGCGCGAGAAAGGCTCTACTGGGGTAATGCCCTGCGTTTTCTTGAAGGGGATGAGTGAACATGGTGACACTCGAGACATTGAGCTATCTATCGACTGCTCCGGGCCAGTTCATCGATATTACCGAGGACGTGCACGCTGCCATCGAACGCAGCTCGGTGACCAATGGCTTGGCAGCGATTATTTTGTCGCATACGACCTGTGGAATCGTGGTAAACGAGGGACTGCCCTGCGTGGAGACGGATCTTATGGAGACGCTTGATCGCATCGCCCCACTCGATGCCCCCTATGCGCACGCACACTTCTTGCCGAGCTATGGAGCCACCGGTAACAACTCCTGTGGGCATATCAAGAGCATGATTTGTGGAAACAGTTGCTTCTTTCCCGTCCAAGATGGCCACATCGTGTGCGGAAGTGCCCAGAACATCTATCTTGCGGAGTTTGACGGTCCGCAGAAGCGAAAAGTGTACGTCGAGGTGCTGGGGGAGTAACGTCCCTGCAATAACCCTATGAAGGAGCGCGTTATGTCGTTTCTAACTTCGATGTTCAAGACCGAAAAGCCGGTTATCGGAATGCTGCACCTGCGTCCTCTGCCGGGCGATCCACTGTATTACCCGGGCGGAAGCGTGTCACAAGTCGTGGAAGCCGCCAAGCGCGATCTCGAAGCGTTGCAACAGGGCGGTGTCGATGGCATTTTGATTACCAATGAGCTCTCGATGCCCTATGAGCAGCACGTTTCTGCTTCAACCCTTGCATCGATGGGCTATGTAATCGGGGCTCTGTCCCATGATCTGTCGACCCCTTGGGGAGCCGAGGCTATTTACGACGGTGATGCCACAATCGAGCTGTGCGCTGCCGTCGACGCGCAGTTCACGCGCTGCAATTTTTGCGGTGTCTGGGCCGGTGATCTCGGGCTGATTAACCGAGATTTCGCGCACACCATGCGTCGCAAGGCGGCGCTGCGCCTGGACGACCTCAAGCTTTTTCACTTCATCACGAGCGAGGGGGAGGTTTATCTTAACGACCGCACGACTGCGGACATTGCCGATTCACTTCTCTTTAATTGCCTACCGGATGCGATGGTCATCGGCGGTTCTGCTGCCGGTCGTGGCGCTTCGGGCGAGCTTGCCGATGAGGTCCGCGAGCGTGTTGGCGAAGTGCCCGTGGTATGTGGCACCGGTTGTCGCGAAAATACCGTGGCTGACGTATTTGCTCACTACGATGGCGCGTTTGTCGGCACGTGCTTAAAGCGCGACGGAAAGCTGGATGCCCCGGTTGATGTTGAGCGGGTAGTTCGTTTTATGGCTGCCGCTCGTACGGCGCGAGGGGAGTAGGCACCTATGGCGTTCTATCTGGGTATTGATATTGGGACAAGCGCCTCTAAAGGCGTCTTAATCGATGATCGATGCAACATCGTTTGCCAAGCCTCTTGTGGACACGAGACGGACAACCCGTGTGATGGATGGTACCAGCATGATGCGGAGGCAGTTTGGTGGGGCGATTTTTGCCGCTTGTCGCGCGAGCTGGTGGTGCGATCGGGGGTTAACGCGGCGCAGATCGGATGCGTGGGCCTTTCCGCATTGGGTTGCGACTGCGTGCCGGTCGATACCGAGTGCAACGCGCTGGCGCCCGCGATTTTGTATGGAGTCGATGCACGTTCGAAGCCGCAGATTGACGAGCTTCTTTCCGAATATGGGTCAGACCGTGCACGCGAGCTTTTCGGGCACGATCCCTGTTCGTCAGATATTGCTCCCAAGATCTTGTGGTTTAAGGAGAATATGCCCGAGGTGCACGAACGTGCCGCGAAGTTCCTGACGGCGTCATCGTTTCTGTGCGCGAAGTTGACGGGGCGTTTTACGGTGGACCGTTATTTGGCGGAGGATTTTCTTCCCCTATACGACCGCTTCACTTGGAAGATTGATGCTCGGGAATGTGCTCGTTTCTGCCGGCCTGACCAGATGGCGGAGGTAATGTCGGCTACTGATATTGCCGGGGTGATTACGCAGCGTGCGGCAGAGGCGACGGGGCTCGCGGCAGGGACACCTGTCTTAGTGGGAACGGGCGACTCTGGTGCCGAGGCCATTTCGACGGGTGTATTCCGTCCTGGCGATATGATGGTTCAGTTGGGGAGTACGGCGTATTTCATCTACCTAGCTGATCATATGATCGATGATGCCCGCCTGTGGCCAGGGACGTTTATCATTCCCGGAACTTACGGGATCTGCGCGGGGACCAATACGGCGGGTGCGCTCACATCGTGGCTGCGCCAAGAGCTGTATCGTGATGCCGTGGAGGCCGAGGACCACGGTGGCCCCGATGCATATTCGGTTATGGCGCATGATGCCGCCGACGTGGCGCCGGGTGCCGATGGGCTCCTGTGTCTGCCGTACTTTGCGGGGGAGCGTACTCCGCTCAATGATCCCGCGGCGCGTGGCGTCTTCTTTGGCCTGACCGGAAGGCATACGCGAGCCCATATGGTTCGCGCCGCCTTGGAAGGCGTCGCGTATACTGTTGCATCCCATGTCGACATTATCGAGCGAGAGCATGGTCTGCCAATTGGGCGCATTATGCTTGTCGGAGGTGGAACCAAGAATCCAGTTTGGATGCAAGCTATCGCCGACGTATGCGGGCGCGAGGTCTCGGTTGCCAAGGTTACGGTGGGCGCATGCTTCGGTGATGCCATCATGGCAGCTCTCGCAGGCGGCGCCTATGCATCATGGGATGAACTTGCCCGAGTCCTTGGCGTTGCGCAAACAATCGAGCCCGATATGACTGCCCACGAGTTATATGCGTCGCGCCGTCATATCTTCGACGAATTGTATGCACGCAACCGTGATCTCATGCACGAATTGGTGTAATGCTGCCGAACTGTACTGCCTACCAATAGGGACTGCGTTGTGCGATTCGCATGTCCCTTGGCATTTTAGCCCACAGGGGTTAGCGAAGGTCAAAAACAGCGTGCGCATTTGCTAAAACTGCCGACTCGATGCGCTTTGCGTCACAGTTTTTGAGTGAGGCAATGCGCATCGAGGTCCTTGTGAGCGATCTGATGAGCGACTGTGCGCTTGTTTCTGTGTTTGGTTCGGCTGGTGCATCGGTCTCGAGCAGTAAACGATCGAGTGGAATCTGTCGTGCGTATTCGCGACCGCGCTTGGTCGCGAGCATGCGTTCGTTGACGGAAAAATAACAGCCCGCATTACGCGCGCGGGCGAGTTCGTCCGAAGTGCCGCTAAACCAGTGGAAGATGATAGCGGGGGAGTCGGGGTTTGGGATGAGTAGTCCATGCGATTCGAGGATATCCAGTACGGTTCCTGCCGAACGAACGGCGTGAATTGATATCACGCGCTCGGCAAGAGGATGCTGCACGAGCGTATCGCAGAGCCGGTCAAATGCCTGTATTTGTAGCGGCTCACTTCCGGCAAAACGCGTGGAAAAGTCGAGCCCGACCTCGCCGATGTAGCGCTCTTGGGCAGCAACTTCGCAAAGCAGATTGACTTCGGCAGGACCGCATCGACCATCGGCGATCCACCAGGGATGGAGGCCGGCGCCCGCGATAATGTTTGGGTAGCGGCTGGCACGCTCGTTTGCGGCCGAAAAGTCGCGTGGATCGACGCCACAATCAAATAGACCCAAGCCCAGCGCCGTTGCCTCATCGGCAACGGCGTCCGGGTGAGCCATTAAATCAAGATGGCAGTGTGCATCAAATAACCGGGGCTCCATCTCGGCGCTCTCCGCTAGTCTAGGCGCTGGCCATCGGCACGCACGCGCTCGGTGCCGCGGCCACTGATCTGGCGGATAACCTCGCCGGCGATCATCTGACCCATGATGGGCGGCATAAAGCTGGCGGTTCCCAGCTCGGTACGCTCGTGGATATTGGAAGGGTCGCGGGGCTGTGTCTTAACCGATTCCTCACAGCTAAACAGTACATGCAGGCTCTTGATTCCGCGTTTCTTGCATTCTTTGCGCATAATGCGGCTCATGGGGTCACGTACCGTATCGAAAATGTCGGCAAAGCGGAGGCACTCGGGATGGAGCTTGTTGGCCCCGCCCATGGAGCTAACCAAACGAATGTCGTGGTCCTGAGCATATTTGGCAATGGTGAGCTTGGCCGAGATGGTGTCGATGGCGTCGACGACGTAGTCGATCTTGCCCTCCGTCTGCTCCAAAACGCTCGCGAAGAAATCATCGATGTTGTCGCTCAGCAGGTATTCGGTGTGTTTGATGACGGTAGCGGTAGGGTTGATGTCGTGAATCATAGCCTCCATGACATCGACTTTGCGCTTTCCGATGGTGCTGTGAAAGGCGATGGCCTGACGGTTGATATTGCTGGGTGCGATGACGTCCTTATCCAGAATGACGAAATGTCCGATGCCGCCGCGGGCGAGTGCCTCGCAGCAGTTGGAGCCCACGCCTCCGCAGCCGAGCACTAGTACCGTAGCATCGGCGAGCTTATCGAGTGCCTCGCGACCCATGATAATCTCGAGCTTGGTGTCGCGCGTCTCGATGGGAGTTGCGGCTGCGGTTTCGGTCATAGATATCCTCCGATGGGGAAGCGAATCGTGTTTTAGCTATCGCCATTATAGGTAATCGCCCATAGGTTGCGATGGCGTTTGCTTTGATGTGGTTTGAAGCATTGCGATTAGATAGTTAGACAAATATCTAAATATCGAGTATAGTGTGCGCGTCATGAGAGATGATGAGAGGAGGTCTTATGCCGGGAGAGGGTTTTAAGGCGCTTGCCGATCCAACGCGACGGCGCATTTTGGAGTTGCTGCGCGAGGGCAATTGCACGGCGGGGGAGCTTGCCGAGCATTTCGATATCAGTAAGCCGTCGCTGAGCCATCACTTGGCGACGCTCAAAAACGCCGGGTTGGTGACCGACGAGCGCCATGGCCAAAACATCGTATACAGTTTAAACACCACCGTCATGCAGGATTTAATTGGCTGGTTTATGGGCTTTACAAACACTGAAGGTGATAAGGATGAATAACGAAAACAAGGGCATTCACCCCACGGGGGTATCGTCGCGCGTGTGGATTGCGCTGGTCGCTCTGTGCGTCGCCAATGTCGTAGCGCACCTCATGGTGATGCCGAGCTTGCCTGCGCAGATTCCCACGCACTGGAGCGCGAACGGCGCCGTCGACGGTTGGGGTCCTAGCTGGATGGCCTCCGCGCTCGGCGTGCTGCCTCTGGCGCTTCTCGCAATGTTCTGCGTGGTGCCGCGCATCGACCCCAAAGGTGAGGCATATCGAACCTCGGGCAAGTTCTACCAGGGCTTCGTAATCGCCTTCACCTTGTTCATGTGCGCCATAAGTTGGCTGGGAGAGCTCACGGTCTGGGGCGTGGTGCCGGCGGTCGGTTCGGTTAACGTGCTGATTTCCGGTGCTGTCGGTTTGCTGTTCATCGGCGTAGGCAACTACTTGCCGCGTGTGAAGCAGAACTATACGCTCGGTATCAAGACGCCTTGGGCGCTTGCCGATCCCGAGAACTGGCGCCGTACGCAGCGTTTTGGCGGTGCCTGCTTTATGGTGCTGGGTGTTGGCCTGATTGTGATGGGCGTGGCGGGCAGCATGCTTTCGAGCGAAGTCGTCGCCGCGGTGATTGCGGTTCTGGCGTTTGGTTTGGTCGGAGCCGTCTACGTCTACTCGTATCTGCTGTGGCGCAAATCGCAGCGAGCCGCTCGTTAAGGTTGCGGAAAACTAGCGTACGCAGTTCATAGTATGTTCCGGGGGACTTTTCCCAGGTAGTATTAGGGGGTGTGGGCAACCATGCCCCTTTTTCGTTACGTTTCAGAGCTGGTTTCCTCATTTCGTTTCCGCTAAAGCGAATCAAGAATAGGGAAACAGCAGGTAGAAAGGATAGAACAGGCATATGGCAGAGTTTATCTACCAGATGTATCAGGCTCGCAAGGCCCATGGCGACAAGGTAATCCTTGACGACGTGACCCTGAGCTTCTACCCCGGTGCCAAGATCGGCGTCGTGGGTCCCAACGGCATGGGTAAGTCGACCCTGCTCAAGATCATGGCCGGCATCGAAGAGGTCTCCAACGGCGATGCCAGGCTCACCCCCGGCTACACCGTGGGCATCCTGCAGCAGGAGCCGCCGCTCGATGACGACAAGACCGTCATCGAGAACGTGCGCATGGCGTTTGGTGATATGATCGCCAAGGTCGATCGCTTCAATAAGATCGGCGAGGAGATGTGCGACCCGGACTGCGACATGGACGCCCTCATGGCCGAGATGGGCAAGCTCCAGGACGAGATCGACGCCGCCGACGGCTGGGATATCGATTCCAAGCTCGGCCAGGCCATGGACGCCCTGCAGCTGCCCGATTCCGACATGCCGGTCAACGTGCTTTCCGGCGGCGAGCGTCGTCGCGTGGCCCTGTGCAAGCTGCTGCTCGAGGCTCCCGACCTGCTGCTGCTCGACGAGCCCACGAACCACCTGGACGCCGAGTCGATCCTGTGGCTCGAGCACTTCCTGCACAACTACCAGGGCGCGGTGCTTGCCGTCACGCACGATCGCTACTTCCTGGATAACGTTGCCGAGTGGATTTGCGAGGTCGACCGCGGTCACCTTTATCCCTACAAGGGCAACTACTCCACGTATCTGGAGACCAAGGCCGCGCGTATCGAGGCACAGGGCAACCGCGATGCCAAGCTCGCCAAGCGCATGGAGGCCGAGCTCGAGTGGGTGCGCAGCTCGCCCAAGGCCCGCCAGGCCAAGAACAAGGCCCGTTTGGCTCGCTATGAGGAGATGGAGGCCGAGGCCCGCGCAAGCCAGAAGCTCGACTGGACCGACATCCGCATTCCCGTTGGACCGCGTCTGGGCAACAAGGTGCTCGAGGCCCATCACCTGCACAAGGAGTTCGATGGCCGTGTGCTCATCGACGACCTATCGTTCACCCTGCCGCGCAACGGTATCGTGGGCGTCATCGGCCCCAACGGTGTGGGCAAGACCACGCTGTTCAAGACCATCGTGGGCCTGGAGCCGCTGACTTCGGGCGAGCTCGAAGTGGGCGAGACCGTCAAGATCTCCTATGTCGATCAGAACCGTTCTGGCATCGACCCCGATAAGAACCTGTGGGAGGTCGTCTCGGACGGCCTGGACCACATGATGATCGGCGAGACCGAGGTTCCGAGCCGCGCTTATGTGGCAAGCTTTGGCTTTAAGGGCCAGGACCAGCAGAAGCGCGCTGGCGTGCTCTCCGGCGGCGAGCGCAACCGTCTGAACTTGGCGCTTACGCTCAAGCAGGGCGGCAACCTGCTGCTCCTCGACGAGCCCACGAACGACCTCGACGTCGAGACGCTGTCCTCGCTCGAAGCGGCGCTGCTCGAGTTCCCGGGTTGCTCGGTGGTCATTAGCCACGACCGTATGTTCCTGGACCGCGTCGCCACGCACATTCTGGCGTGGGAGGGCACCGACGAGAATCCGGGCAACTGGTATTGGTTTGAGGGCAACTTTGAGGCCTATCAGGCCAACCGTATCGAGCGCCTGGGCGAGGATGCAGCCCAGCCGCATCGTATTCACCGCAAGCTGACGCGTGACTAATTTGTTACGCGGTTTTCCAAACCGCGTAACTGCTCGACGCTGCAAATGCC
>FR878667.1:0-1925 GCA_000434535.1 Collinsella sp. CAG:166
CGTTCATCCACTGGACCACGTGGAAGGGGTCCATGACCCACCTCGCGTTGGGGCAGCGGCGCTTGACCAGCTGCCTTATCCACCTCGCGCCGTCGGCGGTCACCACCTCTATGGCGCGCCTCTGCTCGCGCGTGAGCTCGTCGAGGAACAGGTTGAGCACGTCCTTGCCGGTGCCCTCGTGCGCCCAGATGAGGCAGCCGCGGTCGTGGTCGACGACC
Source organism: Collinsella sp. CAG:166 (assembly GCA_000434535.1). Lineage (GTDB taxonomy): Bacteria > Actinomycetota > Coriobacteriia > Coriobacteriales > Coriobacteriaceae > Collinsella. The sequence goes on from FR878667.1 coordinate 219, forward strand.
ACCGTGACGTACTTGTGGCCCTTCTTGTACGACGTCTCGTCGATGCCGATGCGGCGCACGCCGTCGAACCTCGAGGCGCCGCGCGCGGCCTCCAGCTCGGCGTAGACGCGCCTGCACACGCCGCCCACGCTGTGCCACTCGACGCGGGCGAGCTCGGAGACCGCCGAGGCGGTGCAGCGGACCGCCAGCCACGCCACCCAGTCCTCGAAGTCGCGCGTGAAGCGCGCCCCGTGCCGCGCCCAGGGGACGGCCTCGGTGCGCACGCCGTGCTCCGGGCAGCGCACCCTGCAGGGCGCGTACTCCAGGTAGCAGGCCGAGCGCGCCAGGTCCATCGCCCCCCACAGCCTGGGGGCCCCGCGGTTCGCCATGTCGTAGAAGTCGCAGGCCCTGCCGCATACGGGGCAGCGGCGCTGCTCGCGCTTGTAGGGCCGGACGCTCACGACGATGCGCTCGGCCTCGATGCGCGCGCCCAGGACGACCGTGCGGGCCAGACCGAGGGCGAGAAGTAGTAGACTCTTCATGCGTCACACCTCTTCGGTTGTCTGAATTTGGCTTAGCAATCATAGGCGGATGACGCGGAAACGGCCCCTCCCGGGGCCGTTTCAGTTCCAGATCGTTGTTTTCGCCCGCTGAGCTGGGCCTATGCCGGAATCTCTCCCACAGAAACCACCGAAGAGCCCCATTTCTGTACTATCGCCTTCCCCAGACGATCGATGCGACGAGCGATATTACAGGCGTGCTGTTGGTATCGGCGTTGCTGCTGATGATTACGGCAGTGCGGTTTGAGGTAGTAATTGCCGGCGGTCTGGTGGCGTGCTGCGCCCTGGGCTATTGCGGATCGACCGCCCATGCCAATCTTGCGCGGCGTTTTGCGCAGACGCCCTGCCTGGCGCGCGCCGCCGCACTTTCCTATGCCATGGGCGTTCTGGTACAGGTGATCAACCACATGGTGATGCCTGTCGGTATTCCTCAGCAGGCTGTTCTGGTCGTCTGTGCGATCGCGCAGGTGGCGTTGCTCCACGGTGCCCGACGCGCCAAGCTGCGCGACGAGTCCGACCCCAACTTTGAACCCAGTGCTGCCGGGCTTTCGGTAGATGCTCTGGAATATGGCGCCAAGTGACATGACGATCCCGAGGCAAAGGCGGCATTCCGTCGCGCCGTAGTTCGCCTGACCGTGGCGACGGCGTATCTTTCCAGCGTATTCGCCGCTCTCAACGCGGGCTTCACGACCTTGCATGCTGTCGGAGCCGTCGATTTGGGCGATTGGCCGCGCCTGCTGTTTGTCGTGAGCTCGTTGGTCGCTGGCGCACTATTTGACCTGCACGGCCGCTCGTATATGAATATCGGCATGACATGTGCCGCCATACTGTCCACGCTTTCGTTCTTTGTGCTCATCGTCGACGGCACTGGTGGCAACGAGCTCGCTGCCACGATCATTTTTTATCTGGGCTCGGGCTTTTTCGTGGTGTTCTTTACCACAAAATATGCCGCCGTCTCGCTCTATGCGCGCTGGTCATATTTTTGGCCGTGCATGGGTTGCGTCGTCAACAACGTGTGCTCGATGCTCGTGACGGCGCCGGCGGTGGCGATTATCTCGAGTCAAAACGTGCTGGCTGCGGTCGGTGCGGCGCTCGTGATGTTTGTGGGCATTGCGATTACGCTGCTGGGGCAGTTGGGGCAACGAGCCGATGATGCCGTGATGCAGGA
>FR878667.1:1935-2411 GCA_000434535.1 Collinsella sp. CAG:166
CCGATGATGCCGTGATGCAGGATGGCCTGCCGCTTGCCACCGACGATCTTGGTGGGGATCTTGCGCCCACATGCTTCGACCCCGAGCCCGTGGAGGCAGCGGAGCTCACGTCCGATGAACGCCTCGATGCTTTCGTCGCCACCTTTGGGCTTACAGAGCGCGAGCGCGATATTCTTGAGGTCTTGGTCGCTTCGGACCAGAGCGTTCAGGACATCGCCACAACGCTCTTCGTTTCGCGCTCCACGCTCTATCGCCACATTTCCTCAATCAACAAGAAGACCGATACCGCCTCGCGTGTGGCCCTTATCAACTTCTTCTGGTCCTGGACGCCCAAGGACTAGCCAATCCTCCAATAAGTTGCGGTGGAATAGTCCCTAAATTAAAGTCACGAGGCTTTAAACAGGAACTATTTCACCGCAATTGCTGAGGGGATAGATTGCGGCGGCGGCAGAGGCAACGGCAGTGGCAGGGGCGCT
>FR878667.1:2447-5487 GCA_000434535.1 Collinsella sp. CAG:166
AGCTGTGGTAGTGGCAACGGCAGCTGGCAGGGTGTTTTCCGTCTACTTGCTACAGCAGCTCGCCGTGGCGGGCAATGTAGCGGCGCTTTGCCAGCTGGGTGAGCGCGATGTAGGCAGAGACGATGCCGATGAGCAGCGCGAAGAAGCTCGTCGGCAGCGGCATGAGGCCCAGTGCATCGGCGATGGGGCTTGCCGGCAGCCAGGTGACGAGCGCCAGGCCCAGTACGGTGAGAACGCACAGTGTGGGCGCGGCGTGGTCGCGCGGGCTCGGCAGATGCGGGGAACGCAGCATGTGGACCACGAGTGTCTGCGACCACATGGACTCGACAAACCAGCCGCTCTGGAAGAGCGCAGCAAAGGTCGCCATACCCGCGACGTCGCCCGCGGCGGCAAGCTCGGACCAGCTTGCGTCCACGGCGGCGGGGCACACGACAAAGAAGAGCGCGGCGAAGGTCACGATGTCAAACAGCGAGCTCACGGGGCCCAGCTCGAGCGTAAAGCCCTTGATGGACGCGGCGTCCCAGGCACGCGGGCGGGCAGTCCAGGCGTCATCGACGGTGTCCCACGGCAGTGCGATGCACACGATCTCGTAGACCAGCGACAGCAGTACCAGCTGCAGGGCACTCATGGGCAAAAACGGCAAGAACAGGCTCGCGACGGTCACGGACAGCACATTGCCAAAGTTGGAGCTCACCGTGGTCTTGAGGTACTTGAGCAGGTTGCCGTAAGTGCGGCGGCCTTCGATGATGCCGCGCTCGAGCACGCCCAGGTCCTTCTGAAGCAAGATGATATCGGCGGATTCCTTGGCAATATCGACGGCCGAATCGACCGAGATGCCGCAATCGCTCGCACGCATGGCGGCGGCGTCGTTGATGCCGTCGCCCATAAAGCCCACGGTGTGGCCGAGCATCTCGCGCATGACACGTACCAGGCGCGCCTTCTGCAGCGGCGAGAGCTTGGCGAAGAGGTGGGTTTTCTCGGCGCGCTCGGCAAGTTCGGCGTCATCGAGCGCATCGATCTCGGAGCCGAGCAAGACGTTGCTCGCATCGATACCAATCTGCTCGCAGACGGTGGCGGCGACGCGGTCGTTGTCGCCGGTTAGGACCTTGACCGCCACGCCCTTGGCCTCGAGGGTGGCGACGGCGCCCGCAGCACTTGCTTTGGGCGGATCGAGGAAGGCCAAAAAGCCCATCAGCACCATGTCGCACTCGTCGGCGATGCCAAACTCGCCCACGCAGCGCGGATTGGTCTTCTGCGCCACAGCAATTACGCGTAGGCCCTCGGCGTTAAGTCTGGCGACCTGCTTGCGAATCTGGGCGAGCTTGTCTTTGGTGAGCGGCTGAGCGATGCCATCGACCTCGACAAAGGAGCAGATCTCGAGCATTTCCTCGGCAGCTCCCTTGGTAACCATCTGGGTTTTGCCCTGGGCGTCGGCTACAACTACGCTCAGGCGACGGCGCGAGAAATCGAAGGGCACCTCGTCGACCTTGGTATAGCGGTCGCGCAGGCTCTGGCCCAGCATGGAATCGGGTGCGACGGTCGAGGGTGTCACATCGGCACGGTCGATTACGGCCAGGTCGATAAGGTTCTTGAGGCCGGTCTGGAAGAAGCTGTTCAAAAACGCATGGCGCAGCACACGCGTGTCCTCGTCGCCATCGGTGTTGAGGTAGCGCTCGAGCACGATGCGGTCTTCGGTGAGGGTGCCGGTCTTGTCACAGCACAGGACGTCCATGGCACCCAGGTTTTGGATCGCCGGCAGTTCTTTGACGATAACCTGGCGACGGGCGAGATCCTTGGCGCCCTGCGACAGGCTCGTGGTCACGATGACGGGGAGCATCTGCGGCGTAATGCCCACGGCTACGCTCGTGGCGAACAGCAGCGCGTCGATGACGTTGCCCTTGGTGGCGGCGTTGATGGCAAAGACGGCCGGCGCCATAGCGAGCATGAGGCGTACGAGCAACATGGAGACGCTCGAGACGCCGCGGTCAAACGCGCTCTTCTCGCCGCGCCCGTTGAGCATCTTGGCGATGCCGCCCAGGTAGGTGTCCGAGCCGGTGGCAACGACAAGCGCCATGGCGGCGCCGTTTTGCACGGAGGTGCCGGTAAAGACGATGTTCTTGCAGGCAGAGAGTGGCAGTGCGGAGCCGTCGGCGCCCTCGACGACGGTGACGGCGGTGGTCTTCTCGACGGCCTCGCTCTCGCCGGTGAGTGCGGACTCGATTACAAACAGGTCGCGCGCGGTGATGATGCGGGCATCTGCCGGCACCATATCGCCGGCAGAGAGGCGGATCACATCGCCGGGGACGAGCTCGTCAAAGGGGATCTCGACGCGCTCGCCGTCGCGCAGGGCGGTGCAAGTGTTGGAGACCAGGTCCTTGAGGGCCTCTGCCGCATTGCCGCTGCGGGCTTCCTGGATAAACTTCATGCCGCCCGATACCAGCAGCATGATGCCGATGACGATGACCGTGGAGGGGTCGCGCTGCGGTTCGGGCACGGCGAGCACGTCGATGTAGAGCGAGACCAGTGCGAGCGCGGCGAGGATGCCGGCGAAGGGATCGATGAACGCGTCGGCGATGCGGCGGGCGAGCGTTTTGGTCGTTGCCTCGATGGTGTTGGGGCCGACGGCGTTCAGGCGCTCAGTTGCCTGCTCGACGGTGAGGCCGTTTGCCGTGGCGTCAAGCAGTACGAGGGCGTCCTCGGCACTATGGGTGGCGGCGAATATGGTGTTCTTGGACAGGCCGGTATGAGCGGCAGGGCGCGCCGTGCGGCGGCGCTTGGAGATGGCTTCGAGTACCGTGACGGTTTTGAGCATAAGCATAGGGTCCTCCTTGTTGAGGGGAGTTAGCGTACGTGTCGTATTTGCTTCAAAAAACTAGATGTCGCTCACGTCAAGCTCTTGAGCCCACAAAGGGTGCAGCGCGCCTTTGTGGTGGTTTTAGCGATCTGCCGGTGGCGTTTATGCGTGTGCGGAGTCCTCGCGGCGTGCCGAGGGCGACATGCAGGTTTTTCGACTAGGACTGCCTTCCATGGCACACCTCCT
>FR878668.1:0-490 GCA_000434535.1 Collinsella sp. CAG:166
AAAAAGAAGAAGTTCTACGCCAGCAAGTCCAAGGGCAAATAAACAAAGTTGCGGTGGAATAGTTCCTAAAAATGCCTGGCAAAGGCCCAAACAGGAACTATTTCACCGCAACTCATAGTGGGATGGCGGATGCCAGCCTATCCCTGGGTGACCAGTCGGTAACCGATGCCCACATGCGTTTGGATATAGCGCGGATGCGCAGGGTCGGACTCGATCTTCTTGCGCAGCGTGCCCATAAAGACACGCAGGCTCGCCAGGTCGCTCTTGGTTGCCGTGCCCCAAATCTCGTGCAGGATAAACTGGTGCGTCAGCACCTTGTCGGCGTTATGCGCCAACAGGCACAGGAGCTTGTACTCGATCGGCGTCAGATGCAGCTCCTCGCCATCCATCGCGGCGATGCCGGCATCAAAATCGATATGCAGCTCACCGGTATCGAACGAGCCCTCGGAGGCAACGCCGCCCGTTTGCGCATACGAAAGGCGCCTGAGCG
>FR878668.1:524-2557 GCA_000434535.1 Collinsella sp. CAG:166
GTGCGAATGCGCGCGAGCAGCTCCTCGACCGAAAACGGCTTGGTCAGGTAGTCGTCGGCGCCGGCATCGAGCGCGCGGATCTTGTCCGCATCCTCGCTGCGCGCCGAGACCACAATGATCGGCATGCCCGACCATGCGCGCACCGACTCCACCACCTTGACACCATCCATATCGGGCAGGCCCAGATCGAGCAGCACAATACTCGGTGCCTGCGATGAGGCGGCGGCGATGGCGGCATGGGCGGTCTCCACGGCCATATGGCGCAAACCGTGCGCCTCGAGCGCAGCAACAATAAGGTTGCGAACAGCTGGGTCGTCCTCAACGACCAAGATGAGCGGTTTTACGGCAGAGTTCGACACGGCGCTACTCCTTATCAAACGAAACGTCGGCGGCGGGAAGTTCAATCGTAAAGATCGAACCGTGCGGGTCCGCCGCGGCAACCTCTATGCTACCGCCATGCGCCAACGCAATGGAACGGCAGAGCGAAAGACCCAAGCCCACGCTGCGGTGGCTGTCGGCCAGACCATGGTTGGCGGTATAGAACGACTCAAAGATCCGCTCGCGGTCCTCGGGTGCGATGCCCGGACCATCATCGGCCACCGAGCACGCCACGCGTCCATCGTCGACGCCAATCGAAATCATGATATGCGAGCCTGCGGGCGTATAGGTGATGGCGTTGTTCACCAGATTGACCACCAGCTGCACCATCAGGCGCGCATCGACGTTGACGAGCGCCGGCTCATCGCACGCCACCACCTTAAGGTCGTGCTCGCGCACGGCAGGGTTCACGTGGCGCAGTGCCTCCTCGACGATATCGTCCATGAGCTCAAGCGTGGTCGACAGGCGCATACCGCCACCCTCGAGCTTGGTGATGGCGAGCAGGTTCTCGACGGTGGCGTTGAGCCACAGCGCATCCGAGCGAATGGACAGGAGCAGGCCGCGGCGCGTCTGGGCGTCGAGCACGGCGGTGCCGGTCGAGCCCTGGTCGAGCAGCACATCGGCATTGCCCGAAATACTGGTGAGCGGCGTGCGCAGGTCGTGCGAGATGGAGCGCAGCAGGTTGGCGCGCAGCTGCTCATTTTTGGCAAGCACCGCCGCCTCCTCGCGGGCCTCCATGGCGCGGGCGCGATCGAGTGCCAGCTCGCCTTCGCTCACGATGGCATCGGCAAGTGTCCGCTCCTCGTGCGTCAGCACGTCGGGCTCGGCAACGATAGCCAGCACGCCCACCACCGAGGCAGGGTCGCCCGAGCGCACGAAGCCGTCACCCGTGCGAACCGTCAGGTAGATGCCATAAAACGCCGAGCCGCCATAAGTGGCGTCGAGCGGCATTCCCACATAGGCGGACGCCGAGAGACGCGGCGGCATCTGCGGCGCCAGTTCGTGCACCGGTGCCGCATCGCCCACAGCCGTGTACGTCGCACGCGGCAGCAGGTCATCATCGTCGGCGTCGGCGCTGTACCACACGACCGGACAGCCCGAAAGACGCGCCAGCTGCGTTGCCATGGCATGCACAATCTGCTGCTGATCGGCACATCGCTGCAGCATGCGGTTGGTCTCGAGCACCATATGCGTGCGGCGGTCGCTAGCGGCAGCCTGTGCTAAAGCGCGGCGCAGGGCCAACGCAATCGAGCTCGACACAAGCGAGACCACGAACATGATGAAGAACATGCCGGGATAGACGCGGTCGATAAGCGACAGCGAGTAGCGCGGGTCGACAAACAAGAAGTTGTAGAGCGCCACGGCGGCAGCCGAGCTCAGCAAGCAATACAGGCGACTCCAGGTAAAGAATGCGCACAGCTGAACGGCGAACACATAGACGATCATGATACTCGGCGCGAGACCCGGATGGTCGAGTAGCGCGCCCACAATCGTCGCTGCGACCAGCAGCCCCACCGACACGCAGGCGTCATACAGAGGAGTGCGGCGCGTCAGCGTTGTGCGCCGCCACCAAAAGTTATCGGCAATATCCCCGTCCGCACGGACGTCCATCAGCGCCCCGCCCCTCTCTCAAAAACAAAAACCACCACAAAGGG
>FR878669.1 GCA_000434535.1 Collinsella sp. CAG:166
CTGCACCTGCCCCGGCACCCGCGCCTGCCCCTGCCCCGGCACCTGCTCCTGTCCCCGCACCGGCGTCCGAGGCGACGCCTGCGGAGCCCGATTGGGATGCCGTTGCCACGCCGGCGGATGAGCCGGGCGATAATCCTGCTGCCGAAAACAATCAAACCGAATAGTCGGTCGAGGCGCCCTGGGCAACTGAGCCCGGGGTGCCTTTTTCTACTGCGAAAGCAAGAAAATGCCTGGGAAAACGGTTGCAGCAAAATTTCTCGGAAATTGGTCAATGTTGCGCAACAACGTCGCGGCTATTGTTGAGAACGTAGACGTGTAAGGTTTGAAGGCGTGCGACGCCTTAGGAAAAGGAGAGGCTCATGTTCTGTCCCACTTGTGGTTCTCCCATTTCGGATGATGCCAAATTCTGCCCTGTTTGCGGATCCGCCGTTGGTGCCGCTTCTGCCGCTGCGGCCCCGCAGCCCCAGCCCGCTCCGGCCCAGGCTATTCAGCCCGCGCCCCAGCCTCAGCAGCAGTACACCGGTCAATACGCCCAACAGTCCGCATCCGCTCCGATGGGCTATGGCCCCATTAAGGCTGACCGCAGCCTGATCGGCTGGCTGCTGCTCTCTCTTGTGACCTGCGGTATCTATTCGTTCTACTTCCTGTATTGCTTGGCACGCGACGTCAACACGTTGTGTCAGGATGACGGCGATTACACGCCGGGTCTGGCGGAATTCATCCTTCTATCGTTTGTGACCTGCGGCTTCTACGCGTACTACTGGTATTACAAGATTGGCAACCGCCTGCAGGCCAACGCTCCTCGCTACGGCCTGGTGTTCCAGGAAAACGGCACCACCGTTCTTCTGTGGCAGATCTTCGGCGCGCTCCTGTGCGGCCTTGGTCCCATCTTCGCTATGAACATCATCATCAATAATACCAATGCCATGGCAACGGCTTACAACACTCGCCTTGGCGCTCGTGCCTAACAATAAGGGCGGCGTGAACAGCTTCCAGGGACATAGGGGCACGGCAGAGTTCCTTCGCCGCGCCCTTTTTTGCACCGGCGCGCTCTTTGTCGCCTGGCTCGCGCTCTACCTGCTCGACATTGGCTGCATTTTTCGATTGATGACGGGCATTCCTTGTCCGGGATGCGGCATGACGAGGGCATGGCTGGCGGCGCTGCGCCTCGATTATGCGGCGGCCTTTGCCTACCATCCGCTGTTTTGGGTGGTGCCGATTGCGTTTGTGCTCGCGTTCGTGCGCGAGGAGGTGGCATCGAGCAAGCTAAAGCGTGGTATCGACATTGCGGTCACCGTGTTGTGCGTGCTGGTCGTCGTCGTATGGATCGTGCGCCTCATCAATCCGGCAGATGCCGGTCTGCTCTTTGGCGGCTATGCGCCCGCCGGAGTTCCCGACGATATCATCCACCTCGAACCCCCACGCTGGCTCACCATCCTTCGCTCTTACCTGGCGTGACGGAGGACGCGCTAGAAAAACGGTCGACACATAAGCGGGGGCGAACGTTGAGATAACGTCCGCCCCCGCTTTGCTTTAGCCAGGCTGTTATGGATGGGCGTGACGGCTACTCGTCGCGCTTTTCCTCGTGGCGAGCGGCAGCCCGCGCATCGTGGATGCCCTTGATTGCAGCATGGCGGGCGGTGCGAGCATCGTGCATGGCGTCGCGCGCCTCAGCGGCCGTTGCCTTGGCAGAGCGCAGCTTGGCGGCCAAGTCGGGGTTGGTCTCGGCAACCGCGGCGATCGTGGGGCCGTCGAGCTCCTCTTGAGTGGGCTCGGCCAAAAAGTCGATGGCATACTGGGCTGCTACCATGGAACCCTTGGCCAGCACCGACTCGTCAATCTTGTAGAAGCAAGAATGTTGGGCGTACGTGGCGCCAATCTGGGGGTTGCGCGTGCCAACAAAGGCGAGCACGCCCGGCACGCGACGCAGGTACTCCGAGAAGTCCTCGCCCGAAAGTGTGCCGCGATAATGGCCTTCGCCGACTGCACCCAGGCACTTGACCACGGCCTGACGACAACGCTCGCTCGAGGCGGCGTCGTTTTCGACCTTGTAGTTGGCGATGGTGTAGTCGGTGAGCTCTGCTTCGGCGCCCAAGGCGGCCGCGGTATGCTCCACGATGCGGCGCATAAGCTCCGGCATTTCCTCGTGGGTCGAATCGCCGTAGGTGCGCACCGTGCCGGCGAGGTAGGCCGTGCCGGCGATAACGTTGCGCGCGGTGCCGCCGTGCAGCTCGCCGACGGTGATGACAGCCGGCTCGTAGGGACTGATCTCGCGCGAAACGATGGTCTGCAGGGCGTTGACGATCTCGGCGGCAACCATAACGGCGTCGTGGCCGCGCTGGGGCATGGCGCCGTGGCACGAGGTGCCGCGGACATCGATGCGGAACCAGTCGGTATTGGCCATGCGCGGGCCGGGCTCGCAGCTTACGGTGCCGGCGTCAACCTCGCTCCAGATGTGCGCGGCGTAGGCACCATCGACGCCGTCGAGCACGCCCGTGCCGATCATGAGTTTCGCGCCCTGGCCGTTTTCCTCACTGGGCTGGAAGACGATGCGGACCTCGCCGTGGATGTCGTCGGTCATATGGCGCAGGATCTGCAGCGTGCCGAGCATCATGGCGATGTGGCAGTCGTGGCCGCAGGCGTGCATGCAGCCCTCGTTGACGCTGGCAAACTCCTCGCCGGTCTGCTCGGTGACGGGCAGGGCGTCGATATCCGCGCGCAGCAGGATGCGGCGGCGTGGCGCGCCGTCCTCGCGGTAGGCATCCGGCGCGGTACCGCGAAGCGTTGCCACCAAGCCGGTCTTGAGCGGACGCTCGTAAGGGATATTCATGGCGTCGAGCTGGTTGGCGATGTCGGAGGTTGTGCGCTCTTCGGCGAGGCTCAGCTCCGGGTGCTTATGGAAGTGCCGGCGCTGCTTGATGATATAGGGCTCAAACTCGGCGGCGATATCTCGGATGGCCGCGGTGACATCGTCTGCCGCGCGAGCCTCGGTCGCCGCCATAATCTGCTGTGCCTTGGTCTTCGTCATGGTCGATTTGCTCCTTGCTGGGTTGATCGCAAAATCGTACAGGCTCTCTCCAGTATGCCACCTGCTGCTAGGGCTGGTAAAGTTGCCGTTTGCCGCTTGGGGTTTTGTTACAAGGGCGGGGGAGTACACTCGGGGGTGTTGAATTTCCTGCCAGAGATGGGGATGCCCATGCAACATATCGATCGGATTATCCGCTCCAAGAACGTTTTTACCGCCCAAGACGGCATCGATACCGCCCGTGAGCTAGCGATTGCCATCGCAGGCGACCGTATCGTCGCAGTCGGCAAGCCCGATGACGTGATCGCCGCCGCTCCCGCCGTCACGCCGGTTCTCGACTACGGCGAGCAGTTTGTCTGCCCCGGTTTCCATGACGCTCATCTGCACTTCTTCCATACCTCGGTCGGTTCCTCGCCGTACATGCTCATGGATATGGGCACGTCCGAGGCGGCGCTGGTGCAACATGCGCTCGAGTTTTCCCAGGACCTGCCCGACGACGCTTGGGTTGTGACGCAGGGCTGGCGCGATTACCGTTGGGACCCGCCCGAGCATCCTACCAAGGCGTCGCTCGATGCGGCATTCCCCGATCGTCCCTGCGCTATGTATTCGGGCGACGGGCACACGCTTTGGCTCAACAGCCGCGCACTCGAGGCACTCGGCGTCACGCGTGACAGCGAGCCGCCAGCGGGCGGCAGCTACGACAAGGATGCAAACGGCGAGCTCACGGGCATTGCTCACGAGGCGGCTGCCATGCAGTTGCTACCGCGCTGCCTTGAGTGGCTGGGGGAGGATCGCATTGCAAGCGCTTACTCCGATCAAATGAGGCGTATGGCCGAGCAGGGCATCACCTCGATATGCGATATGTCGCTCATGCCCATGCCGGGCTGCGATTTTATCCGCGACGACGTCTACGACAAACTGCAGGCAGCCGGCAAGTTGGGCATCCGAGCCCATCTGTTCCCCACGCTGCTGGATGACCAGTCGCGCTTGGAAGAGCTGCAGACCCGCTACGCGAACAACGCGCTGCTCTCGGCGCCAGGCTTTAAGCAGTTCTTCGACGGCGTGTCGAGCGAACACACGGCCTATCTCACCGAGCCCTATACCAACCCGCGCTTCCCGGGCGACCAGGGCCGTCTGACAGTTCCTGCCGAGCGCATGCGTAAGCTGGTTCTGGCGGCCGCGGAGCGTGGCCACACTGTGCGTATTCACGTCATCGGCGACGGTGCCATCCATGCCGCGCTCGATATCTTTGAGGAGGCCGCCGAACTGTACGGCCTGCCCCAGCACGGTCATAACACGCTCGAGCATCTGGAGAACCTCTTGCCCGAGGACATCGACCGCCTGCGCAAGCTCAACGTGGTTGCTTCGAGCCAGCCCTGCCACATTACACTCGACCCGGGTGGACCGGAGCGCGACCTGGGCCTGGAGCGCAGCCGCATCATGTGGCCGTTTGCGACCTATAAACAGCGCGGCATTCGCCAAGCCTTCGGCACCGATAGCCCCATAACAGCTGTTACCAGCATGAACGTGCTCTACACGGCTATCACGCGCCAGGACCCCAAAAGCCACTGGCCCGAGGGCGGCTGGTTGCCGAGCGAGCGCATCGATGCAGCAACAGCCCTGCGCAACTACACCCTGGGCAGCGCCTATGCAGCGGGCGACGAGCAAAACCTCGGCAGCTTGGAGCCCGGCAAATACGCCGATCTGGTAGTCCTGGACCAAAACCCGCTCACCATCGACCCCCAAGAACTTCAAGCCACCAAGGTTCAGGCCACCTACCTGGCAGGTAACTTGATTTACGAGCGCTAAGTATTCATGCCGTACCGTTAAGCGCGGCTCGGACAGCCTATTTTGGGATAGCGCTCGAGCCGCGTTTGTTTGCCGGTGGGGATTTGTTAGGAGCGTCCCCGCTCTGCTGGATTTGGGCGCAGGGCGGAGGCGCTGCTGCCCTGCGCGCTCAATTTGAACATCAGCAATGCTGCCTCTTGATGTTTTGCATACTTCCCATTACAGATTGCATAAAAAGGCTGGGATGTTCTTCTTGATCCTGATGTACCCCCGCCCGTGCCGTGCAAAAAACGGAGTATTCAGCACCGCGAGCTCTGCCGGTGCCGCTGCGGCTGAGTAACGTTGCGAAGATTGATGTCATTTTGGGCTCCGGTACGGCGCGAAGTACGCCCATTTGTCCCAACGGGGTCTGCCCACCGACCAAAACCGCCCGCTGAAGGCGTTTTTGGGACCAATAAGGTATGTCCGGCGCGTATGCAGCCGTCTTGGCTTGCTGAATACTCCCAAAAATGCACGGTGCTCCCCAGGGGACCCGTGCGCGCAGCGAAAACCATTCCCGCATTCCTGTCCGCATCGCCATTTTGCTGAACTGACTTTTCTGAATGCCGGGCCCGAATTAGTTAACCTGGCTCCCGGGGCGGACCGGAGGGCATGAA
>FR878670.1:0-1088 GCA_000434535.1 Collinsella sp. CAG:166
CTCGATGACCTCGGTAAACGTTGCGTCGAAAAACTCCTCGGTTAGCAGACGATATGGCGGATGATCGGGCTCGCCGGGGTTTTCGCGTACAATCTCGTGCATGACGCCGATGGTCTTGAGCACATATTCTTTATGGATGGGATACTGACCAAAACGCGCCGCAGCAGTATACAGACGATCGGTCGCACGCGGGATGGAAACAATGCCCAGCGTCTTGCCAAACCAGTCAAAATCGCCCTGCTTTTTAATGCGAAATTCCTCGCTCGGCTTGCCGCCGTTTGCTTCCAGATACTGGTTCACACGCGTGTTCCATACCGTGTCGGCCACCAAATGCGACCAGACACCCAGTGTCAAATCGAGCAACGACTGTGCCACATCTTCGGATGCAAGCGAGAACTCATAGGCGCCGGGACCGGCAACCGGCTCGGCATCCTTGTAGCGCTGGGGATAGTGCACGCGGTTCAGTCGCTCGCGTTCCTCGATAATCGAGGTCGCCGCGGCCGGCGCACCGGTGGGCGAACTTTTTAGCAACGGTGCCACATAGGTATCCCAAAACTCATGCTCACGAGGCTTTGGGATGGGCTCAGGCTTGGCAAAGTGCGTAATGCGGTACGGGATGGGATCGGCGATGGCAGGGACCATATAGCCCACGAAGATATCCGGAACCACGCAGCCAAACAAAAAGGCATTGCGGTCGCGCACGCTATTGGCAAGCGCACCGGTGCGCTCCAGCAAACGCTCCGTCTGAGCGATATGAATGTTCCAGCTTGGCATAGCCACCCCCATAAAAAACCTGGATAACTATACCATCACGGCAAAGCCGCGCGGGCGGCTACGCACGCTCTACGCAGCAACTAGTCCGTAGCACCGCTTTCGGTTCCATACGACGGCGAAGGTGCCTCGACCACATGGTGATATCGATCGATATAGATTGCACGGGCACCCAGGCGTCGCACCAAATCCTGGTGATGCGTGCTCATCAAGACCGTCTTACCCGCCGCGACGTAGGCCAGCAAGAAGTTGACCACGATGTCGCATGAATCCTCGTCGAGTCCATTGGTAGGCTCGTCGAGTACTAGGATATCGGG
>FR878670.1:1098-2738 GCA_000434535.1 Collinsella sp. CAG:166
GTCGAGTACTAGGATATCGGGGTTCATAGACACAACCGCAGCCAGCGCCACGCGCTTCTTTTGCCCACCCGAAAGCTGATAGGGCGAGGCATCGACCAGATCGGCAACCTGGAACAGCCCCATGGCATCGCGCACGCGGTGCTCGAGCTCGTCTGCCGGCAGCCCCATCTGCGCGGGACCAAAAGCAACTTCCTCGCCCACCGTGGCGCAAAAGAGCTGCGCATCGGCATTCTGGAACACAAAGCCCACGCGCTGATGGAACCGCTGGGCAGCCGCGGGATCCTTGAGATATGCCGCATCGACCGCATGCCCGTCAAACAGATACGTGCCCGCGTCCGCGAGCTCAAGGCCGTTGATAAGGCGCATGATCGTCGTCTTGCCGCAGCCGTTGGGACCTAGCAGGGCAACGAGCTCCCCACGGTCCACCTGCAGCGAAACGCCATCGACCACCGTATGGCCCGCATAGGAAAACACCACGTCGCGAAACTCGATGAGCGGCGTTGTCTCGGCGCCAGCAGCACCGCTCGCGCCCATCGCGTCATTCGTATCGTTTGCCAAAACGTCGCCCTTCCCTATTCACATCAACGGATCGACCGCCCGCGCTACAGCACCGCGCACAACACGGCGAGCAGAACCACAACGACCGCGTAAACCGCATCGCGCCAGCCAAAGCCGCTCCGCGCAGGAGCCGGATACGCACCGGCAAAGCCGCGGCAGAGCATGGCCTCGTCCATCGCGCGGCTGCATTCCATCGCCTTGATAAACGTCATACCCATGATACCCGCGATCGAATCGGTACGCGAAAATCCCCCAGGCGCACGGCCAACGCTGCGCAGCATGACCGATTCGCACAGATTGTGCGCCGTGCGTCCCAGCACCTCGATATGCTTGAGTGCCATATCAAAGGTAAAGATGACCTCGTCGGGCAGGTGCAGCATTTTGAGCGCCGCCGACATGCGGCTCCAGGTAAGCGTCCACGAAACGCCCAGCACCAGCGACACATTAATGAAGGTCTTGAGCGCGATCTTGAGCATGGCGCCCGTGGCAGACGCGCCCAGCAGCAGGGCAGGCAATGCCAGAACCACCGCAAGCCCCGTGGCGCCGAGCGCCGGTACAATGGTCGCACGCAGCCCGCGTGCGGGGCGCACCGCGACCAGCACCAGCGCGATAGCCGCCATCAACATGAGGTACAGCGGGCTCTGCGTCAGACACACGCATAGAACGCAGACGAACATCCCCACCAGGCGCACCGGAGCCGAAACGCAAGAAAGGGCGCGGTCGACCATCGACCCGCCCTCGTGCGCGCCCCCACCCAGGCGAACCCGCTCAAGCAGGCTCGCCAGGTGCAGGACGTTCTTTTGCATCACACGATGCCGAGCCCCCACGGGCTCGTATCGCTCCTCGACCGCAAGCCAGCTAGGCAGCTCGGCTATTGCCATGAGCACCGCTTTCCTTAACCGTCAGCGAGATCAGACGGAATGCGATGGTGAGCACCGCCACGCCAATCACGCCGGACAGGATATACATGGCAGCCTGACCGGCAAAGCCAAGACCCTGCTCCTCGGAATAGGCCTGCAGGTAATCACCCGTAGGCAGAGCGTCGGCAAAGGTCGGGGTATCAAGGCCGACCGAAGCCTGCA
>FR878670.1:2846-3127 GCA_000434535.1 Collinsella sp. CAG:166
AGCCGAGCGGCGTAGCCACGACAAGCACGGCAACCAAGATGAGCGTGGGGACCAGCGAGGTCTTCTTAGCAGCAGCGCCCTCGGCAGCAAGCTGGCCATCGACGGCCTCGGGCCCGACGATAATGCTCGGCGCCGTCTTCTTAATGAAACCGTAGGTGGCGGCCGTCGCCACGCCCTCGATCACGCCGGCAACCAGCATATGCGGGATCAACATGGCCGGAATAGCCACGGACAGCGGGAAGGGGCAGTACAGCGGCGCGCCCGAAGCGTTGGTAAAGAGC
>FR878670.1:3150-3417 GCA_000434535.1 Collinsella sp. CAG:166
GAGCATCGGCTGAATACCAAACTCGATTGCCGCGCACAGGGCCGCCAGGCACAGGCCGACCCAACCGCTCACGATGGCAGAAACCGAGGTACCCCAGCTCTTGTCGTGCAAACGGCTGTTGAGCGCACGGAACACGATGGCCGCGGCAAACGGCAGCACGAAGGCCATGTTAAAGCAGTTGGCGCCAAAGGACAGGATGCCGCCGTCGCCAAACAGCAGCGCCTGCAGCGCCAGCGCAACCGAGACAGCGATAGCCGCGGCCTCGGG
>FR878670.1:3444-5472 GCA_000434535.1 Collinsella sp. CAG:166
CTAGCAGCAGCGCAATGAGCGCGCCGCCGACGGCGTGACCTGTGGTGCCGCCGGGCAGCGGCACATTGAACATCATAAGCAGGAAGGAGAACGCGGCGCAGATGCCCAGGAAAGCCATGTGCTCGCGATCGAGCGTGGCGCGCACTTTCTTGATGCAGTGAACCCAAACGGGCACCATCGCCACTGCCATGACGGCATCGGTCTGCGGGGACAGATAATTATCTGGAATGTGCATGCACGCCTCCCGGTTATCGGCGCACGGAATTGCAACGCCGTTTGAATCACCTTTCCAGTGTTACGTAATGTCAGATTCGTAACACGACGCGGGCTATCATAGCAAAACGGCGCACTGCCGACAAAGCAGCACGCCGTTATGTAATGCGCGTGTCATATATGCAGGCTCAACGGTGCCTTATACCGGGCATAGCAGT
Source organism: Collinsella sp. CAG:166 (assembly GCA_000434535.1). GTDB lineage: Bacteria > Actinomycetota > Coriobacteriia > Coriobacteriales > Coriobacteriaceae > Collinsella. The sequence continues at coordinate 3,876 of FR878670.1, forward strand.
CACGTAGGACTCGGCAGCAGCCACCGCTGACCCATACCCCAGCGCAGGACCTAGCCGCGGACCTCGCCGTTCACACCCTTGCACACCTTGGTGACGATCTTCTGGTGCGCCTTCTCGACCTCTTCGCTGGTGAGCGTGTGGTCGTCGGAGCGATACGTAAGCGCGAAGGCCATGGACTTCTTGCCCGCACCGATACGGATGGGATCGCGGTAGACATCGAACAGGCGCACGCCCTCGAGCAGCTTGCCTCCGGCACTCGTAATACGACGCTCAAGATCCTCGCAGGTCACAGCATTGTCGACCACGATAGCAAGGTCGTGCTCAACAGCCGGGTACTGCGAGAACTCGCGGTAGTTCTCCTGGTTGCGGGCGCCCTTGATCAGCTTGTCCAGATCGAGCTCAAAGGCAACGACAACCTCATCGATGCCCATCGCCTCGCGCGCCTCGGGGTGGATCTCGCCAACCCAGCCCAGCACGGTACCGCCCGAGAGCACCTCGGCAGCACGACCCGGCTGCAGGAAGGCATAGCTCTCGCCCTCGACGGGACGAAAGCGAACCTTCTCAATGCGCAGCTGGGCGAGCAGCTCCTCGACGATGCCCTTGCCAAAGAAGAAACGCAGCTTGCGGTACTTCATGTTCCAAGACTGCTCGCTCCACTGACCCGAGAGCACGCCCGCGACGGACTTGGTCTCCTTGGGCAGGCTGGCATTCTCGCGACCGTGGAACAGACTGCCGACCTCGTACAGGTGCACGTTGGGCGTGCCGTGGGCCTCGTTATAGGCAACGGACTGCAGTAAGCCCGGCAGCAACGAGCGGCGCATCTCGGTCTGCTCGGCGACCAACGGGTTCATGAGCACCACGGGGCAGCCGCGGCCTTCGGTGGACATGCCGATCTTCTCCAGGTCGCCCGGGGCGGCAAAGCCAAAGGTCGTGGTCTCGTTGAGGCCGCAGGCGCGCAGGATCTCGCCGACCTTACGGGTGAGCTTCTGCTCGCGGGTCAGGCCGCCGATGTGGTTCTTGGCAGCCGGGATGGTCGCCGTAACGCGGCCCATGCCCCATAGGCGCAGGACCTCCTCGATCAGGTCGATCTCACGCGGCAGGTCGGGACGGAAGCTCGGCGGGGTGACCATGAAGTCCTCGCCGTCGCGCTCGACGGTGCAGCCCAGGCGGGTGAGCGAACGCTCGATAAAGTCGGGCTCGATGTCGGCACCGCAGATGGCACGCACGCGGGCCAGGCGCAGCTTAATGCTGTCGATGGTCTTGGGCGCGGGGAACACGTCCACATAGCCGGGAGCAACCTCGCCGCCGGCGATCTCCTCGATCAGCGCGCACGTCACATTGGCGACGTCCACGCAGCCGGTCTCGTCGACCTGGCGCTCAAAGCGAATGGAGGCGTCGGAGATCAGCGACAGATCGCGGCTGGTGTGCGAGGTGCGACCGGCGTTGAAGCAGGCGCTCTCGACCATCACGTCGACGGTGTCGTCCTCGATCTCGGAATCCATGCCGCCCATTACGCCGGCCAGCGCCACGGGACGCTCGCCGTCGGTGATGAGGCCCATGCCGGCGTCGAGCACGCGCTCCTCGCCGTCGAGCGTCG
>FR878670.1:5488-7774 GCA_000434535.1 Collinsella sp. CAG:166
CGAGCGTCGTGAACTTCTCGTCCTGCTGGGCGGCACGAACCACCACACGACGGTGGCCATCGCGCTCGGCAAAGGTGTCCAGGTCAAAGGCGTGCAGCGGCTGACCGGTGAGCATCATCATGTAGTTGGTGATGTCGACGATGTTGTTGTGCGGGCGCACGCCCAGGGCGTTGAGGCGCTTGACCATCCAGTCTGGCGACGGGCCGACCTTGACGTTGCGCACGATGCGGGCAACGTAGCGGTCGCACAGGCCCTCGTCGGCGATCTCGACGGAAAGCTCGTCGTCGGTCGCGCGGCCGGTCTCGACCTTGATAGCGGGCAGCTCAACGTGGAAATCGCGGTCGAAGATGGCGCCGGTCTCGCGGGCCATGCCGATCATGGACAGGCAGTCGGGACGGTTGGGCGTGATCTCACAGTCGAGCACGGTGTCGCTCGAGCCCACGTACTCGGCAAACGGCATGCCGCAGGGCGTATCCTCGGGCAGGATCATGATGCCGGAGTGGTCGCCACCCAGGCCGAGCTCGCGCGCGGAGCAGTTCATGCCCATGGACACGACGCCGCGAAGCTTGCTCTTCTTGATCTTAACGTCGCCGGGAAGCACGGCGCCAATCATGGCCGTGACGATGTGGTCGCCGGCCTCGAAGTTCTGCGCGCCGCAGACGATCTGCAGCGGAGCGGGGTTGCCGTCGGCGTCGAGGTTCTTGTCACCCACGTCGACCGAGCACACATACATGTGGTCGCTATCGGGGTGCGGGGTCTTGGTGAGCACCTTGGCGGTCACCACGTGGTCGAAGGACTCGCCCACGGTGTCGATCGCCTCGACCTCGGTGCCGGTACGGATATATTCGTCCGAAAGGGTCTTGGGATCCTCCGGAATATCGATCATGGTCTTGAGCCAGTCGTAAGAAACGCGCATCTAACTGGTCTCCTTTCATAAATGCGGCTTTGAGCCGGAAACTGCAACTAAGAAGAAAGCGTTCTAGAACTGGTTCAAGAACCTCATGTCACCAGTCATCAACGTGCGCAGGTCGGGCAGGTCGTAGCGCAGGGCCGCGACGCGCTCGGCGCCAATACCAAAGGCGAAGCCGGTGTACTTCTCGGGGTCGATACCGCAGTTGATCAGGACGTTGGGGTCGACCATGCCGCAGCCCAGGATCTCGATCCAGCCGCTGTGTTTGCAGAAGTTGCAGCCCTTGCCGCCGCACACATGGCAGCTCACGTCCACCTCGCAGGAAGGCTCAGTGAAGGGGAAGAAGTGCGGGCGGTAACGCGTCTTGCGGTCCTCGCCAAACATGCACTTAACAAAGTAGTCGAGCGTGCCCTTAAGATCGCCAAAGGTGATGCCCTCGTCGACGACCAGGCCCTCGATCTGGTTGAACTGCGGCAGGTGGCAGGCGTCGGCCGTGTCGGGACGATAGACGGTGCCCGGGCAGATCATGTAGATGGGCGGCTTCTGCGACTCCATGGTGTGGATCTGCACGCCCGAGGTCTGGGTGCGCAGCAGCACGTCGGACTCGCCGTGGGCGTGAGCCTCGGGGTGTGCGACGCTGCCGGGGTTGTTGTCGACCACGTAGAAGGTGTCGCGGGCCGAGCGGCTCGGGTGATCCATGGGGGCGTTGAGCGCGGTGAAGTTGTAGTAGGAGGTGTCGACCATGGGACCGGACTCGACGGTGTAGCCGATGCCGCAGAAGATGTCCTCGGCCTCCTCGATGATCTGCTTGATCAGGTGCTGGTGACCGATCTGCGGACGGATGCCCGGCAGCGTGATATCGACGGCCTCGTGCTCGAGTGTGTGCTTGAGGGCGGCGGCCTTCATCTCGGTGGTGCGCTCGTCGAGCATGCCCTCAATCAGCTGGCGCATCTCGTTGGCGCGCTTGCCCATCATGGGACGATCCTCGGGGGCGAGCTTGCCCATCATGCGCATCAGGCCAGTGATGCGGCCCTTGCGGCCGAGCAGCTCAACGCGCGCGGCCTCGAGCTTTGCGGCGTCGTCGGCGCCCGCGACGAGCTCCTTGGCCTCTTCCTCGAGTTTGACCAGATCATCAATCAGACTCATGTCTTCCCTTTCGTCTCTCGCGCTCCCCGCTTGCCGAGGCGGCTGCCGCCGTCTGACGTTGCGAAAACGCGGCCCGGTTCGGTAACAAAAAACCGCCCTCGGGCATGTGCATTGCCCAAGGACGGTTGAATTCCGCGGTACCACCTTGTTTGACCCGGCGGATGTCTGGCCCGCCGTGCCCACTCTGCGCCCCTTATCGCGAGGCTCACGGCTTCCCTACTGGGGCTTCG
>FR878670.1:7787-13745 GCA_000434535.1 Collinsella sp. CAG:166
TCCCTACTGGGGCTTCGCCGCCGCTGGCCGCGCGCCCGTTGAGGTCGCTGCTCGGGAGTGAACGCTTGGCCCTTGCCACCGCAGGAAGGCTTTCAGCCCATGACCTTCCCTCTCTTGCCGGCGACGCGGCGGGCAAAACCCTCTCCGTCAACGCATTGGGCTATAGGATACCACATTGTGCGAGCGTATCGCCGCGTTCCGTTTTGTTCGCGCTGGGTACAAGACGGGTAGCTGTGCAAACTGGCCGTGCGCCCAAAGGCGGCGCGGCCTGCGAGATTAAGGATATGGTATGGGAAAGAAACTCGATAAGAAGGCCAAGGCCGCCGTGGCAAAAGCCGCCAAGGGCGTCAAGGCCGACAAGGCCGTCAAGAAGTTCCGCAAGCTCGAGGGCAAGCTGTGGACCCGCGAGTACCTACTCAAGATTGCCGAGTTTGACGGCGCGACCATTGCTCCCGCCAACGGTGCCGCCGCCCGTGCCGACGCCATGGGCACCCTTGCCGGCGAGCACCACAAGCTCCTGACCAGCGAAAAGTCTGTCGAACTTGTGCGCTCGCTGGCACGCGAGACCGTCGCCGGCGGAAAGATCGACGACCCGCAGTTGCTTGACGAGATTCGCGTGCTCGGCCGCGACCAGCGCGAGGCAAGCGTCATCCCCACCGAGGAGGCCGAGGCCTGGACCAGGCTCACCTGCGAGGCCGACGCCGTGTGGCACAAGGCCAAAGCGGCCAACGACTGGGCGAGCTTTGAGCCCTATGTGGACAAAATCGTCAGCCAGCTCAAGCATCAGGCCGAGCTCATGGACCCCAAGCGCGACCCATACGACGTGTGGCTCGACCAGTACGAGCGCGGCCTTTCCACCGAGAGCTTCGATGCGTTTTGCGACGAGGTTAAGGCCACGGTCGTGCCGCTCGTGCACGCCATCGGCGAACGCGGCCAGCAGCCCGCTGCCGACTTTTTGCACGCCCGCGTGCCCGAGGCCGCCCAGCGCGCCATGAGCTTTGACCTGATGAAACTCGTCGGCCTGGACCTGGACGACACCACGCTTGCCTTTACCGAGCATCCGTTTAGCGAGGGCTTCTCGGTGGGCGACGCGCGCATCGCCACGCACATCTACGAGGACGATTGCATCTCCAACGTCTACAGCATCATCCACGAGGCGGGACACGCCATGTACGAGCTGGGCGTCAATCCCGCCTATGCGCGCACCTGCCTGGAGGGCGGCACCTCCATGGGCATCCACGAGAGCCAGAGCCGCTTTTTCGAGAACACCGTGGGCCGCAGTCGTGCCTTTATGGGACCGCTGCTCGAGGTACTGCGCCGCCACGCGCCCGAGGTCTACGGCGACGTTGGCGAGGACACGCTCTACCGCGCCGTGAACATCGCGCAGCCGTCGTTGATCCGTACCGAGGCCGACGAGCTCACCTACCCCCTGCATATTATGGTGCGCTACCAGATCGAGCGCATGCTGTTTGCCGGCGAGGCCACGGCCAAGGACATCCCCGCGCTTTGGAATCGCTTTATGGACGAGTACCTGGGTATTCCCGTTCCCGACGACACGCGCGGCTGTCTGCAGGATACGCACTGGAGCGGCGGCTCGTTTGGCTACTTCCCCACGTATGCGCTGGGTAGCGCCTACGATGCCATGTTTGTGCCGGCCATGTGCCGCGACGGCGTTGACCTTAACGGCGCCTGCGCGAGCGGCGATCTGGCGCCCGTCCGAGCCTGGCTGGGCGAGCACATTTGGCAGTGGGGCCGCGCCAAGGACGCGCCGGAACTCATCAAGGGCGCATGCGGCATGGCGTTCGATGCCCGCTACTACTGCAGCTACCTGCAGGACAAGTTCACCACGCTCTACGAGCTGTAAGGCATAACCGACACGTCAACGCAAAGGGGACGCCGCGGAACCAATCCGCGGCGCCCCCTTTCCACCTAGTTGTTTAAGAACGTCCCCAATGACTACCTTACAGAGCCTCGAGCGCGTTGGCGATGCGCTTCATGGCGGCATCGGCGGATGCTTGGTCGGGCGCCTCGGCCAGCACGCGGATAACCGACTCGGTTCCGCTCTTGCGCACGAGCACGCGGCCCTCGCCTGCCAGCGCAGCCTCGGCCTCGGCGATGGCGTTCTGCACGCCCATGTTCTCGAGCGCGGCGTCCTTGTCCGCCACGTGCACGGCCACCTGCGCCTGCGGCAGCAGCTTGCACGGAGCCGTGAGCTGCGAGAGCGTCTCGCGCTCGGCACGAATCACTTCCATCACGCGTAGCGAGGTCATAATGCCGTCGCCCGTGCGCTCGATATCGCCAAAGATCGTATGGCCCGTCTGCTCGCCACCCAGGCTGTAGCCGCCCTCGCGCATCTTGGCATACACGTGACGGTCGCCCACGCCGCTGGTCACGGCGCTCAGACCGGCAAGCTCCAGCGACTTGACCAGGCCAAAGTTGCTGGCAATCGTCGGCACCACGGTACCGCCCGAGAGTCGCCCGTGCTTGTTCAGATACACGCCGCACACGTACAGGATCTGGTCGCCGTCTACCACGCGACCGCGCTCATCCACGGCCAGGCAGCGGTCGGCATCGCCGTCGTAGGCAAAACCCACGTCCAGGCCCTGCTCCACCACATGGCGCTGCAGACGCTCCATATGCGTGGAGCCGCAGTCGACGTTGATGTTAAAACCATCGGGCGCGGCGTTGATCACGCGCACGTCAGCGCCCAGCGAGTCGAACACCGGCTTGGCCACCGAGGAAGCCGAGCCGTTGGCGCAGTCGATACCGATCTTGACGCCCTGCAGCGAAATGTTCACGCTGGCGATGAGCGAAGCAATGTAGCGGTTGCGGCCCTGCATGTAGTCCACCGTGGCGCCGATGTGGTTGCCCGTGGCCAGCGGCACCTCGCTCTTGCCATCGATGTAGTCCTCGATGAGCTCCAGTACGTCCTCGTCCATCTTAAAGCCGTCGCTGTTGACGAGCTTAATGCCGTTATCGCAAAACGGGTTGTGGCTCGCGCTGATCATGATGCCGCAATCGAAGCAGCCCTCCACGGTCTGATGCGCCACGCCCGGCGTGGGGATCACGTGCAGCATATAGGCGTCCGCACCGCTCGCGACCAGACCGCTCACCAGCGCCGCCTCGAACATATAACTCGAGCGACGCGTGTCCTTGCCCACGATGACGCGTGCCTTGCGCTCGCGGTTGGCGCCGTAATACCAGCCCACAAAACGGCCAATCTTATAAGCATGCTCTACCGTCAGCCCAACGTTGGCCTCACCGCGAAAGCCGTCGGTGCCAAAGTACTTCATGCGCTCTCCTTACAAAATAGGGGCGGACAGATTGCCTGTCCGCCCCAAAATGGTACTCGATTATCTGCGCTACCAGAAAAACCCTACGCCGACGCGCTGTCGCGAGCCGCCTGGCATGTAGGGGTCTGACGCAGCGTAAGAGGCTTGTCCCCCGCCTCGGCCGACGTGGTCAGCGTATACGTGATCGTCGTCGTCTCGCCAGCATGCAGGTCAACGGTGCCCGAATAGAAGGGGATTCCATGCCACGTAGCGGCACCAAGACCAAACTGGGTACCCTCAACCGTAAGGTCACTGATGTTGCCACCCGTCGGGGCAAACAACGAGACATTCAGACGCTCGTCGTCACGCGCGGCATCGGGCGCGCTCGCCGCAACGTAGTCGGGCAGCTTGCCAGCCTCCTCCTGCGTCATGATGTTCGTCAGGGTAACGGTGATGTGATAGGAGCACGTGCCGTCGCCGTTCTTCACGCCCTGACCAATCTGAGTGTCGGCGTTCAGATACCAGTCGAGCTTGGAGAAGCTCAGGTTGTTAAAGTAAACGCCGGCAACGGGATCGGCACTCGGATCATCCGGATCGGGCAGCGAAGCGTCAATGCTCGTCTCTTTGATGGCATTCTGCTCATCATCGTTTCTCATCCACGCGATCAGGCGGCCCTCTTCGGCACCGCGCTCAACGGCGCTGACAAGCTTCGTAACATCGACATCGCCGATACCGCCAAGGACCTTGTCGAAGGCAGCGCTGGCGACGGATGCAAAGATGCCGTCCGACTCCTCGACCGGATAGTTCCAGTACACATCGTGCATGAGGACCTTTGCGGCGTTGGTGCCGTCGACAACCGTTCCGTCGGGCAGTGACACGTTACCGACCAGGCCCAGCAGATACTGCAGGAACACCGGGTCGATACCGATGACGCCATCAACGTCCTGTCCATACTGGGACTTCCACAGCGCGGCGACACGCTGCGAGTTGCGGGGCCAATCAGGCGAATAGGTATTGCCCGAGTTGTACAGGTTGCTGTGGTTGCCGAACAGCGCCTCATCCTCTTCGTCGACGCTCTCGACCGCCTCATCCTCGCTGAGTCCAATGCGGGGAACAAACTCGCCAATCGACATCTGACCGTCGGTGACCGAAATCAGGCCCTGCGAACCGCCAAAGCCGCCGCAGGCACGAATCTCGACGTTGTTCATGGCGTACATAAGGTAGTTGCGCGTCTGGCCGTTGGCGCCGAGCATCTGGGGAAGGACGGGGGCGACCTTCTCCGCCGCGTCAACCGCGCCGTTGAGGGTGGCAAAGCCGTCCTTGGCCTTATCGACCAGCTCGGTCACCTGGGAAATATGAGTATCGCCAATGCCCTGGACCTTCTCGTTGGCGCTCTTGAACACCTTCGAGCTGCTGGAAAGCGAATCGGCGACCGCCTGCAGCGCGGACACGTTAATCATGCCGTCCTGGAACAGCTTGCCGGGCGTAGCCTGCGAAAGGTTATCGGCCATGGGAACCAGCGCATTGCTCGAGACATCGGACAGGGCGTCAATCATGGTGCGGGCCGCATTGATATCGCTGCCATACACCGGGATAAACGAAGCCGCCGTCCACAGCGGGCTCGAGGTCTCCGCCTTCATGCTGTTACAGAGCTCATCGATCTTCTTCGCGTCGTCAGGCAGCGTCGAAAAATCGCCCGACGTGACCTTGTCCTTAAGGCCACCGACGATCTCGACAGCCTCCTTCGCTTCGCTCTTTACGGTCTTTGCCGAGTTAAGCAGCATAAAGCCGCTTGCGCCAAGCGCAACGAGAAGCACCGCGACTACAGCGGCAATAATGGCGCCGGTGTGACGCTTTTTGCGCTCGCCCTTGCGATGGCGATGACGGACCAGACCGTCAGAGGTCGAACTCGACGAAGCATCGCTACCGTAGTTCAAGCCAAAATCGTAATAATCTTCCTTGGAACCCGAGCCCGCAAACTCGGCACCGCTATCATCCAGGCGGGCGAACGTGCCTGTCTCGGAGGCGCCGGTGTAAATCGTGCCGAGGTTACCCGTAAGCCCCGCGCCACCGGCAGAGGGAGTATTGTTGTCGGCCTTGCCGGCATTAACGTTGCCGGCGCCATTCGCGGCGTTGGCAGCACCTGCGTTGTTCGCAGGTACCGAAGGAGCCCCGCTCGGCTGCGACGCAGAGGTTGCACCGCCCGCAAAGACATTTCCTCTTGCACGGCCGGTCTTTTTTGCCTTTTGAGACTGCTCGTACAGAGCGGTAAACATCGCCGTCTCGCCCGGGGACACGCGCTTACCGGAACCGCCCTGTCCAGCGCCGCCCGGCGTGCCGGCCTTACCAGCCCCGTTCGGACGCGGCGGAACTGCAGGGCGGCCGCTATCGCTGCCCTTAAAGTGATTACCAGCCATAAAGAAATCCTCGCAATTGAGTCGCAATGAAAAAGTCCATAACGTTACTAGTTTATGGCATTTTGAGCATCGACAGCTAAACTCCAGACACGGACATCAATTGGCGAAAATGCGGCACAACACCTTTTCCGTCTTGGCAGCGGCGCTAGCTACACCGTGAGGAACATCATCACGATGATCATGACAAAGCCGATAAGGTCGGTCGGCAAAAACACCGTGCCCAGCATAACGGCGCTGGTAATGGTTGCCGAGACCGGCTCCACGGTTCC
>FR878670.1:13918-14543 GCA_000434535.1 Collinsella sp. CAG:166
GAAAGCACAAGAAACGATGCCCGCCGTGAGCATAGCCGAACCCGTGACGATGGGGCTGCCGTATTCGGGCAGAATCTTGGCGGGGATCACCGCCATACAGGTGGCGCTGACCGCACACATAAGGCCTGCGACCAGGCCGAGCGGCGAGATGCTCAGGCTAGTGGGGTCACCGCCAGTAGCGATTAAAAAGGTGCCGCCGAGGGCCAGGCCAATGCCGATCGCCTCGCGAACGCGCGGCATGCGGCGATCGACCACGCAGGTGTAGCCCATGATGATAATCAGCTGCAGACACTGAAGCACCGTCGCGGTTCCGGCATTGGTCAGGCGCACGGCCGAAAGATAGCAAAACTGGTTGAACAGCAGACCAAAGGCGGTAAAGAGCAGCAGTTGCCTACGGTCGGCGGGCGTGCTCCAGAGCTTAACCAGACGCTCGCGATCGCGCGTGACCACCACGGCCATAAAGAGCAGGCCGGCGAGAATCTGGCGCACGCTCATAAGCCACAGGGTATCAACGTGATAGGTATCGAACAGGAAGCTCGCGCTGGTGCCCGAAAAGCCCCAAAACGAACCGCCCACGAGCGTAGCCAACATGCCCACGATCATCTTGCGCGTCTGGGCCTCGTTG
>FR878670.1:14567-15262 GCA_000434535.1 Collinsella sp. CAG:166
CCTCGTTGAGGCGGTCACGCCATGCACGGCGGGTGCTGCGACTGAGCTCGTCAGTTCCGTCGGGCACATCAATGTTCGATATATCGGTCATCGGCACCGAAGCCCCTGCGCCTTCGGCCTGCCCGACACACTCTTTGCTCATTCCACTCCCCCGAAACAGCCTGGAAACAATTCGGCTTACCTTACCACGGCGAAGGCACCGGCTGGAGGCTTGCCCGCTTATCGGTAGGACAATTCCGCAGGCGTCTTTCCATAGCTCGATACCGCAATGGCCTTGCATTATGCGACAGCCAAATCGCGGCAGCAGGCTCTTTTGAAATGGATATGGCAAAGCCCCCGAATTCCACAATGTAAGCGATTTTTAAAAATGTTCTTGCCACCGAGTTCAGGCTCCGTTATATTATCCCTTGCGCACTTGCGCACCCTTGATCGGGCGTTTAGCTCAGGGGGAGAGCGCTTCCCTGACACGGAAGAGGTCAGAAGTTCAAATCTTCTAACGCCCACCAAATGTTCGCAGCTCAGAGGCTATGTCTCTGGGCTGTTTTGTTTTATGTCGCCAAATCCGCTGGCAGCTCCAACCGTCATCGCAACGTAGCATCAATTCACCTGACAAATGGCAGCCAAACAAATTCAATACCCCAACATCAACAATAGCCAGACACAAAACTGCGCCGCAAGCTGCTCCAACCGCCCAA
>FR878670.1:15286-16135 GCA_000434535.1 Collinsella sp. CAG:166
ACCGCCCAACTGGCCAAAAGCCGACCATCTACTTGCCGATCTATCCATTGGCATAACCAATCAGTCCGCACCGCAACTTCTCAGCAAAACGCCGCGATGTCTGCGCCCTGCGGTATCCTTGAGGCACTTGCACCTGCAGCACCAAGGAGCCGCCATGCGCACCGAGCTCGATGTCCCCTTTTCGCACAAAGAAGAAGCCAAGGCGCTGGGCGCCAAATGGGACCGGACCAAGAAGATCTGGTATGTGCCCAGCGGCGTCAACCCCGAGCCCTTTGCCGAGTGGCTGCCCGGTGTTGACCGATCCGACCCCTCAGCGCCGTATATATATCTAGTACTGGGCAAGCGCAAGTGCTGGAAGTGTCACAAAGAGACCTCGGTCGCGGCCTTCGGCATTCCCTATCGAACCGATAACGACGAGAGCATCGCCATCGCGCACGCGCCCAACGAAGCCGGGCACATTGCCATCGACACGGCCAACGCCAACGCACTCGCCATCGTGCCCGCTCTCGGCTGCGTGCCGGGCGAGATCCGCGACTATCTTCATAAGCGTTGCGGCTACAAGCCCGTAGGCGCGCGAGCCTCCAAAGCCCCGTCGCTCGGCAACACGTGCACCAGTTGCGACGCGCTACAAGGCAGCCGCTATCTGTTCGAGGAGTCCTCGTCCCCGTTTGCCCTCACTGCTATCAACAAGCTGCCGGCACTGGAGTTTGTGCGCGTCGAAGTTGCCGGCGTCTTTGGCATCCCGGCCACGCGCACCGACTTTGACCAGGCGCTCTTTACCTGGGCACGCGACCATCACACCGAGTTCCACAAGCAACTCGGTGAGGGAATTTATTTGTAGGGGCAACA
>FR878671.1 GCA_000434535.1 Collinsella sp. CAG:166
GAACGGTATGTATAAAAGCAGCGCTGAGGTCACAGGCACGTATCGCAAGAATGCCTGCAACCTCAGCTGGCTTCGTGCGAGCCAGTCAAGTGGGTACAAAACTGGACCGCACGCAGCCAGCTGAAGAACTGCTACATCTAGTCATGCAAAACAATTCAAGCATTTGATGCATGACTTCTTTATTGGAGCTCATGGTGTTTCTGGCACCGCCGTTACGGCCGGATGCTGATCAACCCTGCGCTTTATGGCTTGCTGGAGCCGCGAGCGCAGTTGAACTCATGTAACGCTAGGTATCCTAGCACAAGTTGTTAGTGAAACTGATTTGGGCTGCGTTGGACAATATATCGTTCATTTGACGTGCTTAAGGGGGTTGTTTTGGGATGTTGTTCACGTTGACGCAGGTTATTGGGGTGCGAGCGGTGGTTAGGGATGCTCCTGAAGCCCGAATTGACCAGCGAGGCGTACTGGTAATCGCCTTTGTCTAACAAACTATGTACAGACATGGGAAATAAATTGTGCAACTTTTTGTTGGCGTAGGTAGGGTTTGTGGCGTATGGCGTTTTCGCATGAAAAAAGGCCTTCGGAATACCGAAGGCCTTTGCATTCACAATGGTGGAGACGAGGGGGATCGAACCCCTGAC
>FR878672.1 GCA_000434535.1 Collinsella sp. CAG:166
CGGCCTTTCTTTGTTTCGGTATCAAAAAGCCCGGTCGGCAGCCGCGAAAGCTACCGACCGGGCAAGCCGTAGGCAATATGGTTGCTGTCGAGCAGCTGCTCGACTTAGCCCAGCAGGCTCAAGCCCACGGAGACAAACGCCAGGATAACGCCGACGATGGACTCGCCGCCGAGCAGGCCGCTGGCGACAACCAGGCCCTGCTCTTGGAAGGCGGCGTCCTTGGCAGCCCTCTCCTCGTCAGAAAGACCAGCGGTGGCGTCGCGGTGGGCGGACCACTTGTCGTAGGCGAGCTTGACGCAGGAGCCCAGGAATGCCGTGAGTGACATGTAGAACGGCAGGTACACGCCCAGGCCGATCATCATGGCCGGAATGCCAAGCCAGTACATGACGATGCCGGCGATAAAGCCACCTGCGAACCACGGCACGCTCGGGATGCCCGAGACCATGGTGGCGACCACGCTTGCCTGCGCGGCCACAAAGCTCTTGTCGGGGCCGAAGGCGTCCGGACCATAGGCGGTGACGAGCGCGACCATGACAGCGGCAGCGACCAGGGCACCCACGATGCCGCCAATGGCTTGGCCGATCCACTGCGCACGCGGGTTGGTGCCCAGCACGGCGCCGGCCTTAAAGTCGTTCATGACGTCGCCCGCAAGGCCGCACGCCACGGCTACGATGCCGGCGATAAAGAACAGCTTGACCTGAGCGATCTGCGCGAAGGCGGCCACGATGAGCATAACGATGAGGCCAAAGATCTCCATGGGGTCGATGCCCGTCTGGCCGCAGCTCTGTGCGCTCATGATGGTGGTGACAAAGGTGAATAGCGTCACGATGACGGCCGGAACGGGGCCAAGGTTAAGCACGATGGCGATGATCACGGCGATGGCGGCAGCGCCCAGGCCGATGATGCCGGCGTCGAGCTTAAGCGATCCCGAGATGAGCGACTGCTCGTCGGTGTCGGTGGAGCTGTCGGCGGCAAGACCGCGGACGATACCGGCGACCTGCGGCAGGATGTCCTTGAGGACGACGGCGACGCCAAAGCCCATCATGAGGCCCATGCCCAGGGACTTGACGATGCCTTGCGCAGTCATAACGTCGAACAGACCGGCAGCGGTGCCGCCCACGATGATGCCAAAGTTGCCCAGCAGGGCGCCGGCAAACCAGAAGGCGACCGGGGCGAAGCCCACGAGGAAGCCGACGGAGAGCAGCATGGGCGAGTTGTAGATACCAAAGGTCACGCCGGGGATGTTGAGCGTGCATAGCATGCTGGGCACCACGCCCAGGGCGTCGCGCAGCACGCTATAGATGCCGGCGATGGCCATGGAGCCAAAGAGCTGCTTGCCGGTTTTGCCGCCGGCCTCGGTGGCGCGCAGGGTCTGAGCTGCGGCGTTGCCGGTGGGGAACTCAAGCGCGGCGTCCACGATAAAGTGACGGTGGATGAGCGCGGTGGCCAGCAGGCCCAGGATGGTGCCGGCGAGTGCCACGATAAACATGTCGAGCCAGCTGATCTGGTCGGCATAGCCCAGCATCCAGGCACCCGGGATGGTAAACGCTAGGCCGCCGGCGACCATGGCGCCCGCGGACATGATGGTGTGGGTGACGTTGGCCTCGTTGAGGCTGGCATTGCCCATGAGCTTAAGGAAGAACAGCGAGATGACGGCAGCGAAGACGATCGGCCAGGGGAGAGCGCCCATCTTGAGGGCGGTGTAGGCCGAGCTTGCCGTGATGATCACGCAGCCAAGGACGCCGATGACGACGCCGCGCAGCGTGAGTTGCCCGCGCATCGAAGCGCGGTTCGAGGGATTGCTCATATTGAACTCCTTTGCGTATATCCGCTTCCCCCGGGAGCGCCGCTACGGATACGGCGCGGGAAGTCGGGTTACCAAGGGCCGCCGCGTGAGCTCGCGCGCGACCGCGCACCAGTATAGCCGTAAGCTAGTCATTTTGGGATGACTGGTTTAGGTAGGCGATATACTGCTGGGCAGACGAAAGGAGCGCCGACGATGCTTAATGGGTGCGCATATATATTGACGGTCGACGTGGGTAACACGTTCATTCGCTTTGGTCTGTTTGCAGAGGATTCGGCCGCGGCGCAGGAATGCCCGCTTGCGACGTGCGAGATCACGACGCCATCGAGCATTACGGCCGACGAAGCGCGTATGCGTCTCGCTCAAGTCATGGCCGCGCTGGCGGCCGATGCGGGCATGCCCGGCGCGCTCGTACCCACGGCGGCCGTGCTGAGCTGCGTGGTGCCGGCGCTCGAGCGCCCGTGGAAGGCGGCTCTTTCCCGTATCTGCACGGGGCGCGTGCTCACCGTGGGGCCGGGCCTCAAGACCGGCATGCCCGTGCACTACGACGACCCGGCCGAGATCGGCCCCGACCGCATCGCCGATGCCGTGGCGGCTCGTGCCGTCTACGGCTCGCCTTGCATTGTGATCGACCTGGGCACGACGACCAATATCGAGGTCATCGACGCGCACGGCACCTTTGTGGGCGGCGTCATCGCGCCGGGGCTGGCGCTCGGCGCCCGCTCGCTTTCGGCGGCAGCAGCGCGTCTGCCGCAGGTCGAGCCCTCGGCACCTACGCATGTAATCGGCCGCAACACGCGCGAGGCCATGCGCTCGGGCGTGGTCTTGGGCGAGGTGGCCCGCATCGACGGCATGCTCGACATGGTGCTCGCCGAGATGCGCGCGACCAAGGCCGCGGGGGAGGGCGACGTGCCCATAGTCATTACCGGCGACGATGCCGAGGCGCTTGCGTCGCTGGTCGGTCATAGTCTGACGGTCGACGACGCGCTGACGTTGCGGGGTCTCGCCGAGCTCTACCGCATCAACCAAAAGCCCCGCCGCGTGTAAAGGTGAGGGCGCCGGTGGGACAAACGCCTCCACCTTTCACCTGCTACAATGGGTCAAACTATTGCGATTACGGAGGTGTCTGCCATGTCGGACGATCTTCATCAAACTTCGTCAGGCAAGCGCCTGGACGTCATTAGCTGGGACGAGTTCTTTATGAGCGTGGCCATCGCCGCGCAGCGTCGCAGCAAGGACCCCAACACGCAGGTGGGTGCGTGCATCGCCAACACCAACCACCGCATCCTTTCGGTGGGCTACAACGGTACACCCTCGGCGCTCAACGACGACTTTTTTCCGTGGGGTACGAGCGACGACCCGCTGCAGGACAAGCACAACTACGTGGTCCATGCCGAGGCCAACGCCGTGCTCAACTACCGTGGCTCGCTCAAGGACCTCGAGGGTTCCACGGTCTACGTCACGCTGTTCCCGTGCCACGACTGCGCCAAGATTTTGGCTCAGGTGGGCGTGGGCGAGGTCGTCTACCTGGACAACAAGTACGCCGACACCGATGACGGACGCATCAGCCGCCGCATCCTCGACTCCTGTGGCATCAGCTACCGCCAGGTTATCGTCGATGTTCATATTGGTACCGGGGGACAAACTCAGCAGTAGCGGCAGCCTGTGTTAGCGTCGGGCGCCGGCAAAAGCAGCTCAAAGAGCCCCGTCCCAAATTGACTACTCGTGAAAGTCGCGTCTGCGCGCATGGACGGCTCGTGAGCGGGTACACGGCTGTAGTAACATAGCTCTGTCCGCGGGCGCGCCCGCGTTATTGTGAGAAAGGAGCCCCTGTGGCTGTTAACGAAGAGCTGCTTAAGAAGGTTCTTGAAGAGATTCGCCCCAACCTACAGGCCGACGGCGGCGACATGGAGTATATAGGCGTTGATGACGAGGGCGTCGTCAAGCTGGAGCTTCAGGGCGCCTGTGCCGGTTGTCCCATGAGCGCCCTGACGCTTTCCATGGGCATCGAGCGTATCCTCAAGGAGCACGTGCCCGGCGTTACGCGTGTCGAGCAGGTCAATGCCTCCGGCGAGACCGATGACCTGTACGACGAGTATGCGCCGTTCTAAGAAGTGAAAGCTGCGGGCGATATGCTCCGCATAGACGTCACGCCCGAATATGCGGCTGCGAGCGCAAGGCCCGCGGCCGCATTTGTATGTAGGGAGCAGGGGGACCGATATGCTCAACGACCTCTACCATATGCTTGATCCCGTCGCCATCTCGGCGGGGCCCATCACCATCTACTGGTACGGCTTGGCCTATGTGGTCGGAGCTCTGCTCACGGCGGTCGTCATGTACCGCACGCAGCGCCGTTGGGGTTTTGACATTACGGTTGACGACCTGACGAGTGTCGTGGTCGGCGTGGTCTTTGGCCTTATCATTGGCGCCCGCCTGTTCTACGTCATCTTTTACGGCGACGGCTACTACTGGGCGCATCCGCTCGAGATCTTTGCTACCAATGAAGGCGGCATGAGCTTCCATGGCGGCCTGGTGGGCGGCATCATCGGCGGCGTGCTCGTGTGCCGCATGTACAAGCTCGACGCCTGGACCATCGCCGACCTTGCCGTTATCGGTGCTCCGCTGGCCTTATGTCTGGGACGCTGCGCCAACTTTGTCAACGGCGAGCTGTGGGGCAAGCCGACCGATCTGCCCTGGGGCGTGATCTTTGGCGGCACCGCGGGCGATATGCCGCGCCATCCCTCCCAGCTCTACGAGGCATTCCTCGAGGGTATTGTGCTCTTTTGCATTCTGCAGGTGCTCAGCCGCAAAAAGCCGCTACTGCCCCAAGGCACGTTTATGGGCGTCTTTGTGATGGGTTACGGCATCGTTCGCTTTTTGATTGAGTTTGTGCGTGTGCCCGATGCGCAGCTGGGCTATCTGCTGGGCGGCGTCATCACCATGGGTCAGCTGCTGAGCCTGCCGCTCGTAATCGCGGGCCTGGCGCTCATCATCTTTGCTCGTCGCCGCAACCAACCCCAGCGCATCTACCTCGACGCTTAACCACCAAAAAGTGAACAGGCACCTTTGTGGTGGTTCGCTGGGCAACGATGACAGAACCGTAACGTTTCCCCAGATAAAACCTGCCAAAATAAACCTGTCCCTTTTTGGCAGGTTTCTAGAAAGGCTTTCGGACTGTGAAGGATTCCGATCTCTCCACAACGGCTGCGCGCGACGCTGCCCGCATCGTCTGGTTTAAGCGCTACCCCGCCAAGCAGACGCTCATCGCATTTTTGCTCGCGCTGTTGGCGACCACGGCGTTTTCCATCGATCCCGCCCCGGTGTCGAGCAACGCAGTCTTGGCGATTGACCCCAAAGCCTCGGGCATGCTGTACGTGTGCTACGAGGTGCTCCTCTCGTTTGCCGGCCATACCGACGCGGTCATGCTGCTTGCGCTTGCCTGCCTGCTCACGCTGCCGTTTCGCTACGTATTCTTTGGCCGCGGCGACGCTTGGCGTCCCTCGGTGATCCTTCCGTCGCTGTTCTTCGCCATCTGCATGGTGTTCGGCCGCAGCTACGATCTCACCGACTCGGCCGAGATTGTCCTTGGCGACAAAGCCCGCATCATCTGCGCCTGGATTGGCGGCGCGGGCTGGATGCTCTTGGCGGTCGTTGCCTTCTACCTTGCCTTTGAGTGTCTAGATTGGCTGAGCTCTCGGCGCATTCCGTTTTCCGAAGCGCACTTTGGCCGCGTGTGGCGTGTTGCCCACGCCGTGCTCTCGGTCCATCCCTTTGTCGGGCCGTTTCTTGTGCTCATGATTGTCTGGGCGCCCACGCTTATCGCCTCGCTGCCCGGCCTCTTTATGGGAGATACGGGCGCGCAGATCCGCCAATGGTTCAACTACCCCAACGGCACGAGCGATTACCTACGCCTGCTTAACCCCAACGTGCTGCTCAACGGCCATCATCCGGTGGTGCACACGGCCATCATCGGCTCATGTGTGCAACTGGGGCTTTCGCTATTCAGCAGCGCCAATGCGGGCCTTGCCATCTACACCTGTGTCCAATTTGTCATCACGGCCGCCTGCATGGCCTATTCCATATCTTCGCTGCGCAAGCTGGGCGTGAGCCTGCCGGTCCGTGGCGTCATCTTGCTGTTCTTTGCGTTTATGCCGATGTTCTCCAACTATGCGGCGCTGCTGACCAAAGACGTACTGTTTGCCGATGCGTTTTTGGTGCTGCTCGTTCAGACCGTCAAGCTCGTGGCATGTGGCCTGCCCCGTCGCGATGCCAATGCCGAGCGCGCGGGCGAACAGGCGCCTGTGCTCTTTGCACGCCACGACTGGCTGTTGCTCGTGCTGGGTGCCATGGGTTCCACGTTTTTGCGCAACGGCGGCTTGGTGTTTCCCCTGGCGGCATGCGTAATCGCGGCGGCGTTTTGCGCTTGGGACGCGCATGCGGCCCGTCGCGTTGCCAAGCAGGCTGGCGTCACGCCCTCGTACGCCACGCCACGCTTCCGCTGGGTCGGCGTGCTCGCAGTGCTTGCGCTCTGCCTTGTCTCCAACATGTATTTCACCAAGGTCTTTATGCCGGCGCACGATATCACGCCGGGCTCCAAGCGCGAGATCCTCTCGATTCCGTTTCAGCAGACGGCGCGCTTCGTCCAAAAGCACGACGGCCTTAATTCGGGCGTTAACCCCAAGGTCAAAGACGATGGCACGATTGAGGAAGCTCCTTGCGACGGCTTGGTGACCGACGAAGAGCGTGCCGTGATCGACCGTGTGCTCAAGTACGAGAATCTGGGCCGCCGTTACAACCCGGATAAGTCGGACGCCGTCAAAAATTGCTTTAACGAGTACGCCTCGCAGGAGGACATCAAGGCCTATTTTGAGGTGTGGGCCCAGATGTTCAAAAAGGACCCCGGGTGCTATATCTCGGCGCTCATCAATAACTACTATGGGTATTTTTATCCGAGCGCTCGCGACGCATGGGTCTACAGCACAGCGCGCAGTGCCGAGATCATGGCGAAGCCCGATAACCTTAAGTACTTCGACTTCCATCCGGTCGACAGCAAAGCCGTGCGCTGGTGCGACCACCTGATTAACCTGTACCGCGTGGCGGTGCAGCGCATTCCGTTTATCTCGCTCACCATGAGCTCGGCCACCTACGTGTGGATCATGATCGTCGTGGTGGTCTACCTGTTGCGCCGCCATTCGTGGCGCGCGCTGGCCATCTGGATACCGCTGCTGGGTGTGCTCGCTGTGTGCCTGATTGGTCCATGTAATGGGTCGACCTACATGCGCTACCTGTACCCGGTCATTGCATGCATGCCTTTCGCCATCGGCGCCACGATCACCCGCAGCGACCGCCTGTGGACCTAACCAAAGATTGGCGCATTGGGGTCAGGCTGCTTTGTGCCAAGGGGCTGCATCATCACGACGCCTTCATTTTTTTGTTTATCTCACAGGCCAGTAGGTATATCATTTATAGCGTTTGTTTATATTGCCCGAGCATTCGCGCTGGGCTTTAGGTCGAAACCGATAGGAGACACGTATGTCCGGACACTCTAAGTGGGCCACAACCAAGCATCGTAAGGGCGCGCAGGACGCCAAGCGTTCCGCCCTCTTCTCCAAGCTCAGCCGCAACATCACCGTTGCTGCCCGTCTCGGCGGCGACCCGCTGCCCGAGAACAACGCCAGCCTCGCCGCTGCCGTTGCCAAGGCCAAGGCTCAGTCCATGCCTAAGGACAAGATCAAGTCCGCTATCGATAAGGCCTTTGGTTCGGGTGCCGATGCCGCCGTCTACGAGAACATCGTGTACGAGGGCTACGGTCCCGCCGGCGTTGCCGTCTACGTCGACTGCCTGACCGACAACCGCAACCGCACCGCCGCCGATGTCCGTTCCGCCTTCTCCCACGCTGGTGGCAACCTGGGCACCTCCGGTTCCGTCGCCTTCCAGTTTGAGCGCAAGGGCCAGATCGTCGTTGCCAAGGAGGTCCTGGACGAGAACGCCAAGAAGGAGACCATGATCGCCAACGGTGCTGCCGGTGACGAGGATGAGTTCATGATGGCGATCGCCGAGGCCGGTGGTGAGGACTACGAGGACGCCGGCGAGGAGTGGATCGTCTGGACTACCGCCAACGAGGTCATGGCTGTCTCCAAGGCGCTCGAGGAGCAGGGCGTCCAGGTCAAGGGCTCCGAGACCACCATGGTCCCGACCACCCCGACCGAGGTCTCCGGCGCCGACGCCAAGAAGGTTCAGCGCCTCATCGACCGTCTTGAGGAGCTCGACGACGTCCAGGATGTTTACAGCACCATGGACATGACCGACGAGGTCATCGCTGCCCTCGAGGAGGAGTAGTGCCCGCACGGATTGAGCCGTGCATATCTGGGCATAATGAAGCGAGCATGCAAGCCTCGTGGAATAGATGAGCCGGATCCGCGTGCATGAGGCACCGGACCCGGCTCTTTTATAATGATGCGAATCGTTTTGCATTCTGTGGATCGAGATTTGAAGGGAGCGCCGCATGCGCGTGCTCAAACGAGCCCTGGCGATCGTGTATCTTGCCGCCGCCGTCGTGGCGCTGGGTACGTTGGTCTGCCAGTTTTGGGGGCCATATACCTATCGCTTTATGCTGCTGATGCGCGATCCGCTGCCTCGCATCGTTGTTACGGCGTGCGGCGGCGTCGTGGCGCTCGGCGTGCTCGTGGGTTTCTTCCGCCTGGTGTTTGCTCGTCGCGAGCCGTCCTGCGTGCATCCGGCGGGGGAGCGTAATATCGGGGTCACGCTCGCTGCCCTCTCCTCGTGTGCTCGCACCGCGGCAGAGCGCGACGACCGAGTGATGATCGAGCATGTCGAGGCGCGCGTGCAGGGCTCCGACGAATCGCACGTCCGTTTTAAGGTCGACGCCATCGCGCTCGACGACCGGGACGTGGCTTCCCTTGCAGCCGCGATGCAGCAACGTATCGAGGAGGCCTGCGACACTATGCTCGGCACGCCGGGCACGACTGCGCGCGTTCGTTTTTTGCCGTCCAAGACTACCGTCCAGACCGTGGAGGTTTCCGGTGAGTGATACCAATCAAGACAAGACCGTCCGCACCCCGCGCCTGACTATCGATCAGAGCGCCGCGCCGGCAGGCGAGGTCGTCGATCCTAAGGTGGAGGGTACCGAGTCACATGACGCGGTCGCCGATGATTTTGATGAGGCCATGGGTCTCATCAAGGGTACGGGGGCAGCCATCTGGAGCTATGCCGTCCGTCATCCCAACACCACGCTTGGAGCCGTCGCTGGTTTTGTGCTCGCCGTGCTGGTGCTCACGCTCGGCCTGTGGGATACGCTCGTCATCGCTTTCTTTGTGCTGATCGGCGCCGTGATTGGCCAGATCCGCGACGGCGAGAACGGGATCGTCAACTTCTTCGGCCGTCTGTTTAGCGGCCGCTAGCATGTATTCGACCGCCGCGTGTGCGGTGGGCATAAGGAGGAACCATGGCTTTTAACACGAAGGTCGATGTGGCCGATACCGAGCTCGAGGTAGACGAGACCGTCACCGCCGAGGCCGAGGACGTAACGCTCGAGGACGAGGCGCTCGTCGAGGCCGAACCCGCCGACGATGCGGATGAGGATGATGGGGAAGCGGACGAGTCCGAGGACTCGCTGACCTATTCCAACGGTGTGATCGAGAAGATCGTCGCCATGGCCACCCGCGAGGTACCGCACGTCCTGGGCATGAAGGGCAACCTCATGCACTTTGTGCAGGAGCAGTTTGGTGCCGAGAATCTGACCAAGGGCGTGACAGTCGAGGTCACCGATGACAACCGCGTGGTCGTTAACATTTCCGTCATTATCGAGTACGGCGCCTATGCGCCCGCGATTTTCGACGACGTTAAGGCGCGTGTGACCGAGCGTCTGGCTGCGATGACCGGCCTTGAGGTGGCAGGCGTCAACCTGCGCATCGAGGATGTCATCACCCCCGAGGAGTACGAGCACCGCACCAACCAGCACGAGTAACCTACCAAAAAGGTAACCTGCCAAAAAGGGACAGGTTTATTTTGGTAGGTTTTATCTGCGAAAACGTCAAACGGCCGGTCGCACGGATGTATGTGCGGCCGGCCGTTATTTGTATGCCCCCGATGTAGGCATACCACTCGTCTAACTAGGGGTTGCAATCGTCGCGTTCCGCGTTACCCTAATGGGCGCATTGTTTCCAAATTGTTAACGAGGGGTTGCCGTAATGGCTGACGAGCGCGAAACAGAAAGCAAGGCATGGGCGATTGAGGCCGCCGCGGCAGAGGCGGCATCGCGAGCTGCCGAGGAGCTACATCGTCCTCCCGTGGTGCCGATGGAGCGCGTGGTCGATCGCACCGATATCGAGCGCGGCGAGCGTGCCGGCCAAAAGCGTAGCCAGGAGCCAGGCTTCCCGCGCTTTTTCGCCGAGCTCAATCTGGGCCTGATTCTTACGGCTTTTGCCATCGTTGCGTTTAAAACCCCTAATCACTTTGCTTTTGGCGGCACCTCGGGCGTGTCGGTTATTCTGTCCACGCTGTTCCCGACCCTGCCCGTCGGCGTCTTTATGTGGATTATCAACGCGGTTCTCGTCGTTTTGGGCTTTATCTTTTTGGAGCGCAAGGCAATTCTGTGGAGTGTCTTCGCCTCGTTTGCGCTGTCCGCCTATGTTTCGCTTTTCGAGCTCTTTATCCC
The DNA here is from genome assembly GCA_000434535.1 of Collinsella sp. CAG:166. Classification (GTDB taxonomy): domain Bacteria; phylum Actinomycetota; class Coriobacteriia; order Coriobacteriales; family Coriobacteriaceae; genus Collinsella. The sequence continues at coordinate 10,483 of FR878672.1, forward strand.
GACCAGTGTCTCGATGACGGGCGATATGTGGCTCGACCTGTGCTTTGCCGTGATTCTGCCGGCGCTCGGCAGCGCCATCGTCTTTGATATCGGCGCCTCGACGGGCGGCACGGACATCCTCGCTATGATCCTCAAACGCCGTACCACACTCGAGATTGGTCGCGCGCTGTTGCTGGTCGATATCGGCATCGTGACCATCGCGGCCTTTTTGTATGGTCCGCGTATCGGTCTGTATTGCGTGCTCGGCCTGTTTGCCAAGACGCTTGTGGTCGACAAGGCCATCGAGAGCATTCATCTTCGTAAGGTCTGCACGATCATTTGTTCCGAGCCCCTTAAGGTCGAGGAGTTTATCGTCAAGCATCTCAACCGCACGGCGACCATCAGTCGCGGCTACGGTGCCTTCTCGGGCAAGTGCGTGACGGTGATCATGAGCGTGCTGAGCCGTCGCGAGGCCGTGCAGCTGCGCCGTTATGCGCGCGAGGTCGATCCGGGTGCCTTTATCACGATCGTCGACAGCTCCGAGATCGTCGGCAAGGGTTTCCGCGGAACGAACTAACGCGGACGCACTCATCAAACAATCGAAAAGCGCCTCGCGCGTTGCAAATACGTCATCTAAGAGTATTTGTCCCCACATTGGGCGATAATGATGCCAATGACATCGTTTGCGATCCAGGTGATTCGCTCTAGATACGAAGGGATGATTTCGATGTTCTGTTCGCAGTGTGGCGCCCCCATGGGCGATAACGACAAGTTCTGCGGCGTGTGTGGTGCCCCCAATGCCGGTGCTGCAGCTTCCGCCCCTCAGGGTCAGCCTCAGCCTCAGCAGTTTGTTCCTCAACCTGTCGCGAACGCGTCCAAGGGCTGCACGGCTCAGGCGTTTGAGGATATGACCAAGACTCCGGGCGTGCTGCAGCGCGTGTGCCAGATTGCCTTTTTGCCGGCGCTTATCTGTGTCGTGTCGGTACTCGTGCTGTTCATCCCCGTTATCGGCGGTATTGCGGCTGCCATCGGCTTTTTGGCTGCCTACGTGGCGAGCGTGTGCGGTTCGGGCTTTGGCATCGAGTGGGGTCGCGACCTGTCGCTTAAGATCGATGACGGCATGGGTCGTCCGTTGATGCGTTCCACGTCGTTTGGTCTCGGAATCTTTTCGAGCGTTATTTCGGTCGTGCTCGAGGTTATCGCTGCCATTCCCATTATCGGTGTAGTGCTTTCGCTGGTGGAGGGCGTGGTAATTGGCGCCGCGGGCTCGTATTCTTATTACGGCTCTTATGCGCTCGAGGCTGCGCTGTTTGGCTCGCTTGGCCTGCTTGTCCTGGCTATGATTGCCACGGCGGTCCTGGGGGTTTTCTTTAAGATGTTCGCCGACATTGCCGTGATGCACTTTGCGGTGACCGGTCGCGTCGAGAGCGCGTTTTCGCTCGATAAGGTCTGGGCGGCGTTTAAGCACAACAAGACCAAGCTGTTCTGCGCTTCGTTCCTTCCGGAGTTTTTGACGGGCCTGGTTTCCAACGCCATTACGTGGATCTTGACAGCTGTCTTTGGTGCCATCGCCGGAATTGGCGCGTACGGCTATTACTATCGCCCCACGGGTATCGAGGCGATTGTTACCGCCGGTGGTGTCACGCTCGTATTGTTCCTGGTGCTGATTGCATTCGTCACGGTGTTCCTTACGGTCTTTGGCAAGATGCTCAAGCACCGTGCCGTTGGCTATTGGGCTGCACGTTATGCAAGCGAATGGGCCGATGAGGACAAGGACGACGTTTTGACTTTTGTGCTCCCGGGTGAGAAGAAGCCTGCTCCTGCGGGATTCAATCCCACGGCAGCCACTGGTGCTGC
>FR878673.1:0-1867 GCA_000434535.1 Collinsella sp. CAG:166
AGGCGCGCTGCCTGCGGTTGATGCAGACAGCGCGCCTATTGCGTTGGGCCTCGTTGAGGTCCGAAGTCGTGGCTTGCGACCTTTAGGAGCGGGCGGCTCCGTCGACGGGGAGCACGGCGCCCGTGACATAGGAGGACATGTCGCTCGCTAGGAAAACATATATGCCGTATAACGAAGAGCGAACTAGTTCGCCATGACGCCTTCGGTCCATGCCTCGACGTCCTCGATGCGCAGGACGTTGGCGACCTCGGCCACGCAGTCGACGCTGGCAAGCTCGGCGGCGGCAGCCTGGACGTCCTTCTCGAGCGCGCGGTGCGTCAGGAAGATGACCGAGCAGACATCGCTGGCGTCCGACTTGCCGTCCTCGACCTGGTTGATAAGCGAGATCGAGATGCTGTGCTTGGCAAAGATGTCGACCGTCTCGGACAGGGCGCCCACGCGGTCGGCGACCTTCAGGCGCACATAGTACTTGGTCTGGAGCTCGTCCATGGGCTTAAAGGCGAGGTTGTGACCATAGGGCTCAATCTCGGGCAGTGGGGCCACGCCGCGGCTGATCTGCTCGGAGAGCGACAGGATATCGCCCACGACGGCGCTCGCGGTGGGGAAGGAGCCTGCGCCCGCGCCGTAGAACATGGTCTCGCCCACGGCGTCGCCTACCACGTAGACAGCGTTCATGGCGCCGTTGACCTTGGCAAGCATGTGGTCGGCGGGGATCAGCGTGGGGTGCACGCGGACGTCGACGCCGGCGTCGGTGTTGCGGGCGATGCCCAGCAGCTTAATGGTGTAGCCGAGCTCGCGGGCCTGGGCGATGTCCTCGGCGCCGATGGTACGGATACCCTGCTGGTACACATCGTCGGTGGTAACGCGGGTGCCAAAACCGATGGAGGCGAGGATTGCCGTCTTGCTGGCGGCATCGAAGCCGTCGACGTCGGCGGACGGGTCGGCCTCGGCATAGCCCTTGGCCTGCGCGTCGGCAAGCACGTCGGCGTAATCGGCGCCCTCGGCGTCCATGCGCGACAGGATATAGTTGGTGGTACCGTTAAGGATGCCGGCGATGGTCAGGATCTTGTTACCCACCAGGTCGTGCTCGAGCGTGCTCACGATGGGGATGCCACCGCCGCAGCTGGCCTCGCACTTAATCTGCACGCCGCACGTGCGTGCCTTCTCGGCGAGCGCCTCGACGTGACGGCCCAGCAGGGCCTTGTTGGCAGAGACGACGTGCTTGCCGTGCTCAAAGGCAGTGGTGAAGATCTCGGTTGCGGGGTGCTCGCCACCGATCAGCTCGACGACGATGTCGACGGCGGGGTCGGTGACGACATCGTGCCAGTCGCCCGTAAAGGCCTCACGCTCAATACCGGCTGCCTCGGCCTGCTCCCAGGCAAGCGCGCAGGCACGGGTCAGCTTAAGGTCGATGCCGTAGGCTGCCAGGTACTCATCGTGGTGGCTCTTGATCAGACGGGCCACGCCGCCGCCGACGGTTCCCAGACCGATCAGACCGACGTTCACGGTGCGCAGGGGTTCGCTCATAGATAGCTCCTTCGTGCATCTTATGGATGGATTAACCGCTTAAAGGTTGAGTGCATTCTAGCGTGAACCGAGGGCGCGTGCTCGCCAGGCAACAGGAGTCGCACAAAACGGCACCCCCGAAACGCTGCGGAAACATTGGAAACATGCTCGCTACAAACGAACTTCCGTAACAAACTGTCAACGTTTGCACCATAAGGTTTGCCCTGTACCGCAAGACGGCCGCATCGCGGCTAGCGAAAAGGGGGACACCATGTTTAGCATCAACAACGTACTTAACCGCAGGAGTTTCCTTGCCGGCGCCGCGGCGCTCGGCAGCACCGTCGCGCTTGCTGGTTGCTCG
>FR878673.1:1921-2577 GCA_000434535.1 Collinsella sp. CAG:166
CGCCGATGACGGCAAGACCTTCAAGATCGGCGTCATCGGCCCTCTGACCGGCGCTGCGGCAACCTATGGCGTCTCGGCCGAGAAGGGCGCCAAGCTCGCCGCCAAGGATTTCTCGACCAAGGACCTCAAGCTCTCGCTTAAGTCCGAGGACGACGTCGCCGACGGCGAAAAGGCCATCAACGCCTTCAATACCCTGTGCGACTGGGGCATGCAGGCTCTTGTCGGCCCCGTCACGACTGGTGCCGCCGTCGCCGTCTCGGGCGAGATCGTCGACGATATGCTCATGGTCACGCCTTCGGCCTCGTCGCTCGACGTTACCAAGGACAAGACCACGGTCTTTCAGGTTTGCTTCACCGATCCCACCATGGGCGCCAGCGCCGCGAAGTTCTTGGCCGAGAAGTACGCGGATGCCAAGATCGCCCTGTTCTACAACTCCGGCGATACGTATAGCTCGGGCGTTGCCGACGCTTTTGCCGAGCAGGCCAAGGCGTCCAAGCTCGATATCGTCGATACCGAAACCTTTAAGGACGACTCTTCCACGAGCTTTACCAACCAGCTGACCAAGGCCAAGGAGGCCGGTGCCACGCTCATCTTTGCCCCGATCTACTACACGCCGGCGTCCGTTTTGCTCAAGAACGCCAAGGACATGGGCTACG
>FR878674.1:0-157 GCA_000434535.1 Collinsella sp. CAG:166
CTTGTCTGGTATGGACGATGCGTTTGACGAGGACGATTCCTTGAATAGCGGTAACTATTCCGCTCGGCCTCAACAGCTTTCGAGCGAAACGTTTGATGCCGACGCGTTCACATCGCTTGACTTGGACGTGACGTCGGGCACGGTCGAGGTCAAACAC
>FR878674.1:221-1005 GCA_000434535.1 Collinsella sp. CAG:166
CGGTCGCGTGGCAACGGGGACCGTTGCCTTCGATGCGGCAACCCAGAACCTGGCCGAAATCAAGGGCTCTACGCTCAAGATTCGCCAGTTCGATTGCGATGACGAGCGCGCCATTGACCGCACGGTTACCGTCGAACTGCCGCGCAAAGTTGCCGATAACATGGTGGGCATTACAGCGAATGTAGGATCGGGTGATCTGACGGTCGCGGGCATTGCGTGTCATGACCTCAACCTGACTCTGGACTCGGGAGATGTAGAGTTTACGGGCAGCGTGACTGATGCGCTCAGCGCTGAGGTCGGTTCGGGCGATGTGACGTTCGAGTTTTACCAGGCCCCCACGAAGTCGATGGACGTGAGTGTGGGCTCGGGCGATGTGGAGATGACGGTTCCGAACTCGACGGGCTTTAAGGCGAGCCTCACCTTGGGCAGTGGCGACTTCGAGAGCGATTTCCTTCCGCTTGGCTACGACGGCGAGACCATTTTGAATCTTGAATTCGATAACGGTGACAAGTCTGCCACGTATCGTTTTGAAGTCGATTCGGGTGACATGTCGTTTGATTCAGAGTGACGGGTGGTTATCGAAGACTTATAAACCATAGACGCGCTGTTTGATGAAGGCGCCGAAGCCGAGATTGGCTCCGGCGCCTTTGCCTTTACAATGGGGGCATGGAACAGATTATCTTGAACATACTTGAGGCCCTGCGCCGTGGCGAGACCGTGGACGACAAGGCACTCGTCAAACTGATACATGCCGAGGCGCGCCGCGAGGGTGCCGACAAACGTG
>FR878675.1:0-31295 GCA_000434535.1 Collinsella sp. CAG:166
GGAGTGGGGGAAGGGGTGGGGAAAGGTGTTGAAAAATGGGGAGGTTCCCCATATTATTAATGACGTCGACAGGCGGGGTGGTTCCCCGCGTACGTGCCATCTGAGTAACCGAGGGGAGGGCGCACATGGGAATGACTGGTGCATACGAGCGCAATCTCGATGCAAAAGGTCGTCTGTCCCTGCCTGCACCCCTTCGCGAGGAGCTTGGAGAGCACGTTCGCGTGTTCAAAGCCCTGGATGTCGATGCTCTGTACGTGTTCTCTGCCGAGGCCTTCGATAAGTGGGTCGAAGGACTCTTCGCGGGTCGTGAGGGCCACGAGGGTTTTAACCCGCGTGACATTAACGACCAGAAGCTCATGAGGGCGATCAACAAGCGCACCACGTCGATGGACGTGGACAGCGCCGGTCGTATCGGTCTTTCCGAGTCTCTCCGCAAGCAGGCGAACCTCGACCGCGAGGTCACGGTTGTGGGCAACTACGACCACCTTGAGGTTTGGGATCGCGCCGCGGCCGATGAGGACGATGACGATGAGGCCCTGCTGGACCTCTTCTTCTCGTAAGGGCAAGGCACGGGTAACGGATGGAGCGTGGGATCTTGACACAAGAATATCGGCATGAACCTGTCATGCTCGGCGAAGTGCTTGAGTCGCTGCGGCTAAAGAGCGGCTCCGTTGTCTGCGATTGCACCCTTGGCGGTGCCGGCCATTCGGTAAAGATGGCCGCGCAGGTGGGGGAGACGGGCCTTTTGCTCGGCGTCGATCAGGACGACATGGCCCTCGAGGCCGCTGGCGCCCGTCTGGACCGCGAGGTTCCCGGCGTTCCGCACCAGCTGCTGAAGGGCAACTTCGGCGACTTGGACGAGCTGCTTTGCTCGGCCGAGGTGCCCGGGGTCGATGGCTTCCTGTTCGATTTGGGCGTTTCGTCACCGCAACTCGATATCCCTGGCAGGGGCTTTTCGTATAACGAGGACGCCCCATTGGACATGCGGATGGATCCGGGTAATAACACCTTAAACGCAGCTGAGGTCATCAACACCTATAACGAACACGACCTCGCCCGGATTCTACGCGTCTACGGCGAAGAGAAGTTCGCCTCGCAGATCGCGCGCGAGATCGTGCGCCGCCGCGAGCAAGAACCGATCGAAACCACCGGCCAATTTGTCGAGATCATCAAGGCGGGTATCCCGGCTGCCGCTCGTCGGCATGGCGGACACCCGGCCAAGAAAAGTTTCCAGGCCATTCGCATCGAGGTCAATCACGAGCTCGATGTGCTCGAACGAGGGCTTGATGCCGCCACCAGGTGGCTCAACCCGGGCGGACGTATCTGCGTCATCTCGTATCACTCGCTCGAGGACCGTATCGTAAAGAACCACTTTAAGGAGATGAGCCAGGGGTGCACGTGTCCGCCGGAGATTCCGGTGTGCGTGTGCGGCAACGTGCCGATACTCAAGGTCATCACCCGCAAACCCTTGGTTGCCCAGCCTGATGAGGTTGAGCGCAACCCTCGGGCGAGATCAGCCAAAATCCGTGTGGCGCAGCGTCTGTAGGCGCGACCGCGCGATATTGGACCTCCCGCTCGCACCATAAACGAAGCTTAAACACACTACCAACGTACTCGGGATGGGAGGCGGCATATCATGGGCTACAACACTTCAAGCGCAGCACTCGCCTATGATATGAACGCCATGCCCGCCTATCGTGAGACGCCGCAGGCCCCCGTTGCTCCCCGTGAGCAGCGCACGCCGCGCTTTGATGTCTACACGGGCGCGGGCCGTCAGGCAAACCAGGCGGTAAGCCCGGTTTTCATGAGCGTTCTTAAAACGTTTTGCATCATTGCGGCTATCTTCATGACGATCGGCGTCGCCCGCGTGGCGCTCGCCGGCGTTACGGCCCAGGTGCTCAACAGCAACGCCGAGCTTACCAACACGCTCGAAAAGGCGACCGATGAGAGCTCCGACCTGGAGGTCATGCATTCGGTCTATGGCGCCGACACGCGCATTCGCGACCTTGCGGGCGCTTATGGCATGGTGGAGCCCAGCGAGAGCGTTACACTTGACTTTTCGCAGGATGCAGCCGCGGGCGCCAACGCGACCGCGACCGCTCAGTAGCAAGACGGTAGCTGAGTATGACAAATGACTATCGCCGCGGTTCCGATGGGGGCCGCGGTTCTGGACGTCCCTCGTCGCGGGGACGTTCTGGTTATCAAGGAACGGGTCGGCAATCTTACAACGCCGGGCAGTCCCGTGGCAACGACCCGGCGTCGCGACTTCGCGGCTCGGGCGGCCCTCAAGTGCATAACACCAGGTCGCGCAAGAGTTCGTCGACCGAATGGCTCACAGGCGCGCCTCTGCCTCGCCGCAAAGCCGTCATGGGATTCATTGGGCTTGGCTTGGGCTTGGGCGTCTTTCGCCTTGCCGACTATCAAATTGTCGAAGCCGATAAACTGCGCGAGCGTGCCGATGCGCGCCGCCTGCTTGCGCAGACCCTCTATGCCAAACGCGGCACCATCTACGACCGCAACGGTAACGTGCTGGCGTCGTCGGTCGAATGTCGCAACATCGCCGTGAACCCGCAGCTTGTCGAGGATGTTGACAAGACGGTGTCGGCGCTGGTCAAGGCAACTGGAATCGATAAAAAGACCTGCCGCAAGCTCGTCGAGTCCGATGGCACCTGGGTGTATATCAAGCGCCAAGTGGACGAAGACGATGCTGCGGTGCTGGAGAAGAAGAACCTGCCCGGCGTGCTTTTTGAGCAGGCCATGAAGCGCGTATATCCATACGGCAATCTGGCATCGCAGGTGCTGGGTGTAGTGAATGTGGACAACGACGGCTTGACGGGTCTCGAAAAGCAATACAACAAGCTTCTGACCGGCACGAACGGTTCTCTCGTACGCGAGCGCGCGAGGGACGGCAGCTATATCGCGGGCGGTGCCTATAAAAAGGTGGCCGCGGTCGACGGCGTTGATATCGTGACGACGCTCGACGTCAATATCCAGCGTGCGGCTGAGGATGCTCTGGCAGAGGCTGTCGAGAAGACAAAGGCCAAGAACGGCTCGGCTTTGGTCACCGACCCCACGACCGGTGAAATTCTCGCAGCCTGCTCGTACCCGACCTACGACCAGACCGATCTGGAGAACGCCAAGACCGAGGATATGAACCTGCGCCTGGTCACTGACGCCTACGAGCCCGGCTCGGTCTTTAAGACGCTCGTGGCGGGCGCCGGCTTCGACTTGGGCGTCGTACGATCGAGTACGTCGTTTGAGGTGCCGGCGAGCATCAAGGTGGGCGACGATACCGTTACCGATGCCGATAAGCGCGACTATGGCATGACCATGGATGTGCGCGAGATGATGCGCCGTTCGTCCAATGTGGGCTTTGTCCTGGTGGGGCGCAAGATCGGTGCCGACGACTTTGCCGCCTATGTGGACAAGTGGGGCATCGGTCACAGCTCCGGTGTCGATTTTCCGGGCGAGAGCCTGGGCATCGTCAAGGAGCGTGACCAGTATGACGGCGCCACGCTGGGATCGATGAGCTTTGGACAGGCGCTGTCCGTCTCGCCGATTGAGATCGCACGTGCCGTGGGCGGCATCGCCAACGGCGGCGTGATGATGACCCCGCACTTCTATAAGTCCAGCAAAGGCGACGAGAAGGACTGGGGCGAAGGCGAACGCGCGATTTCTGAGGACGCCGCATCCCAGGTGACATCGTGCATGCAGACGGTCGTGTCCGAGGGAACGGGCGTTGGCGGCGCGGTTGACGGCTATGACGTGGCGGGTAAGACCGGTACGGCCGAACGAGCCGACGAGAACGGCGGCTACCTCAAGGAGAACTACATGTCGTCCTTTATGGGCTTTGCGCCGGCACAATCGCCCAAGGTGCTGTGCTATATCACGCTCGACGGAACGCCGAGCGGCTCAGATGCCGCTGCGGTGCCGTTCCAGTCCATTATGGCCAACGCGCTCGACGTGCTGGGTATCCCGCACACGAAGTAGGGGGGGTTACAATCTTTGGGGCGTGGTTTGTTGTCCCATATGAGGGGTGTTCACATGCCCTGCACCACGCATGCGCGGCGCTGGGATACAATACGCCGATAGCATTATTAGGTTTACAGGGGAGCTGCAATGATAGAGATCGCCGTCAACAACCTCGCGGCCGCAACAGGGGCCCGAACCGTGACGGGAGAAGCCGATCGGGTATGCCGCGGGTGCGTTATCGACTCGCGTCAGGTCGAGGAAGGGACGATTTTCGTCGCCTTTCCCGGTGAAAACGTCGACGGCAATGATTTTGCTTCCCGTGCCGTCCAGTCGGGTGCCGGCGCCGTCGTAATGACGCGTGAGCCCGAGGCCGAGCTGGTCTCGCTGGCACAGGACAAGGGCTGTGCCATCTTGCTGACCGATGATCCCGAGGACTTTCTGCTGCGTTTGGCGCACACGTACCGTCTGGAGCTTGGCTGCCTGGTCGTTGGTATTACCGGTTCCATCGGCAAGACGACGACCAAGGACGTGCTCGCCGCCGTGCTCGCCAAGCGCTATCGTGTCTGGGCCACCAAGGGCAATTTCAATAACCTGATCGGCATGCCGCTCACGGTGCTTTCCGCTCCGGCCGATACCGAGGTCCTGGTGCTCGAGATGGGCATGAACCATTTCCACGAGATCGAGCGCCTGTCCCAGTCCGCCAATCCCAACCTTGCCATCGTGAGCAAGATTGGTACCTCTCATATCGGCATTTTGGGTAGCCGCGAGAACATCGCCCGCGCTAAGGCCGAGATTGTCCAGGGTATGTGCGCCGCTGGCGACTTCTTGCCGCTGCTGGTTTTGGGCGGCGAGGACGACTTTACGCCGTTCATTCGCGATACGTTCGCCCAGCCTGCTGGTATCGACGTGATGCTGGCCGGCGTCTCGGACGATGATGAGGTCCGTGCCCGCGACGTTCGAGTTGATGACGAGGGCCGTCCGGTCTTTACGCTCGATTTTGGTCAGGGCGAGACAATCGATACCATGCTTGCCATCCCCGGCGTGCAGTCCGTCCCAAATGCCGTTAAGGCCGCCGCGGTTGCCTATCGCCTGGGCGTGACGCCCGAGCAGATCGATGCTGCCTTTAGAGGCCTCACGATCACCGGTCACCGCCAGGAGATCAAGCGCGCCAAGAGCGGTGCCCGCGTCATTGACGATTCCTATAACGCCAGCGCCGAATCCATGGCTGCTGGCCTCGATCTACTGTGCTCGCTTTCGTGCACGGGGTCTCGCATGGCGATCTTGGGCGAGATGGGCGAGATGGGCGATGAGGCTCCTCGTATGCATGAACTCGTGGGCGCCTATGCCGCCGCCAAGAAGCTCGACATGCTGGCGTGCGTGGGTGGTGAGCTGGCCCAGCTTATGGCCGATGCCGCGCGCATGATGGGCATGGACGAGGACCGCATCCAGGTGTTCTCCGATTATCAGCAGGTGCTCGACCGCATGGGCGGCGCGCTTGAAAAACATGATGTTGTACTGGTCAAGGGTTCCCGCTTTGTTGAGCTCGACCGCTTTGTGGAAGGTGTGTGCTAGCCCATGTTCGGCAATCCCTCGTATCCAACGTATCAGGCTTTTTTGGGGCTTGGCATCGCCGCTGCCATTGCGCTGCTGCTCATGCCGTGGTGGATCAAGCTACTCAAGGTCGAGGGTATCGGCCAGCAGGTTCGTGCCGACGGCCCCAAGCGTCATTTGGTTAAGCAGGGAACGCCCACCATGGGTGGTGTTGTCATCCTCGTCGCGATCTCGCTGACCTGCCTGCTGATGGGCAAGCTCACCACCGAGCTCGTGCTCGTGCTGCTCGCCACGCTGGCGACCGGCGTGCTGGGCCTGATCGACGACCTGACCTCCGTTACGCATGGGCGCTCGCTCGGTCTGACGCCTCATGCCAAGATGATCGGCCTAACCATTATCTGTGTCACCTTTACGGTACTTGCCGTCAACTGGTGCGGCGTCGCCCCCGAGATTCGTTTTCCCGGCGGCCTGACGATTGACCTCGGTGTTCTTTCGACCACCATCTGCGGCCTTTCGTTCCCGTGGCTCTACATTGTCTTTTGCTGGCTGATGATCGCCGGTCTTTCTAATGCCGTGAACCTGACCGATGGCCTTGACGGTCTTGCTGGCGGCACCTCCATGATCGCCATGCTCGCCATGGCCGCCATGGCGTTTTTGCACGGAGACGTGAACCTGTCCATCTTCTGCACCGCGTGTGCCGGTGCCTGCTTGGGCTTTCTGTGGTTCAACTGCTATCCGGCGAGCATCTTTATGGGCGATACCGGCTCGCTTGCCCTGGGCGCCGCGTTTGCCTGCACGTCCATCATGACCAACACCGAGGTCGTCTCCCTCATCATCGGCGGCCTGTTTATCGTTGAGACCCTGTCGGTCATGATTCAGGTTGTCTACTTCCACTTTACGCACAAGCGCGTCTTCCTTATGGCGCCCATCCATCATCATTTCGAAAAGAAGGGCTGGGCCGAGACCAAGGTCGTCATCCGTTTTTGGATTATCGCTGCGGCCTTTGGTGCCGTTGGCCTTGCTTTGTTCTTCCAGTTGGGATAGTGGTCTTTCATGCCTCTTGCTGATGTCTTTAGCCTGCTCGTTTTGGGTCAGGGCAAATCCGGTCTCGATGTCGCCCGCTGGGCGCTGGCACATCCCGAGCGCGTAAGTGCCGTTACCGTGTATGGCGGCGGCACCTCTGAGCCCAATGACGCCACGCGTGCGCTCGAGGCTGCTGGTGCGTCGTTTGTCTATGGGACCGAACAGGTCGAGGGCGCCTATGACGTATGCGTGACGTGCCCGGGCATCTCGGAGTTCTCGGGCTTCTTTAAGGCCGGGCGCGAGCATGCCGCCCAGATTATGGGTGAGCCCGAGTTTGCCTATCGCCTGTCGCCCGATAACTGGATTGCCATCACTGGCACCAACGGCAAGACGACCACCACGTCGCTGACTGATTATCTGCTCAAGGCTGCCGGCGAGGCCAGCGTTGCTGTCGGCAACATCGGCGAGCCGCCGGTCAACGAGATTGACGGCCGAGCCCGCAACGAGTGGTTTGTGGCTGAGCTCTCGAGCTATCAGATTGCTACGACCACCGAGCTCCACCCTCGCGTTGCGGTGCTGCTCAACATCACTCCCGATCACTTGGGCTGGCATAAGAGCCATAAGAACTATGCGCTTGCCAAGATCAAACTGTTTGACAATATGGTCGATGACGATCTGGCGGTTGTCGACGTCGAAGACGCCGGCATTCACGAGTTCGATGAGTACATCTACACGCCGGGTCGTCGCATCTGCAAGGTCGCTTTTGACGAGCCCGAGGGCGAGGATGCCGCCTTTGTGCGCGACGGCAAGATGGTCGTGCGCCTGAAGGGCGTCGAGACCCCGCTCATCGCCACATCCGAGCTCAAGATCTCGGGCCATCACAATGTTATTAATGCCCTGTGCGCTGCCACGGCTGCCCTGGCAGTCGGTGCCGATGTCGATGGTGTCTGCCGCGGTCTGGCCTCGTTCCAGCCGCTCGAGCACCGCGTGGAGCCGTGTGGCGAGATTGACGGCGTGCGCTACGTCAACGATTCCAAGGCGACCAACACCGATGCGGTCGAGAAGGCACTGACGGCATTTCCCGATGACGATGTGATCTTGCTGCTCGGCGGCCACGATAAGGGCACGCCGCTCACGGACTTCGCGCGCGTCGTTATGGACAACGTGCGCTCGGTCGTCTGCTTTGGCGATGCGCGTGAGCGCTTCACCGCCGCTATGGACGAGGCCGATGTCGATGGCGATGTGGATATCGCCCAGGCGGATGACCTACGCGACGCCGTGGACGTCGCCCGTTCGCTGTCGAGCCGTGGTGACGTGATCTTACTTTCTCCTGCCTGCTCTTCGTTCGATGAGTTCTCGGGCTATGAGGAGCGCGGCCGCGTGTTTAAGGACTACGTGGCCCAGCTTGCCGCTGCAGCGAAATCACAAATGGAATAGGGGTTGCGGTGAGAGAGGAGAGCCCCCGACAAGGTATGAGGAGGCCCGACTCGGACCGTGCTTCCTCGCGGCGCATCACACCGCGTTCCGGCCGCGGCGGGCAGTCGTTTAGCGAACGCTATATTGCCGGCGTTCCCGCCCGTATCATGCGCCCCCGTTTGATATTCATGGCCTGCTTGTTTACCTTGGTGTTCTTTGGCTTGCTGATGGTGTACTCGGCGTCTTCGGTCGAGGCGCTGCACGAGAATGGCTCGGCGACGTTTTTTCTGGGTCGACAGGCCGCGTTTGCCGTGGTCGGTGTTCTAGCGCTGATTGCCATCGTGCGCGTTTTGCCGGACAGCTGGTTTGGGGAGGATGTGCTCAGGATCTTCCTTATCGGCATGATAGGGCTACTGCTTCTGGTGTTCTTGGTGGGCAGCGGCAGCCGCGGCGCCACGCGCTGGCTCAACATCGCCGGTATTCAGTTCCAGCCTTCCGAGTTTTTAAAGCCATTTGCCATTGCGTATTCGGCCATCATGCTTGATCGCTTCTTTTCGCCCGGTGGCAACATCAACGAATTCCTTCGCAAGATGGGCATCTACCTGGGCATTTCGCTCTTTCTGATCTTTATCCAGCCCGATTTCGGCACTGTCCTGATCATCCTATTGACCCTCATGTGCATGGCGTTGTTTGCGGGTCTCGACCCCAGATTTATCATCGGCGTGCTAATCTTCGGCATTCTGGTGATCGTGATTGCGCTTGTCGCAGAGCCGTACCGTATGGTGCGTATTCAGGTTGCCTTGAACCCTTGGGCCGACGAGTATGGTGACGGCTATCAGGCCACGCTTGCCATCATGGCCTTTGCCTCGGGCGGTCTGTTCGGCCGTGGCATCGGCAACTCAACCATGAAGTACTCGTATCTGCCCGAGGCGCACAATGACTACATCCTGGCCATCATTGGCGAGGAAGTCGGTTTTGTCGGAACCGTGCTGTTCTTCTTGGTGTTTGCGATGCTGATCTACTCGGCGTTTCGCATTGCCGAGCAGGCGACCGATCGTCGGGGCGCGCTTATGGCGTCTGGCTCCGCGGTCATTCTCGCGGTGCAGTTTTTGATTAACGCGTTGGGCATCCTCAACGTGTTTCCCATGACGGGCAAACCGTTGCCGTTTATTAGCTACGGCGGTTCGTCGATTATTGTGTCGCTTATGCTTGCCGGATTGATCCTGCGCGTTTCGTACGAGAGCGCCCGTCGCGATGAGTACGACCGTCGCCGCGAGAGCTTTGCCGTTATGGATGAGAGTACCGCCGGCGTGCCCCACGTGCGCGGCGAGCGATCTTCGCGTAACGGTTTTACCGTCCTGGATGGCTCTGCGACCGAGCCGGCAGTCCGCCCGCGTCAGCGAACGGCGTCGCAAGGTCGTCCTCAGCGCCCCAGCCCTCGCAACGCGGGCGGCGGATATAATCGAATCGATTTGAACTCGGACCCGTCGGCGCGTCTGCGCACCGACGACCAGGGACCGCGTGTACGAAGGGACTACCATGACCGATAAGATGACCGTTGCTATTGCAGCCGGCGGCACGGCAGGACACATCAACCCCGCGCTTGCCTTGGCCGAAGAGCTGCGTGACCGTGGCCACTACGTTGTGTTCGTGGGCCAGTCGCGCAAGCTCGAGGGTCGTCTGGTCCCCGAGGCTGGGTTTGATTTTGTGCCCATTACGGTCACGGGCTTCGACCGCTCCCGTCCTTGGACGGCGCTGACCTCGCTGTGGCGTGTCAACAAGGCCAAGCGTGCGCTCGCCAGTCATTTCTCAAAGGTCGGCAAGCCCGATGCTGCCGTCGGTTTTGGTGCCTATGTCGAGGTTCCGCTGCTGGGGTGGTGCAAGGGCGCAGGCGTTCCGTATCTGCTGCATGAGCAGAACTCTGTTCCAGGCCTGGCCAACAAGATGATGAACTCCCACGCCGCCCGCGTGTGCATCTCGGTGCCGGCAGCGCGCTCGGTCTTTGAGCGCGAAGGTGACCCTGACCACGTGCTCATGACCGGCAACCCCGTACGTCGCTCGGTGATCGAGGGCGATCGCGCTCGCGGCCGTAAGACGCTCGGTGTGCCCGAGGACGCGACGCTTCTGCTCGTCTTTGGTGGTTCGCTCGGTGCTCAGCATCTCAACGAGCGCGTTGCCTCGCTCAAGAGTGAGCTGCTGACCCGCGAGAATCTCTATATTTTGCATTCGACGGGTGCCGACGGCTTTGAGGAGACCGAGCGCGCTTTGGCGCTGACGCCCGAGGAGGCGAAGCGTTACCGCGTCCAGCCTTACATCGACAACATGGGCGATATGCTGGCTGCTGCCGATTTGGTGCTCTCGCGTTCGGGCGCATCGAGCGTGGCCGAGATCGCTGCGCTCGCCGTGCCCTCGGTGCTCGTGCCGTATCCGCATGCGACGGCCGACCACCAAACCACCAATGCCCGTTATCTGGTCGACGCCGGGGCCGGTGTGCTCTGCGCCGATGCCGATATCGATGGTTCTGCCTTTGCCGATGAGCTGCTGCACTTGGTCGATGACGCGGCGGCGCGCGACGCCATGCGTCAGGCAGCACGTGGTCTGGCTCAGGATAGGGCCGCCGCTCTTCTGGCGGATGCGGTAGAGGGTTTGCGTTAGTTAGACGGGATATCGTCGGTCGCCCTCGCGCTGATGCGGTAGGTGCGGTACAGTTAACGGGTTACAGGCAGTGTTTACGCAAGGAGTACACGAGCACATGGCTGATTCCCAGACTGCAACCTCCGCGCCCGAGTTTAAGAGCGCCCACTTTATCGGTATCGGCGGCGCCGGCATGAGCGGCATCGCCCTCGTTCTGCACGAGCGCGGTTATGCCGTTACCGGCTCCGACCTTAAGACGTCACGTTACATCCGCCAGCTTACCCGCGCTGGCGTGAAGGTGCATGTGGGCCATGAGGCCGCCACGATCGACGAGGTCAAGCCCGACGTGGTTGTTGTCTCTACCGCTATTCCGGAGTCCAACCCTGAACTCGTGCGCGCTCGCGAGCTTGGTATTCCCGTGTGGCCCCGTGCCAAGATGCTCTCTGCTTTGGGCCACGGCTACACGACTGTCGCTGTTGCCGGCACGCATGGCAAGACCACCACGTCTTCGATGTGCGCCACCATGCTCGACCGCATGGGTCTGGATCCGAGCTTCTTGATCGGTGGCATCGTCGAGGGCTATGACACGAACGGCAAGAACGGCTCGGGCGACTACTTTGTCGCCGAGGCCGACGAGTCCGACAGCTCCTTCCTGTTCCTGAACCCCAACGTGGTCATTGTGACCAACGTCGAGGCCGACCACCTCGATCACTACTCGGGTATCGAGGAGATCGAGGCAACTTTCGCCAAATTCATGAGCCTGGTGGGCGAGGACGGCACCGTCATCGTCTGCGGTGAGGACTCGCATCTGGTCGAGCTCGCCAAGTCGACGGGCCGTCACGTGCTTTCCTACGGCTTTGCCGAGAGCAACGACATCGTCTGCATGCACCCGGATGTCAAGGGCATCCAGAGCGACTTTATCGTTCGCTTTGAGGACGGCACTGAGCACACTGTGGAGATCAAGAGCAATCCTGGTCGCCACAACATGCTCAACGCCACGGCGGTGCTCACCGTCGCCCATGTCCTGGGCCTTGACATCGACGCCGCCGCCAAGGCGCTCTCGAGCTTTGAGGGCGTCCGCCGTCGCTTTACCCACGTGGGCGATATCGATGGCATCACCGTGGTCGATGATTACGGCCATCACCCCACCGAGATCAAGGCGACGCTTGCTGCCGCTTCGTCGCTGGGCTACAAGCATGTCGACGTCGTGTTCCAGCCGCACCGTTATTCGCGCCTGCAGGCCCTGTGCGACGACTTTGCCGACGCATTTGCCAATGCCGATAAACTGCTGCTGATTGATGTGTTCTCGGCTGGCGAGATGCCCATTCCGGGTGTCACCTCTAAGATGCTCGCCGATACCGTGCGCGCCAAGCATCCTGGCAAGGAGGTCGTGTACTGCTCCAGCCGTCTTGAGCTCAATCAGGAGCTCGAGCAGATGGTGGGCGCGGGCGACCTGCTGCTCACTATGGGTGCCGGTGACGTTACGACCGTCGGCCCCGAGTTCATTGAGTATCTGACTGCCAAGAAAGACGCTTAAGTCTAATGGGTCTGTTTAACGCCGTCATGGCGCTCTCGGGCATGATCGACACGGATGTGATCGAGGACGAGCGCCTTGCGCGTCATACGAGCTATCGTATCGGCGGCAAGGCCGACCTCTTTGTGACGTGCCATAGCTATCATGCCCTCCGCCGCGCCGTGGCGGTGCTCGATCGCGAGCAGGTGCCGTGGGTCATCATCGGCAAGGGCTCCAATCTGCTGGTTGCCGATGGCGGTTATCGCGGTGCCGTCATTTCGCTCGGACGTGAGTTTCAGCGCACGGTTGTTGCCGATGACGGTTGTACGCTGACGGTCGGTGCGGGCGTGATGTTTGCGCGCCTGGTCAACGATGCCCTGTCGCGTAGCCTCTCGGGCCTTGAGTTTGCCGTTGGCATCCCTGGTTCGGTTGGCGGTGCGATATCTATGAATGCAGGCACACGGACCGAGTGGATTGGCTCGCTGGTTGAGGATGTCGTAACGTTTGACCCGGCATCCGGTATCAAGCATTATGCGGGGTCCGAGATCACTTGGGGCTACCGAGAATGTAGCCTTCCCCGCAATGAGATCATCCTCGAGTGCGTGCTTAAGCTTAAACCGGCGCCCAAGGCCGACATTCGCGAGCGCATGGAGCGGTACCTGACGAGGCGCAAGCGTACGCAGCCCATGGGTCGCGCATCCTGCGGGTCGGTCTTTCGCAACCCGCCCGATGCGAGTGTGGGCAAGCTTATCGAGGATTGTGGATTAAAGGGTTTTTCGATTGGCGGTGCGGAAGTTTCGCCCGTTCACGCTAATTTTATCGTTAATAACGGAACTGCCTCGGCCGATGACGTTGCCGCGGTTATCAGACATGTGCACGGAAAGGTGAGGGAGGCGTATGGCATCGAGCTCAGACCGGAAGTTAAATTCCTCGGCTTCTAGAGCATCGAAACCCACCTTCCGCCGCGCCGGAGGGCGTTCCGGCGCGCCTGCCAAACCTCAACGCAATACCGTCGCGCATTCTAAGTCTGTCGGGCATGCTCGACAGACCAGTCGTCCGGTCGTCGGCTCGCAGCTCGGTAATCGTCCGGCCGCAAAAAAGTCCTCGCGTCCCTCGGTGACGTCAAAGCCTGTTATGGGCGCCAAACCTGCCCGTCCCATGGCAACTCCTAAGCCCTCGACGGGAACTAAAGCGCCGCGTCCAGGTCGCACGCTGGGCGCATCGAAACCGCGCTCGCTGACATCGGTGCCGGTTACCGTCAAGAAGCCTTCGGGTAAAAAAAGCGTCAACCCGTTGTCTTCACTTGGGGCGATGGTAAATAAAACATCAGACGCCGCTTCTGTCGTTACAGGCAAAGGCAAAATCGTGGGCGGCGTTCTGGCCGTCTTGGCCGTGCTCGTCGTCGTTGCCATCGTGGTGATTAACTCTGGATTGTTTACCGCCACTGATATTCAGATTCAAGGCAGCGAGCATGTGACGAAGCACGATGCTATCCAGCTGATCGATTTGCCCGAGGGAACGTCGCTTTTTAACGTCGATCCCGACCAGATTACCGAGGATCTCAAGCAGAACCCGTGGGTCTCGGGCGTGGATGTCCAGCGTCAATTCCCGCATACGCTCATCATTACGCCGATGGAGCGCAAGGTCATCGCAATTGCCTATATCAGCTCCGATGACCTTGCCTGGGCCATCGGGGATGATGACACCTGGATCGCCCCACTGTCGACGTCGGTCGAAGTGGACGACCAAGGCAACGTCATCACGACAGGGCAGGGCTCAAATACCTTGACCGGAATCGATGCCGCGCTGGCGCTCGCTAAGCACTATGGCGCGGTGTTGTTGACTGATGTCTCGGCGGATGTCGCTCCGGTTTCCGGCCAGGCAGTGAGCTCCAAGGCCGTTAAGGCTGGCTTGGATTATGTGCGTGGTTTTTCGAGCGAGTTCTTGGGACAAGTCAAGGATATTTCCACGCCTTCGGTCGAAGCCATCTCGGCAAACCTCAATAACGGCATTGAGGTGTCGCTGGGCGATTCGAACGATATCGTCAAGAAGGAGCGCGTAGTCACCAAGCTGCTTTCGCAGGTAGAGGGCGTAACGTATATCAATGTGCGCTCTCCGGGTAACTATACATTTAGGAACGCTCCGACCTCGTAGCGCTGGTTGATGCTTTGTTGAGGGGCCATACCACGCCGTTTATCTGGTTTGTTTGGTTTTCACGGTCAATTATTTGACTGATACGTTCATAATGTGCAAACATAATACGGTTTACCTTTGCATTTACTTTCAACCTGAAGGTTAATGTGCGCAGGGGTCGACCCATGCTATGGCTATAACCTTTGTTCGGAGGACCGACATGCACGAGACAGAGATCAACAACTACCTTGCCGTCATTAAGGTGGTCGGCGTCGGCGGCGGCGGTACCAACGCGGTCAATCGAATGATCGAAGAGGGCATCCGCGGCGTCGAGTTTGTTGCCATCAACACCGATGCTCAGGCACTCGCGATCTCTGATGCCGATATCAAGGTGCACATCGGCACCGACCTTACCCGCGGCCTGGGCGCCGGCGCCAACCCCGAGGTTGGCCGCAAGGCTGCCGATGAGTCCCGCGACGACATTGCCGAGGCGCTCGCTGGCGCCGATATGGTGTTCATCACCTGCGGCGAGGGCGGTGGCACCGGTACCGGCGCTGCTCCCATCGTTGCCGATATCGCGATGAACGAGGTCGGTGCGCTGACCGTCGCCGTCGTGACCAAGCCCTTCACCTTCGAGGGCCGCAAGCGCAAGAAGAGCGCCGAGGAGGGCATTAAGACCCTCTCCGATTGCGTCGACACCATGATCGTCATCCCTAACGATAAGCTGCTCGACATCGCCGAGAAGAAGACCACCATGCTCGAGGCCTTCGCGATTGCCGATGGCGTCCTTTCCCAGGGCACCCAGGGCATCACCGACCTCATCACCGTCCCCGGTATCATCAACCTGGACTTCGCCGATGTTAAGACCATCATGAAGCAGGCCGGTACCGCCATGATGGGTATCGGTACCTCTTCTGGGGACACCCGTGCCGTCGACGCTGCCCAGCAGGCCATCTCCAGCCCGCTGCTCGAGAGCTCCATCGATGGCGCCACGCGCGTGCTGCTCTCCATCGCCGGTTCCAAGGACCTGGGCATCCAGGAGATCAGCGACGCCGCCGACGTTGTCGCCAACGCCGTCGACCCCGAGGCCAACATCATCTTCGGTACCGTTGTCGACGAGTCCCTGGGCGATCAGGTGCGTATCACCGTCATCGCTACGGGCTTCTCCGACTCCAACGTCAACCGTCAGGACGAGCTCTTTGCTGCTCAGCAGTCTCAGAGCAAGGCCGCTGCCTCCGCTGAGCCGCAGCGCACCGCTCCTGCCACGAGCCCGGCTCAGGCCGCTCCGACCCGCAACGTCGGTGGCACCGAGCTTCCTAACTTCGGCAACGATCAGTTCGAGCTTCCCGACTTCCTGAAGCGCGGTAGCTTCTAAGTCGTTCTTTGCATTGTTGTGCACAGGGGCGTGTCCGTATGGACGCACCCTTTTTATTTCGACTTTGTAAACTAGAACCTCCAATCTCTTTACGTTCCCTTTACGATTGCCTCCAGCGCAGCAGGTATCCTTTTAGAGAAGTATGACAGCCGTATAAACGCGGGCTGTAGCGGCGATGCCGCGGTACTTGTGTTATTAGGAGGCTTTAGTATGGCAGCACGTGCGGACAAAGTTTCGCGTGTCGACCATGATGGAGTTACGTTGGTGGAGGGCGCGACATCCGATGTTCGCTTTGCCTTCACCGAGCGCGCCGGTGGCGTTTCCGAAGATGCGTACTCCTCACTCAACTTGGGCTCGCATGTTGGCGATGACCCCTTTGCTGTTCAAGAAAATCGTCGTCGTGCGCTCGAGGCTATGGGTGCCGCCGAGTGTGAGCACAACCTGCTCGTTCCCAATCAGGTCCATGGTGATCATATCGTTGCGGTGACCTCGAACGGCGCCGATGACCTTGAGGACGTTCGCGAGCAGATTGCCGAGGGCTGTGATGCCATCGTCTGCACGGCGCATAACGTGCCCGTGCTGCTCTGCTTTGCCGACTGCGTTCCCGTGGTGCTGGTGGCCCCTGGCGGATTTGCCGTGGTGCACTCCGGTTGGAAGGGCACGATTGCACGTATTTCCGCCAAGGCGTGCCAGGCGCTTTGCGATGCTGCCGGCTGCGATGCGAGCAACGTTTCCGCCTATATCGGCCCCCATATCTTGGGTGACGAATATGAGGTATCCCAGGAACTCATGGATCGCTTTGCCGCCGAGTTCTCTTGCATCGATGCGAATACCTCTCGCATGCTTGATCTTTCCGCTGCCATTCGCGAGGCGCTGGTAGATGTCGGTGTCGACGCGGATAATATCGTGGATACCCAGCTTTCGACCGTGCGTCAGAACGACCGCTTTTATTCCTACCGTAACGAGGACGGCACCTGTGGGCGCCATGCTGCGATCGGCGTGATGCTATGAGAAAGATCGTATCGGTTCTGAGCGCCGCTGTGCTTACGCTTACGCTGTGCGCCTGTTCTTCGGGATCTTCGACCTCTTCCATTACCGTGGCCGGCTCCACGACCTGCCTTCCTATCGCCGAGATTGCGGCCGAGGGCTTTAAGGAGGAGACCGGCATCGACGTGCTCGTTTCCGGTTTGGGTTCTTCCGCTGGGATCGAGGCCGTCAGCGCCGGCACGGCCGATATCGCCAGCTCCTCCCGTGGACTCAATGCCGACGAACAGGATCTGGGCCTGACTCCCATCGTCATTGCCCACGACGGTATTGCGGTCATCGTGAACGACGACAACCCCGTCGATAACCTCTCGACCGAGCAGCTCCGCGATATCTACGCCGGCAAGATTACCAATTGGAAAGAGGTCGGTGGCGAGGACCTGAGGATTCAGGTCATCAACCGAGACGAGGCGTCCGGTACGCGCGAGGCCTTCCGTACCATCGTGATGGATGGCACGCCGTTCGATCGCCGCTCGGCCGTTCTTTCGGGTACGGGCCAGGTGCGCGACGTGGTATCTCGTTCGCGTGGGGCCATCGGCTACATTTCGCTGGGCTTCGTCGATAGCCTCAACGCCAAGACCTCGGTCAAGGCCGTCTCGGTCAATCATGTTGAGGCGTCCGAGAAGACGGTCGCGAGTGGCGGCTATCCCATCTCGCGCGACCTTTACTTCTTTGTGAAGGGTGTGCCTTCGCAGCAGGCGCAGGATTACATCGACTATGTGACGTCCGAAAAGATGGACAAGCAGATTCGCGAGGCGGGCTTTATTCCCGTCACCAACGACGAGAAGGGGAGTGAGTAGCATGGAAGCACAGGAAAACTCCCAGACTGAGCAGAATGTTCAGACGCCCAAGAAGCGCGAGCTGGCGCTCGTATCGCGCAGTACCTATATCAAGGAGAAGGCGCTGCAGTGGATCTTCTTTGCCTGCGCGTTCTTGGCGGTCGTTACCGTCATCCTGATTTTTGTCTTTACCACGTACTCGGCGCTGCCCGTCTTTACTGACATCGGTCTGGCTGACTTCTTTAGCTTTACGTGGGCGCCTTCCGAGGGCCACTACGGCATCTTGTCGCTGCTTGCTGGCTCGGGTCTGGTGACCGTCGGTGCGCTCGCCATGGGCGTGCCGCTGGGCGTGGGTACGGCCGTTTACCTGGTCGAGATTGCCAGCAAGCGCGTGCGCAAGCTCATCAGCCCCGCTGTTGACCTGCTGGCGGGCATACCCTCCATCATCTACGGCTTCTTTGGCATGATCATCATCCGCCCGTTTATCGCACAACTGACCGGCGGCCTTGGTTTTGGTGCGCTGACGGCGTGGTTTGTGCTCGCCATCATGATCGTCCCTACCATCACCACGCTCACCATCGATGCTCTCAATTCCATTCCCATGGGCATTCGCGAGGCATCGTATGCCATGGGCGCCACAAAGTGGCAGACCATCTATAAGGTCGTGCTACCTGCCGCGAAGCTGGGTATCGTTGATGCCATCGTGCTGGGTATGGGCCGTGCCATCGGCGAGACCATGGCCGTGCTCATGGTCGTAGGTAACGCCCCGGTTATTCCCGACAGCATTGCGAGCCCCATCTCGACGCTCACGAGCCAGATTGCGCTCGACATGAGCTATTCCTCGGGTCTGCACCGCTCGGCGCTGTTCGGCATGGGTGTGGTCCTGTTTATCATCTCCGCCACGCTGGTGGGTATCGTTCGTCTGATTTCCAAGAAGAAGAGGGGGTAGGCTATGTCCGATTCCGTTGACACGACGGTCGATACGACCTCGTCGCGCGAGCGCATCAAGCGTGCCCTTTCCCACGGCAAGAAGGGCCGCATCAACAAGGACCTGTCCAACAAGATCATGCTTGGCGTGTTTCGTGCCGCTGCCTACATCACCACGCTGGTGCTGGTCGCTATCATCGCCTACGTGGTCATCAACGGCCTGCCACACATCTCGCTCGACTTTATCTTCGGTTGGCCCCAGGGCGTCAACGCCGAGGGCGGAATTTGGCCCACGATCGTCTCGACCGTCTACGTGACGGCGCTCGCCATGCTTATCTGCACGCCGATCGCTGTGCTGGCAGCCGTCTATCTGGCCGAGTACGCCAAGCAGGGCAAGGTCGTCGAGCTCATTCGCTACGCTGCTGACGCTTTGGCCTCGGTGCCCTCCATCGTTATGGGCCTGTTTGGCTACGCCTTGTTTGTCGAGGCTATGGGCCTGGGCCTTTCGATGGTCTCGGCCGCTCTGGCGCTCGCGCTCTTGATGCTTCCCATCGTCATGCGCACCACCGAAGAAGCCATTCGCGCCGTTCCGCGCTATATCCGTTGGGGCGCGTACGGCCTGGGCGCTACCAAGTGGCAGGTCGTCTCCAAGATCGTGCTTCCTTCGGCCTTTGGCCGCATTGCCACGGGCATCGTCCTTGCCATCGGCCGTGCCATCGGCGAGACCGCCGTGGTGCTCTACACCATGGGCCAGGCCATCAATCTACCTATTTCGCCGCTCGATTCCGGTCGTCCCATGACCGTTCACCTGTACCTGCTTGCCAACGACGGCATCAACATGAACGCAGCCTACGGCACCGCGCTCTTGCTGATGGTGATCATTTTGGCCTTCAACCTGTTTGCGCGCTTCCTGTCGCGCAAGCGTCGCTAGTTAAGGAGTCCCATGTCCGTTTATCAGTCCGCTCCCGCGTTGGAGCAAGCGGCCATTACGGCCAAGGATTTCAACTTTTGGTACGGTGACTTTCATGCGCTGACGGGGCTTGACCTCAACATCGCCAAAAACGCCATCACCTCCTTCATTGGCCCTTCGGGCTGCGGCAAGTCGACGTTTTTGCGCTGCATCAACCGCATGAATGACCTGATTGAGGGCACGCGCGTCGAGGGCACCATGACGCTCGACGGCAACGATATCTATGCCGAGGGTGTCGATCCGGTCGATCTCCGTCGTCGCGTGGGCATGATCTTTCAGCAGCCCAACCCGTTTCCCAAATCCATCTACGAGAATGTCGCCTTTGGCCCTCGTCTGCAGGGCGTGACTAGCAAAAGCGACCTCGATGACATCGTGGAAGAATCGCTCAAGCGCGCCAACCTCTGGAAAGAGGTATCCAATCAGCTCAACAAGGATGGTTTGGCGCTCTCGGGCGGTCAGCAGCAGCGTCTGTGCATCGCGCGCGTGCTTGCGGTGCAACCCGATGTCCTCCTGATGGACGAGCCCTGCTCCGCCATCGACCCCACTTCCGTCTCTAAGGTCGAGGATCTGATGGCCGAGCTGGCGCCCGAGATGACGATCATCATCGTCACGCATTCAATGCAGCAGGCAACTCGTATCAGTGACTACACCGCGTTCTTCTTGCAGGAAGTTGCCGGCGAGCCCGCTACGCTCATCGAGTATGGTCAAACCGACGCGATCTTCACCAGCCCGGTGGACTCGCGGACGGAAGACTATATCACCGGCCGCTTTGGCTGATCGGTGCGACTAGTCCCAAGCCGATCGGATCTGGTCCGGTGCGTATTCACTGTGCGGGCGGCATGACCGCACCCAACTGATTGGAGTGAACCATGCGCAAACTGTTTTCCCGTCAGCTCATCGAGGCCCGTCACGAGATGCTGAGCATCTACGAGGCCGTCGATCTGGCCCTCCACGATGCCGTGAAGGCCTATGTGACCGACGACCGCAAGCTCGCCACCAAGACCAAGAAGCGTACGCTTTCGATTGACGCACGCTGCGCCAACCTGGAGGCCGTCTGCTACAACCTGATTGCCACGCAGTCACCGGTCGCCTCCGACTTCCGCTTGCTGCAGACGATCATCTACGTCGACTTTAACCTGCAGCGCATGACCGATAAGGTTCGCCAGATTTGCCGCGCCACGCGTCATATGATCAAGGCCGACATCTCGCTGCCCAAGGAGCTTGTCGGCACGGTCGAGGCCGAGGCTGAGGCCGTCTACCAGGTGCTGGGCTCTTCGCTTTCTGCGCTCGTCACCAACGACATGTCCATCATCTGCAACTTGGCCGTCGAGGACGAGCCAGTGCACGCCGCCTACGAGAAGTTCTTCCGCACCTTTAACCGTATGGATACGGGCGACTTTATGGACGACGACAGCAACTATGACGACCTGCGCCGCGCCATCATGGTTTCGCGCTACCTCGATCGCATCGCCTCGATTTCCATCGATGCCGCCTGCCGCCTGACCTTCCTGTTGACCGGACAGCGCATGAATGCCGGCGATATCGCCCGCACGGACGAGGACGAGCTCGAGAGCATGCGCGTGCCTTCGGGCGAGGGCGTCATCATGAGGCCCGCCGTCGATGCGCGCTACGTTGCCAAGGTGCCCGTTAACGAGGTCAGCGAGGGACTTCGCTACCTGCTCGATCATCTTGAGGACGAGGACGATGACGAGGAAGACGAGGAGTAAGTAATCCCGTTCGTCGAAAGATTGTAAATACCTAAGTGAGCGCGGCCTTGCACATGCGGGGCCGCGCTCTTGCGTTAGCATGGGACTACTTGTTTGGCTGTCAGCGGAGGCGATTGGCAATGGATAACTATTTGGACTTGATGCGCGCTCGCCGCGAGCAGATTCTGGAACGTTTTTATGCGGCGCTCGATCGCGCAGGCCGTCCCCACGACGCCGCGAGCCTCATTGCCGTGTCCAAGACCGTTGGTGTCGATGAGACCGTTGCCGCCATCCAGGCGGGGTATCGCCATTTTGCCGAGAATCGCCCGCAGGAGCTGGTTCGCAAGCTCACGGGTCTGGCGGAGCATCCGGAGCTGCCCGAGGTGCGCTTCGATATGATCGGCAACCTGCAGACCAATAAGATCAATGCGGTGCTGGGCTCAGCCGAGCTGATTCACTCGGTGGGTTCGCTGCATCTGGCGCAGGCGATCTCGAGCCGTGCTGCCCGCAAGATTGAGGCAGGCGAACTCGCCGGCCCCCAGCGTGTGCTCATTGAGGTCAATGTGAGTGGTGAGGAGTCGAAGGGAGGCTTTTCGCCCGATGAGATTCGCGCCGCCGCGGGTGAGCTTGCGGAACTTGAGGGAATTTGCGTACAGGGGCTTATGACTATGGCGCCCCGGGGGAATAAGGATGTGGCACGCCGCACCTTTGCGGGGCTTCGTGAGCTGAGGGATGAGCTGGAGGCGGCGCATCCCGATTTGAACCTGCCTGAGCTTTCCTGCGGCATGAGCGAAGACTTTGAGCCTGCCCTTGAGGAGGGCTCTACGCTCGTTCGCCTGGGCAGGGTAGTATTTAGCCCGGAGTTTGCAGTAAAATAAGGCTCTGAAGTGCGCACTGATTATCGGGGCGCCTGCACTAAACCGCGAGAGGACACAACCATGGGCTTCCTTGACGAGATTAAAAATAAGATGCACCTGGGCGGCCAGCAGGGTTACGACCAGGGTTATGGCCAGGACGACGACTACGGCTACGATGATGGCTATGACGATGGCTATCAGGGCAACGGCTACAGCGGTGCTTCGGGCGAGGGCTTCTACACCCAAGACGAGCCGAGCAACGGCCTGCTTGGTCAGACGCGCCGTGGTGAAGCTGAGTCGGTTGCCGTGTATACACGCTCCGGGCAGCTGGTCGGCGATGACTCCCGCCATGCCACGACGTATAACCCGCCTTCGCGCTCGCAGGACAGTGTTGCGAGCGGTTATCGTCCTGGTGCCTATGACACGCCGTCGAGCTACGCCGAGAACACCCGCGCCCGTGCCGCCGCTGCGCCTGCGCCTGCACCGAGCGATGCCTCGGCCTATGCGAGCAATATCATCAACGCCACACCGCAGCTGCCGGCCTATGTCCTGCGCCCCGAGAGCTATGACGACGTGGAGACCGTGGTGCGCCGCGTTCGCACCAAGCAGCCTGTCGCACTTATTTTTGTGGGCGTACGCACCGAAGTTGCCAAGCGCGTCTTGGACTTCTCTTACGGCTTTGCCTGCGGTCTGGGTGCCACGGTCAAGGAGGTGGGCGACCGCGTGTTCATGGTGCTGCCCGCCGGTTGCGAGGTCAAAGATTCCGATCTCAAGAAGCTTCGTGCCGACGGCTACCTTAAGTAAAGACAAGACGAGGAGATTCCCATCAACATCTACACTATCGTCCAGCTGGTCAATACGCTGTTCAACTTCTATTCCACGCTCATTGTCGTCTACTGCTTTATGACGTGGATTCCCATGAAGCAGGGTGGTTTGCTTCAGGATATTGCCGCGGTGCTTGATAGCGTGTGCGGTCCGTGGCTCAACCTGTTCCGTCGTTTCATCCCGCCGATGGGCGGTATCGATTTTTCGCCGGTCGTTGCGATTATTGCGTTGCAGTTGGTGCAGAGGCTGGTTCTGCAGCTTCTTATAGGTATACTCGTGTAGAACTGTCTTAGTAACTTACGTCGGGCGTGTAGCGCCGAGGCGATGAAAAAGGAGACTTGTTATGGCTATTACCCCTGCAGACATCCAGGCTCAGACTTTCTCTGAGGCCAAGCGTGGCTACGATCCTGCTGAGGTCGACGTCTTCTTGGAGACGCTGTCCTCTGAGGTTGACGCTATGCTCGCTAAGATCGTCGACCTTAAGGGTCGTCTGACTGCTACCGAGCAGCAGCTTGCCGATGCGCAGGCTCAGCTTGCCCAGGCTCAGGATGCCCCCGCCCAGGCCGTTCCTGCCGCCCCCGTGGCTGCTCCCGCCCCTGACTTCTCCGCTCAGGAGCGCCAGATTTCCGCTGCCCTGATCGCTGCCCAGCAGACCGCTGAGACCATCGTCAACGATGCCAATGAGAACGCTGAGCGTATTCGCAACGAGGCTGACGCCAAGGCCCGCGAGGTTATCCGCCAGGCTCTGACCGAAAAGCAGGCTGAGCTCGAGGAGATCGATCGTCTCAAGGCTTCTCGTGAGGAGTTCAAGGCCGAGTATCTCAAGCTCATCCAGCACTTCATGGACGATGCCCAGAACTCCTTCCCGGCCGACCTCATGGCCTCCACGCCGGTCGGTTCTGCCGCTTCTCCTGCGGTGACTGTTCCCGCCGAGCCGCTGCCCGTCGCTGACCCGGTTGTCCCCGTGGCCGATCCCTTCGCCCCGATCGACAACTTCGCTGCCGACGACCTGGACTAACATTCGGCCTACAATTTAGTGCCTAGAAAGGACCCGCAGCTTGCGGGTCCTTTTTTATGACTGTACCGGGGCGCGCAACATAAAAAACCGAGCCCTGCACATAGTGGCGCAGAACTCGGCGAACCGGTGAGCGGTCAAGGATAGGTTTTAGGGCATGTCCCAAAATCTACTTGAGGAGGAAGTCGGAGAGGGGAATGGTACGGGCCTCGCGATGCTCGGAATCGGCGATGTGGTCGGCAGGATATCCGCAGACGAGCATGTGATAGGGATAGACGCCCTCGGGCAGGTTGAACTGCTCCTGTGCCACCTCGGGCTTAAAATGGCATACCCAACACGTTCCCAGGCCCTGCTCGGTGGCCTCCATCATCATCTGATCGCACACTATGGACGTATCGATTTCACTGGAATTCATCTGGTCATACGGGCGCACCCAAGCGTCTTCGGTAACGCTACAAATAAGGAAGATGAGCGGAGCGCCAAAGATAGATCCATCACGAGCAAACCGAGGCTGACAAGCAGCAGCCTTCTCCAGAAGCTCAGGCGTATCCAGCACCATCACACGAGAAGGATGATTATTACAAGCAGAAGGAGCAATCCGCCCAGCCTCAACAATGGCATCCACCACAGCCTGCTCCACAGCCCGATCTTCAAATTCACGACAAGAATACCGACCCCGAGCCAGATCCAAATACCCCATACGAGCCCTCCAAAGTCAACGAATCAATCCAAAGCAAAACAAAGGGTACCCAAAGCCCTATCCAGCCAAACACCCAACGAATGCCAAAGTGCTCAATTGGGTACTAAAGGCCCCTTCGGCCAAACCCCCATTGCGCTATAACTATCAGCCAAAGTTCCAATGGTGGTGCATAAGGGAGCGGGCCCGACCACTAATAACCTTTTGAACGACTCTGCTTGCAGCCGGAGTGAAAAAGGTTATTAGTGGTCGGGCCCGCGACCGGTGGGACACGTACCCCCCCCATTAACTGTTCTTCATGACAATCGAATCCACGACATCAGCCACATTCTCGCAGCAGTCGGCGCAGTACTCCAGGAAAGCATAGACGTCACGCCAGGCGATGACCTCGAGCGGGTCCTTGCCATTGACGTGCAGGTTGCGCATGGCGTTGATGTAGAGCTCATCGGCCTCGGACTCAATGGTGTTGATCTGGATGACCAGCTCGCGCAGGGTCTTGGACTTGCGGTAATTAGGCAGCTCGACCATAAGGTCCTTCATGGCGCGGCAGGCGTCGGTCACCTTGTGGGCGATGACAATGGCATCGGGGTGGATGCTCTGGATGTTGGTGAAGTAGACGCGCTGCACGACGCCCTCGATACGGTCAAGCACAGTGTCGAGCGAGCAGCTCATCAGGTCCAGATCCTCGCGCTCAAGCGGGGTGATAAAGGCAGTGAGCAGGGCATCCTCGAGCTCATGGTGCTTCTTGTCGGCCGCATGCTCAATCGCATGCATCTCCTCGAGCATGTCGTGGATATGCGCGGGATCAAAGTTCTCAAAAATCTTGATGAGCAACTCTGCGGCCTGGACAGCAAGGTCGGCGCAGGCGACGTAGTTGTCAAAGTAGAACGAATCGGGTTTCTTTGCCATGAGTGGGTCCTTTCGAGGCGAAGACGGGTGGGCGAGGTATTGCGGTCCGGATGGACGTTCGGTTTGACTAGATGAACATCATGAACAGCTTGGCCATGACAAAGCTGATAAGTCCGCAGGCGGGGAAGGTGAAGAACCAGGTGAACATCATGTCCTTGACGACACCGAAGTTGATCGCCGAGAGGCGCTTGACGGCACCGACACCCATAATGGCGCAGGTCTTGATGTGCGTGGAGGACACGGGGATGCCGGTGAGCGTGGCAAGCAGCAGGTTTGCGGCGCCCGCCAGGTCGGCGGAGAAGCCCTGGTACTTTTCGAGCTTGACCATGCTCTGACCGACAGACTTGATGATGCGCTCACCGCCCACGCTGGTGCCGATGCCCATGGTGGCCGAGCACAGCAGCATGATCCAGATGGGGATGCCGGCGTCGCCGACGCTCGTCTGTCCGCTGGCAAAGGCGACACCTAAAAAGAGCACGCCGATAAACTTTTGTCCATCTTGCGCGCCGTGCATAAAGCTCATGGCCGCGGCACTTGCGATCTGAGCATATTTAAAGAAGACATTGGCACGTCGCCTGTTGGCGGCGGCGAAAAGAATCGAGACGAGCTTGCACAGGACCCAGCCCATGATAAAGCCCAGACCGATGGAGAGCGCCAGGCCGTAGATGACCTTCATCCACTCGTGGACGTTGACGCTGCTCGCGCCGCCGAGGGCGATAGCGGCACCGGTCAGGCCGGCGATAAGGCTGTGGCTTTGCGAGGTGGGGATGCCAAAACGCGACGCTGTGGCGCCGTAGACGACGATGGAGAACAGCGCCGCGCAGAGGCACGCGAGCGCCATGGTGCTGTTTCCGCCAAAGTCGACGATATGTGAGATGGTGTTGGCGACGCTCGCGTTAAAGTGCGTCATGATGAGCACGCCGAGGAAGTTGAATGCGGCGCTCATGAGAATGGCTGCGCGGGCGGGCATGCAGCGCGTGGTGACACAGGTCGCGATGGCGTTGGGCGCGTCGGTCCATCCGTTGACGAAGATAGCGCCGAGCGCGAGGATCACGGTGACGGCAAGGACTGGGTTCGACACAATTTGGCCGAGGAAGGTTGAGAACGTTACGTCCATATATGGGCTTTCTCGAAGTTTGCAGGCACGTTACAAAAACATGATAAATCGTATCACCTCCTGCGGGTTTCTTTACCGAGTTCTGATGGGAGAAGTGAACTTTTTGGCACTAAAATTGAATATTAGCCCTGTTGACCGCGGGTGTTCTTTTTGCTAGCACGCCATGAGGACACGTGCGCGCCCCAACATCCCAAAACCACAGCCTGTTCGCTTTACAATATGCAAACATGCGTTCGATAATAGGAGGCATGGAATATCGACAGACAGATGGTAAAACTCGACGCGTGCACAAGCAGTATGTGGACGTCGTGGCCCGCATCCTCGCGGGCGGACAAGTCGTGCCGGTTACCGTCTGCTGGGTCGACGGTCGCTGTTTTACGATCGACGAGATTGTCTCATCCACCGGTTTTGGCCTAACGGTTCACGGCATTCGTACGGCAACCTATAAGGTTCGTTTTGGTGGGCATACGACCGAACTGTATCTGGAAGAACAGGCGCGCGAGCGACCGGATGGCTCGCAGGCCCATCTGATGCGTTGGTGGGTGTGGGCATTCGACCGTACGCTCGAGAGCGGGCGCCGCAGGTAAGAGCGCGCGGCATTCGGGTACAATGGCAGGAATCTTGTCACCTACGGCGCTGTCGCGGCGCTTTTGAAAGGACGATATTATGAACGATATCCAGGGTTATCAGAACGGCCCCATTGAGAGCGGCGCAAGCCGTGCCAAGGAGATGTCGCCGCGTGCGTACAACCTTGCCATGTCTGCCCTGATCTTTTTGGGCTTTTGCGCCATGGGTGCCGGTGCTTACTTTACGAGCACCATGGCGTTTGCCCGCATGATGATGAGCGGCGCCGCCTTGCCGCTGGTCTTTGGCTCGTTTATTTTGACCATCGTCGGCATGGTCATGATGTCGGCCGCCGCGGGCAAGCAGTCTGTGGGTCTGTCCCTTGTGGGCTACGTAATCTTTGCGAGTACCTTTGGCCTGACCGCGTCGTTTGGCCTTGCCAACTACGACCTGCCCACCATCAACACTGCCTTTATCGCCACGGCCGCCATCACCTTTGTCTTTGGCGCCTTGGGCGTGACGTTCCCCAAGTTTTTCCAGCGCGTATATGGCATCGGTTTTGGCATTCTGCTCGCCACTATTCTGGTTGAGATCGTGCTGATGTTCATGGGCGTCTCGCAGACCATCACCGACCTGATCGTGATCGTGGTGTTCGCCGGCTTTATTGGCTACGACACCTATGTTGCCACGACAGTGCCGCCTACACTGCCCAACGCCGTGCTCATGGCGTCCAATCTGTTCGTGGACATTATCAACGTGTTCCTGCGCATCCTGAACATCCTTGGCCGTCGCGACTAGTGGTGAATTGCGGCGGTGCTTGCCGTGCGTGTAAATCGATGCGAAAGGCGGTCCTTCGGGGCCGTCTTTTTTGTATGCGGCGGGGTATCATGGATGGAAAAAGCCGATAGCGGCAGCGACCGAGAAAGGTGACCACTTATGGCAGACGTCGACAACAGGAACCGTAACCGCAGGTCTAATCGCGCGGGTCAGCCCAATCCCAAGCGCGAGGCCCGTGCCAAGGCCGCCGAGCGTCACGTGGCAACTGTGTCCGAAGCGTGCGCCAAGGATATCGAGCGTTCGCTTGCCGGTGTTCGCGAGTTTGACGGTATGCCTGCCGGCTTTGTCGCGGCGATGAAGGCCAAGGTTCAGAGTGCTGTGGCCGCCGAAGAACAGGTTGCCGAGGACGTCGAGGGCGCGGAGGCTGCCGAGACCGAGGCGGCGCCCGAGACCGAGGCAGCGCCTGAGCCCGTCGAGGAGTCTGCCGAGGAAATCGCTGAAGCTGAGTCCGCGCCTGCTGAGGAGCCCGCTCCGGTTCTGCCCGAGGTCACCGTGCTCGATGCCTCCGCCACGCAGGCCATCCTGGACAACGGTCGTGGCTATGCGCAGTTCTGCGACATGGCCGTGCTCGCCTTTGCCTCGTTCACCAACCCGGGCGGTGGCTATATTCAGGGTTATCTGGGCCAGGAGGCCACGCTGTGCGCCGATTCGTATCTGTACAACGTTCTCGATAAGCAGCGCAAATGGTACGGCGAGAACCGTCGCCGCAACATCAACTGCGAGCTTTACCGAAACCGTGCGCTGGTGGTGCCTGCGGTGCGCTTCGACCGCAACCACGTGCATGCATACGCCGACGTGATCGTGGCCGCCGCGCCCAACGTCAAGCGCGCCCGCCAGGAGTATCGCGTGAGCGACGATGCTCTGCTGGATGCCCTGCGCGACCGCATTCGCTTTGTGCTTGCCATCTGCGACGAGCTGGGTCGCGAGAAGCTCGTGCTGGGCGCTTGGGGCTGCGACAACAACGGCTTTGACGCAGAGACCGTGGCCGAGCTCTTCCGCAAGGAGCTCGCGTCGGGCGACTTTAAGGTCAAGCAGGTCTTCTTTGCCGTGCCTTCTACGCGCTGGGATGAGGATTTTGCCAAGTTCGAGCACGTGCTGGCAAACTTCCCCGAGCGCAACGAGGAGTCCTATGCCCAGGTTGCCGCTCGCGCTGCGGCAGCTCGCGCCGCCGAGCAGGCCCAGGCTGCTACCGAGGATGATGAGGACGAGGACGATTGGCGCAAGTACCTGTAATCGGTACGTGCTGACAGATAGGCCGAGCCGACGGGAGAGGCTGCTTCCGTCGGCTTTTTACTGAGCGAGGGGCTTACGATGAAAAACGTTCTATGCTTTGGCGACAGCAACACCTATGGTTACGATCCGGCGGGCATGCGCGACGGCACCGCGGTGCGCTATGCGCAGGATGTGCGCTGGTGCGGCGTGGCCCAACGTGACTTAGGCGAGGGCTGGCATGTAATTGAAGAAGGCCTCAACGGCCGCACGACGGTACGCGACGACATGTGCCATCTGGATACCAATCTTAACGGCATCCGCGCGCTGCCGATGCTGCTCGAGGCCCATAAGCCGCTGGATGCGATCGTTATTATGCTGGGAACTAACGATTGCAAGACGGTCTTTGGTGTGACGGCCTCCGATATTGCCCGTGGCACCATGGCACTGATTCGCGCGGTGCGTGCATTTCCCTGGACCAATGCCGCACCCTGCCCGCGTATTCTGCTGATGGCACCTATCAAGATCAAGCCGCAAATCGCCGATGTATATATGACCGATTTTGACGAGCGTTCTGTCGAGGCCTCGGAGCATTTTGGTGAGTACTACGCACATGTGGCTGAGCAGTTTGGCTGCGACTTTTTGAATGCCGCCGACTTTGCCGAGCCGGGCGATATCGACTATCTGCATATGATGCCCGAAAGCCACGAGAGCCTGGGTCACGCCGTGGCAGCCAAGCTCCAAGAGATGCTCGGTGAGTAGTGCGATCCCAAGCCGCCGCAAAGGTGTCTGTCCCCTTTGCGGTGGTTTTGGGCTGCGAATCTTAATATTGCCACATGTGGTTGACGGGCCCGGAGCCTTTGCCCATGTCAAAGCCAGCGGCGAGAGCACCCGTTAGGTAGGCCTTGCCGGCGTTGACGGCATCGGCAAGATCCATGCCCTGGGCCAGCGCGCAGGCGATGGCGGACGAAAGCGTACAGCCAGTACCGTGCGTGTTGCCGGTCTCGATGCGCTTGTGGCGGAACCACGTGGTGAGCGGATCGCCCAGATGGTTGCCCTCGTCATCGAGCGGCGCGGGCTCTGCTAGCACATCGTTGGCCTCGTTGACAAAATGCCCGCCCTTAACGAGAGACGCGCAGCCAAAGCGACGGGTGAGAAGCATGGCGGCATTTTGCTGCGTGCGCTCGGAATCGACCTCATAATCGAGCAGCGCCATGGCCTCGGGAATGTTGGGCGTGATAACGGTCGCCAGCGGGAACAGGCGGCGGGTGAGTGCCTCAGCGGCATCCTCGGCAATGAGGCGAGCACCCGAGGTGGCGACCATGACGGGGTCGACGACGATATTTTGTGCGTCCCACGCGCTCAAGCGGTCGGCGATAACCTCGATAATCTCGGCAGAGGAGACCATGCCGATCTTGACGGCGCTGGGTCGTATATCGTCAAAAACGGCATCGATCTGCGCTGCGACAATATCCGGGGAGATGTTCTGCACGGCGGTAACGCCCAGTGTGTTTTGCGCTGTGATGGCTGTGATGGCCGTCTCGGCATACAGGCGGTGCGCCGTGATGGTCTTGATGTCGGCCTGAATGCCGGCGCCACCGCTGGAATCGGATCCTGCGATGGATAGAACGGCGGGTACCTTACTGCGATCCATGTTCGCTCCCTTGTTCGGTCGGATTCAAATGGGTCTTTTACCCCGCATTATAAAGAGGCCCAGGCCGGCGATATGCCGAACCCGGGCGCGAGATGCAATTTTTACGCAAATGCAAGCAAATGTTCACAGGTTAACAATTGGCAGGTGCTGCGGCGAGCCCATAGGCGATCGCGGCGATAAGGCTAGTCCTCCATGCCGAGATCGATCGTCGTACCCTCGAACACCTTGTTGACGGTGCGGACGGCGCACATCTTGCCGCACATGGTGCAGGTGCCCTCGGTGGCAGCGGGGGATTCCTCGTAGCGCTTCTTACCGGTGACCGGGTCGAGAGCGCACTTCCACATGGCGTCCCAGTCGAGCTTGCGGCGTGCCTGGCCCATCTTGTCGTCCATGTCGCGGGCGTGGGGCACCTTTTTGGCGATGTCGGCGGCGTGTGCGGCGATCTTGGTGGCCATGAGGCCGTCGAGCACGTCCTGGGCGTTGGGCAGGCACAGGTGCTCGGCCGGCGTCACGTAGCACAGGAAGTCGGCTCCGGAGCTGGCGGAGATGGCGCCGCCGATGGCGGCGG